>NC_018022.1:307639-615278 GCF_000266905.1 Mycolicibacterium chubuense NBB4 | reverse complement strand
AGGGGTTGTCATGGTGTTTGCACGGCCGGGGGCTGAGGGCAGCGTGGTTGAGTTCGCTGACCGGTACGAGAATTTTATTGGCGGTGACTGGGTCGCGCCGGTTGAGGGGGCGTATTTCGATAATTCGTCACCGGTGACCGGTGAGGTGTTCACGCAGGTGGCGCGGTCGTCGGCGGCCGATGTTGAGTTGGCGTTGGACGCCGCGCACGCCGCGGCGGGCAGATGGGCGGCGACCTCCACGGCGGAGCGTTCTGGGGTGTTGCTGAAGATCGCTGATCGCATGGAGCAGCATCTGGAATCGTTGGCGGTGGCCGAGACGTGGGATAACGGCAAGGCGGTGCGGGAAACCCTGGCCGCAGATCTGCCGTTGGCGGTGGATCATTTACGGTATTTCGCCGGAGTGCTGCGCGCCCAGGAGGGTTCGATCGCCCAGATCAACGAGGACACGGTGGCCTATCATTTCCAGGAGCCGTTGGGTGTGGTGGCGCAGATCATTCCGTGGAACTTCCCCATCTTGATGGCGATCTGGAAGGTGGCCCCGGCGCTGGCGGCCGGTAACACGGTGGTGCTCAAGCCTGCTGAGCAGACCCCGGTGTCGATTCTGAAGGTCATCGAGCTGATCGCGGATCTGTTGCCACCTGGTGTGCTCAACGTGGTCAACGGGTTCGGGGTAGAGGCGGGTAAGCCGCTGGCCTCCAGTGCGCGGGTGGCCAAGGTGGCGTTCACCGGGGAGACCACCACGGGGCGGCTGATCATGCAGTACGCCAGCGAGAACATCATCCCGGTGACCTTGGAGCTGGGTGGTAAGAGCCCGAATATCTTTTTGGCCGATGTCGCTGCAGCCGATGATGAGTTTTTGGACAAGGCGGTCGAGGGTTTTGTGATGTTTGCCCTCAACCAGGGTGAGGTGTGCACGTGTCCGTCGCGGGCGTTGATCCATTCGTCGATCTATGACGAGTTCATCAGCCGCTGTGTGGCGCGCACCGAAGCGATCGTCAGTGGTGACCCGTTGAATCCGGCCACCATGATCGGCGCACAGGCCAGCAATGATCAGTTCGAAAAAATCATGTCCTACATCGACATTGGCCGCAAAGAGGGGGCGCAGGTGCTCACCGGTGGTGGGGCGCGCAAGGTTGCCGAGTATCCCGGCGGCTATTACGTGGAACCCACCATCTTCAAGGGCACCAACGATATGCGGATCTTCCAGGAGGAGATCTTTGGACCCGTGGTGTCGGTGACGACGTTCGATTCCACCGATGAGGCGCTCAAGCTGGCCAACGACACCCTCTACGGCCTAGGTGCGGGAGTGTGGACCCGCGATTCCAACACCGCCTACCGGTTAGGCCGGGGTATCAAGGCCGGCCGCGTGTGGACTAACTGCTACCACGACTACCCCGCGCACGCCGCGTTCGGTGGCTACAAGAAATCCGGCATCGGCCGCGAATGCCACAAGATGATGCTCGACCACTACCAACAAACCAAAAACCTGTTGGTCAGCTACTCACCGAACAAGCTCGGCTTCTTCTGATGCCCACCCCCACAAACCGGGTCAGCATCACCCCCCAAGCCGCCGAGGTCCTGCAACACCTCATCGACATCCACGGACCAGTCATGTTCCACCAATCCGGAGGCTGCTGCGACGGCAGCGCACCCATGTGCTATCCCAACGGGGAATTCCGCGTCGGCGCCGCCGACGTACTCCTCGGCCACATCCACCACGAAACACCCTTCTGGATCAGCGCCGACCAGTACCTTTTACATGAGGACGTGACGGCGGTCACATATTTCGGGCGCCTCGGTGAGCAAGCGGGACATGACCCGGCGCCGTTTGATTACCGCTGCAGCGTCGGGACGAGGGGGTGGCAGTGACGGCGGCAACCGGTCTCGGCAGTTACATCGGCCTCCAGCTGAGGCGTCCGCTGGGACATGTCGGCGGGTTTGCCGGGATGTGCTCACTATCGGGGAAAGCCCTGTTTACCAGACCTCTGGTATGGCGAGAGCTGGTCGTACAGTGCTGGTTTCTGCTTCGAGTCACCATTTTGCCCACCATCATGGCGGCGATACCCCTCACGGTGTTGTTGACCTTCACGCTGAACGTGTTGCTAGCCCAGTTCGGCGCGGCAGACATCTCCGGCGCGGGTGCTGCGCTGGGCGCTGTCACCCAGTTGGGCCCTCTCACCACGGTCCTCGTGGTCGCCGGCGCCGGGTCGACTGCCATCTGCGCCGACTTGGGCGCGCGCACCATCCGAGAGGAGATCGACGCGCTGGAGGTAATGGGCATCGACCCCATCCACCGACTGGTCGTTCCCCGGGTGCTCGCGGCGACAATCGTCGCGACCTTGCTCAACAGCCTGGTGATCATCGTCGGGTTGGTTGGGGGATTTTTCTTCAGCGTCTACCTTCAAGACGTCTCCGGTGGCGCCTACCTCTCCACGTTGACGCTGGTCACCGGACTTCCCGAAGTGCTCATCGCCACTGCCAAAGCAGTGTCCTTCGGGCTCATCGCCGGCTTGGTGGGCTGCTACCGCGGTTTGACCGTCTCGGGTGGGGCAAAGGGTGTCGGGACCGCCGTCAACGAAACGGTTGTGCTATGTGTGATCGCGCTGTATGCAGTCAACGTGATCCTCACCACAATCGGTGTGCGGTTCGGGACGGGCCACTGACATGTCGACCGTGGCTGTCTTACGCGCCCGCTTTCCACGTGCGATCACCACCGCCGACCGTTTCGCAGGCGGACCCGGCCGGGCGCTGAACGCATTCGGGCGGATGGTGTGGTTCACCCTAGTCAGTGCGGGCGACATCCCACTCACGCTGCGCCGCTACCGCGCCGAAACTGTGCGACTCATCGCTCAGATCGGTATGGGCACCGGCGCGCTGGCGATCGTGGGAGGCACGCTCGCGATCGTCGGGTTCGTCACCCTATCCGGTAGTTCTCTCGTTGCGATACAGGGCTTCTCGTCGCTGGGCAATATCGGAGTCGAGGTCTTTACCGGCTTCTTCGCCGCGCTGGTCAACGTGCGGATCGCTGCCCCTGTGGTTACCGGAATCGCACTGGCAGCCACTGTCGGTGCAGGTGCCACCGCAGAGCTAGGCGCGATGCGCATCAGTGAGGAGATCGACGCGTTGGAGGTAATGGGGGTCAACCCGGTCGCGTTCCTGGCATCGACAAGGATCATCGCGGCGGTTGTGGTCATTGTCCCGGTGTACGGCTTGGCCATGGTCATGGCATTTCTGTCACCTCAGCTCGTTACTACCGCGCTTTACGGGCAGTCCAGCGGCACCTACAACCATTACTTCCGCACTTTCCTGCGTCCGGACGACGTGTTCTGGTCCTTCGGCGTCGCCGTGATCACGGCTGTGATCGTCATGATCACCCACTGCTATTACGGCTATACCGCCGCGGGCGGGCCCGTCGGAGTCGGAGAAGCCGTGGGCCGGTCCATGCGCTTCTCGTTAGTCGCGGTAGTGGTAGTCGCGATGTTGGCTTCGTTGGCGCTATACGGTGCCGACCCCAATTTCAACCTGACGGTATAGCTGACATGACAATGCCCCTAACGGACAATCCGCAGCGCACTCCGCCCTATAAGACGGTCGCGGCCTTGGGGATGGTGATACTTGCGGTTATCGGCCTTCTGGTCTTCGTGCAGTTCCGGGGTGGTTTCACGTCGAAGGAGTCATTGACGCTGATTGCTGACCGGGCGGGCCTGCTCATCGGGCCCGGATCGAAAGTCACCCTCAACGGTGCCGAGATCGGCAAAGTAGCCAGCGTCAGCGAGATCGAGCGCGATAGCAAGCCAGCCGCCAAGTTCACCCTGGAGGTGTCGCCGCGGTACGTGCCATTGATTCCAGTCAACGTTGATGCGGCGATCAAGGCGACCACCCTGTTCGGCGGAAAATACGTGGCGTTGACTTCGCCGAAGCAGCCGGGGGCGCCGATCACCGCTGCCGATGTGATCGACGCGACGTCGGTGTCCACCGAGGTCAACACGGTGTTTCAAACGCTCACGTCGATCGCGCAGTCGATAGATCCCGTCAAACTGAATATGACGCTGAGCGGCGCCGCGGACGCAGTCTCGGGGCTCGGTGACAAGTTCGGCACCGCTTTGGTCAACGGCAACAAGGTTCTGGATGACCTCAACCCGCAGATGGACCAGCTGCACCACGACGTACACCAGTTAGCCACGGTGACCGACGTGCTGGCCGACGCGTCACCGGACTTGTGGAATTTTCTAGACAAGGTGACGACCACCGCGGGCACTCTCAACGCGCAGCAACGCGACTTGGATGCGACGCTGCTGGCGGCGATCGGGTTTGCCAACTCAGGCGCTGACGTGCTCGACAAGAGCCGGCCGCATCTGGTGCAGAACTTGCTTCAGCTGGTTCCGACAACGTCGCTTCTCGACACCTACAGCCCGGAGTTGTACTGCACGATCCGCAACGTCGCCGAGGTGCGGCCGGCGGTCGCCGCCGCGGAAGGAAGCGGGAACGGGTACTCGCTGAAGGCTCATACCCAGATCGTCGGCGGGACCAACCCGTATGTCTTCCCCGACAATTTGCCTCGGGTCAACGCTCGTGGAGGTCCCGGTGGTGCGCCAGGTTGCTGGCAACACATCACTCGCGACCTGTGGCCGGCGCCGGGCCTGGTGCTTGATACGGGCGCCAGCGTTGCGCCCTACAACCACTTCGAGATCGGCACTCCGTGGGCGAATGAGTACGTGTGGGGACGCCAAGTGGGGGAGTACACGATCAACCCATGACCGTGACCTCGAGTGCCGTCAAGTTCGCCGCGGTGTCCGCGGTGCTATTGGTGTTCGCCGCGCTCACCGTCGTGGTGTTTGGCCAGATGCGATTCGACCGAACCGTCGGCTATGAGGCCGACTTTTCGTCGGCCAGTGGACTGCGCGAGGGCCAGTTTGTCCGCGCCTCCGGAGTGGAAGTCGGCAAGGTCAAAAGCCTCCGGTTGATCGATGGCGGCCGACAGGTAAGGGTCGCCTTCGATGTTGATCGTTCGCTGCCACTGTATGAATCAACCACGGCGCAGATCCGCTACGCCAACCTCATCGGCGAACGCTACCTAGAACTCAAGCGGGGGACCGGGCAGGGCATAGATCGGGTGCTGCCCTCGGGCGGACTGATCCCCGTCACCCGAACCCAGCCGGCACTGGATCTCGACGCGCTGATCGGCGGCTTCCGCCCCGTGTTTCGGGCTCTGGACCCCGAAAAGGTCAACACCATTGCGTCGGCCATCATCACGGTGTTCCAGGGCCAGGGCGGCACCATCAACGACATCCTGGACCAAACTGCGCAACTGACCTCGGCATTGGCCGACCGCGATGATGCGATCGGCGCGGTCGTGAAGAACCTGAGCACCGTGCTGGACACCATCGTGAAGCGGGCAGGTGAAGTTGACGCCACCGTCGTCAACCTGGAAACCCTGATCACGGGGTTGGCACAGCAGGCCGACCCGCTCGCCGAGAGCGTCGCGAACTTGAGCAACGCAACCGGGGCGCTCACCGAATTGCTCAGCGAAAACCGGCCTTTGGTGCAAAAGACCGTGACTGCCGCCGAGGGCGTCCTGCAGCCATTGGTCGACCAAAGCGGTCAGCTGGACGAGCTGTTGCATAAGCTGCCGACCGCGCTGACGCTGCTGGGCCGCAGCGCTGGAACATACGGCGACTTCATCAATCTTTACCTGTGCGACGTCACGCTCACCCTCAACGGGCTGCAGCCAGGTGGACCCGTGCGCACGGTCAGGTTGACGCAGCAGCCGACGGGGAGGTGCACGCCACAATGAGGGCTCTCGAACCTGGCGGCCGGGTGCGGGCAGGTGCCATGGCCGTGACCCTGGTTGCGCTGGTCACCGCTGTCGGCCAAACCTTCACCAGTGTTCCGATGCTTTTTGCCCAGCCGCGCTATTACGGCGAGTTCACCGACGCCGGCGCGCTGCGGGCTGGAGACAAAGTGCGCATCTCGGGTATGGACGTGGGCGTGGTGCAGGAGTTGAAGATCGCCGCCGGCCACGTCGTGGCCCGATTCACCATCGGTGATAACACCGTTGGCACACAAAGCCGCTTATCGATCCGCACCGACACCATCCTGGGCAGGAAGGTCCTCGAGATCGAACCGCGAGGCGACCAGGTGTTACGGCCTGGCCAGACGTTGCCGTTGGACCAAACTACGACGCCGTATCAGATCTACGACGCGTTCCGAGACGCCACCAAGGCCGCTGCCGGCTGGGATGTGAACACCATCAAGGAATCCCTGCATGTCCTGTCGGACACGGTAGATCAGACGTACCCGCATCTGAGCGCCACCCTCGACGGGGTGCAGCGGTTCGCCGACGTCGTGGCCAAGCGCGACGAGCGAGTCCAGGTCCTGCTGGGCGAAACCAGCAAGGTAGCCGGCGTGCTCGGAATCCACGGCGAGCAAGTCAACCGGCTGCTGGTGAACGCACAGACACTCCTGTCGGCGATCAACGCGCGGGGTCAAGCCATCGACAGCCTGCTCGGCAACGTCCGGTCGGTCGCACAGCAAGTCCAGGGTCTAATCAACGACAACCCGAACCTCAACGCCGTGCTGAAACAGGTGAACGTCGTCAGCGACGTACTGGTCAAGCGCAAGGACGACCTCGTCACGACGGTCACTGAACTGGGCAAGTTCGTGGCATCGCTGTCCGAGATCGTGTCGTCGGGGCCGTACGTGAAGGCCGCGATCTTCAACCTGCTGCCCTATCAGATTCTGCAGCCCTACGTCGACGCAGCGTTTAAGAAGCGTGGCATCGACCCGGAGAACTTCTGGCGCTCTGCCGGGCTGCCGGCGTTCCAATGGCCCGACCCCAACGGCACCCGACTCCCCAACGGCGCGCCGCCACCGGCACCAACGGTGTTGGAGGGCACCCCTGACCATCCAGGTCCCGCCGTCCCCAAGGGATCGCCCTGTTCCTACACCCCGCCAGCGGATGGGCTTCCACGCCCGGACAACCCGCTGCCGTGCGCAAGCTTGGATGTCGGCCCGTTCGGCGGCGTTAGCTATCCGGCACCGACCGATGTCCAGACATCGGCGCCGGTCCCCGGCGGGGCGTCAGCGGCTCCGGGGATCCCGGCAGCGGCGGTACCCGGTGCGCCACCGCCAGATGTCCCCGGCGTGCCGGTGCCGTTGCCCACGAAGGCTCCGCCGGGGGCCCGGACTGAGCCGCTTACACCCAGTCAGGCTCCGCCGCTGGCGGTGCTGGGACCAACGACACCACCCGGAACGGGAGGTAACTGACGTATGAGCGCCGATCTCAACGATCGCCGGCCGCGCTTGTCCCGCAAGTCGATCGTCGTCGCCTCGCTCGCGGTCGTGCTGGCCCTTACCGGCGCGTATGCGGGCTGGTATCTGTTCCGGAAGCTGACGACGACCACTGTCGTCGCGTACTTCGAGCACGCCAACGCGCTGTACCCGGGTGATGAGGTCACCATCATGGGTGTGCCAGTCGGTTCGGTGGACGACGTTCAGCCGGCCGGCGACAAGATGAAGGTGACCTTTCACTACCCGAGCAAATACAAGGTGCCAGCCGAGGCCTCGGCTGTGATTCTGAACCCCTCGCTCGTCGCGTCGCGCACTATCCAGTTGGAACCGGCCTACGCCGGCGGCCCGGTGTTGACGAACAACACCGTGATCCCTGTCGAGCGGACGCAGGTACCGGTTGAGTGGGACGACCTTCGCGACAGCATCGGCAAGACGGTGGCCGCACTTGGTCCCACGCCCGGACAGCCGAAAGGTCCTTTCGGCGACACCATCGAGTCACTGGCCACCGGCCTTT
The DNA here is from genome assembly GCF_000266905.1 of Mycolicibacterium chubuense NBB4. The sequence goes on along the minus strand of NC_018022.1, from coordinate 607,474 downwards.
CCGGCAAGGGCGAGGCAATCAACAAATCACTCAACAGCCTGTCGACCGCACTGTCCGCGCTCAACGAGAGCCGCGGCGAAACGTTTGCAGTGCTGCGCGGCCTCGCCACGTTCCTCAACGCCCTGCAAATCAATGAACAGCAGCTAGTGTCGTTGAACAACAACCTGTCTCAGCTCACAACCAGCGTCACTCCTAACGACCACGAGGTCGCTGACGCCGTTGACGAACTAAACAGCTTGATGCCCGTTCTGAAGAAGTTTCTTGCCGACAACGGCCAGGTGCTGAGTCGGGACGTCAACAACCTGTCGACCGCCACTACGCCCCTGGTTCAACCCGACCAGCAGAATGCCCTAGAAACGTTCCTTCACGTGTTTCCGACGTTCGCCGCCGACGCCAACAACGTCTACCATCCCGGCCACGGCTCGCTGACGATCGTCCCCGCGGTGACAAACTTTGCCAACCCCTTGGAGTTGATCTGCAGTTCGATTCAGGCAGGCAGCCGACTCGGGTACCAGGATTCCGCCGAGTTGTGTGCCCAGTACCTCACGCCGATCCTGGACGCGATCAAGTTCAACTATTTGCCGTTTGGCCTCATGCCGTTCAGCACGGCGGAGGCGCTGCCCAAGCAAGTCGCATACTCTGAGCCGCGGCTGCAGCCACCTCCCGGATACAAAGACACGACTGTGCCCGGGATCTTCTCACGGGACACGCTGTTTTCCCACGGCAACTTCGAGCCGGGGTGGGTGACCGCACCGGGAATGCAGGGGGTGCAGGTTGGGACGCGCACCGGGGACCTGTTGGCGCCAGAATCCCTGTCTGAGTTGATGGGCGGCCCCGACGCAGGGCCTCCACCACCAGGGCAGAATCTGCCAGGCCCGCCAGACGCGTACAACGAGCACAGCCCCCTGCCCCCGCCGTGGTATCCGCAGCCCGGACCTCCACCACTCCCAGGTCCGGAGGTTATCCCTGGCCCAGTGGCAGCGACGCCTGCGCCTGTCGGGTCGCCCCTGCCCGCCGGGGGACCGATCGGCGCTGTTGGCCCGCCGCCGCTGCCAGCCGAAGCACCGACGGGGCCCGGCCAGTGAGCGCGATTCGTGCGTCGCGTCGACTTCGGACGGGCACGCGGCGAGGCCTGGTGGTGCTGGTGGCCACGCTGTCGCTGAGCGCGTGCGGACAGTGGCGCGGCATTGCGAACGTGCCGATCCCCGGGGGGCCCGGCACCGAGGCCGGTTCCTACACCGTGTACGTGCAAATGCCCGACACGTTGGCACTGACCCCCAACAGCAAAGTCATGGTCGCGGATGTCTTCGTCGGTCAAGTGCGTGCGATCACCCTGCAGAACTGGGTTGCCACACTGACGCTCAGCTTGCAGAACGGCGTTGAGCTGCCGAGGAACGCGACGGCGAAAATCGGCCAGACCAGCCTCCTGGGCACGCAGCACGTGGAGCTAGCGCCGCCGCAGCAGAATCCGTCTTCGCAGCAGTTGGGCAACGGCGACACCATCGAGCTGAAAAACTCATCGGCTTTCCCGACGACCGAACAGACGTTGGCCAGCATTGCGACACTTCTGCACGGCGGGGGAGTGGCAAATCTGGAGGTGATTACCAACGAGGTCTACAGCATTATCAACGGTCGCGCCGAACAGACGCGTGCGCTGCTCAATAAGCTAGACACATTCACCGCCAAGCTGGACGAGCAGATCGGCGATATCACTCACGCCATCGACTCAGCTGACCGTCTGCTGGCGATGGCTGCCGAGCACAACGACACCCTCGACGGAGCCCTGCAGGCGTTGGCGCCGTTGGTCAAATATCTCGCCGACTCGCGCGGACGCGTCGTCGAGGCCGTCGAGTCGTTGGGTCGGTTTAGCGACGCCGCCCTGCAGACAGTCGAGGGGTCGCAACCCTATCTGCACCGCAATCTGGTGTCCCTACAGCAGCCGCTTGCGCAGCTCGTCCGCGCGGCGCCGTTCGTGGTCCCGGCACTGAAGTTGGCCTTGACCGCACCGTTTGACGTCGACGCGGTTCCGAAGACCTTCCGGGGTGACTTCATCAACACCTCCCTGGACGTCGACTTAACACTCAGTGCCATCGACAACGGCATCCTCACCGGTACTGGCGTCTCGGGATCCCTGCGAGCACTCGAGCAAAGCTGGGGGCGTGACCCGGCGACCATGATCCCCGACGTCCGCTTCGTGCCCAACCCGAACAACGCGCCCGGCGGGCCGCTGGTCGAACGGGGTCGATAAGAGATGGTCTCCCGATTCGTTCGAAATCAACTCATCGCGTTCGGCGTATTGACGGTGATCACGCTCGTGGTGCTGGGCGGGTACTACCTGAGCCTTCCGTCAGCCCTAGGCATCGGCCAGTACACCTTGAAAGCGGATCTGCCGGCCTCCGGCGGTCTGTACCGCACCGCCAACGTGACCTATCGCGGTGCCACGATCGGCAAGATCACCGACGTCGAGCCCACCAAGGCCGGAGTCCAGGCAACGATGCGCATCGACGATCGGTACCAGATACCGGTGGACGCGACAGCGAACGTGCATTCGGTCTCAGCCGTCGGCGAGCAATACCTGGACTTGGTGTCAGAAGGCACGCCCAGCAAATACCTGTCACCTGGGCAAACCATCACCAAAGGCACGGTGCCCGAGGAAATCGGATCAGCTTTGGATGCCGTCGAGCGAGGCCTGGCGGCACTACCCCAGGACAAAATCGCGTCGCTGCTCAACGAGACCTCGCAGGCAGTGGGCGGACTGGGGCCGGCATTGCACCGATTAGTGGATTCGGCCCAATCACTTTCCGGGGAGTTCGCCGCAAATAGCTCCGACCTGGACGACGTCATCGCCCGGTCGGCGCCGCTGCTTAACAGCCAAGCCGCATCCGGTGACGAGATCAAACAATGGGTGCACAACCTCAGCGTCGTGGCCGACCAGACCGCCCGAACCGACCCGCAGCTCAAGAACCTCCTGTCCACCGCGGCCCCCACGCTTGACTCCGCCAGCGCCGTAGTCGGCGGTGTGCGCGATTCATTGCCACAGACCTTGGCTAACCTCGAGGTTGTCACCGGCCTTCTGCTGCGCTACCGCAAGGGCGTCGAGCAGGTTCTGGTGTTGCTGCCGCAGGTCGGATCGGTCGCGCAGACGACCACGCTGGCATTTCCCGGTGAGGCCCGCATCGATCTGGGACTAGCAGTAAATCAGCCGCCGCCTTGTCTGACCGGATTTCTTCCCGCGCCACAGTGGCGGTCACCCGCCGACACCAGCATCGCACCACTGCCTGCGGGTACCTACTGCAAGATCCCGCAAGAGACGCCAGCCAACGCGGTACGCGGGGCCCGCAACATACCGTGCGTCGACGTGCCAGGCAGGACCGCCGCATCCCCTCAAGAGTGCCGTAGTGGGCAACCGTATCAACCGCTAGGCACCAACCCGTGGTACGGGGACCCCAACCAAATTCTCAACTGCCCGGCGCCGGGGGCGCGCTGCGATCAGCCGGTGAACCCGGGCCGGGTCATCCCCGCACCGACATTGGACACCGGATTGAACCCGTTGCCAGCCGATCAACTGCCAGGACCGCCGACACCGACCAGCGACCCGCTCTCGCAGCCGGGTACAGGGACGGTTCAGTGCAACGGCCAGCAGCCCAACCCCTGTGCCTACACTCCGGCCGAGCCGTCTGGCGCGCCGTTGCAGACGCAGGCCGGCGAAATCACCGGACCTGACGGAATGAGATATACCGTCTCGGGCTCAGACCATATAGGAGACGACGGATGGAAGGAGATGCTGGCGCCAGCCGGCTGACCCACAACGTGGAGGAGACGGTTGAATCGACGGGCCGCGATTCATCGACCCACGACACGCCTGCCGATTCAGCAGACGCAGCTGAAAACCCGCCGTGCGGTCTTCGGGTCGACGAAAACGACTCCGCGGCACCGGCGACGGCCACGGTCAACTTCGAGACTGGCCGGCCTGACGAGCCCGAGCAGGCTGGGTCCGAGGGTGGCTCACCAGCCAGCGGGGGCAGCGGCCGGCGGAGGCTGAGCCCCAAGTGGTCAGCCGTGATTGCTGCAGTGCTAGCACTGGTGGGCGCGGCGACCGCAGTTGGCGGCTACCTCGCGCAGCGCGCACATCAGGACAACGAAAGCGTTGCCCGCGCGAACCGTGCGGCCATCACCGCGGCCGAGGCTTGCATCGCAGCAACCCAACCTGCGGATGCGGCCGCGCTGGCGGCCAGCCAGCGCACACTCGATGAGTGCACCACTGGGGATTTCGAAACCCAGGCCATGTATTACAGCGCCGTCCTGAGCGAGGCATATCAAGCGGTGAATGTCCGCGTGCAGATTCCAGAAATGCACGCGGCAGTCGAACGCAATAACGATGACGGATCGATCGTTGCCCTGGTGGCCTTCCGGGCCAAGGTCTCCCAAAACGGCGTCGCGGATCGGGAGAACAGCTACCGCGTCAGAGTGAAGCTCGTGCCCGAGTCTGGTCGGTACAAGATCGCCAAACTCGACCAGGTAGCGAAGTGACGTCGGCAACCACCAAGGCAGAGTCGGCACTGCAAAGCGACCTGGCGGACGGGCTTGCCCCGTGGATGACGCGTGCTGGCGCGCTGGCCGTCGACATCCTGCCCGGTGCCGCGGTATTCGCTACCGCAATCGTGGTTGCGCTGTCGGTACCGGTGTACGGCGGGTGGTGGTGGACGTGCATCGCAATGGGCACGGCCGCAATCGCGCTCACGGTGGCCAACCGACTGCTGCTCCCCATGGGGAGTGGGCAAACCCTCGGCCGCGCCGTGCACGGCATCTCAGTCTTCCAGCGAGACGCCGAGGCCGGCCCATCGCGGCTCCTGCTGCGCGACCTGGCGCACCTGTTGGACACGGCCGCCTTTTTTGCGGGTTGGCTTTGGCCGTTGTGGGACTCGCGTCGGCGCACCTTCGCCGACAAATTGCTGCGCACCGAGGTGCGCCTCGTCGAGCCGCGCTCACGTGACGGCGACCCGCGGGCGCGTGCTGCGGCGGTGCTGGTGAGCGCCGCTCTACTCTGTGCAGGCGGCGCCGCGCTCAGCTATGCGGTGGTGCGAGAGCACGACAGATCGATTGAGGACACTCGCGACCTCATCGCGTCGCAGGGGCCGCACATGGTCGAGCAGATGCTGAGCTACCGCCCCGAGACCGTCCAGAGCGACTTCGACCACGCGCGGTCTCTGGCCAGCGACAAATACCGCGCGCAACTGTCCGCCCAACAGCAGGCGGTGCAGAAGGCAACCCCGATCCGCAACGAGTACTGGGTCACCAACAGCGCGGTGCTTACCGCGACTCCGGATAGCGCGACCATGCTGGTGTTCCTCCAGGGCCAGCGCGGCGCACCGCCCAGCCAGCGCTACATCACCGCATCCGTGCGGGCGACCTTCGTCAAGTCTCCCTCGGCCGGGTGGCAAGTCGACGATCTTGCGATCGTCACCAAACCGCAGACTGCCGGGGCCGGGCCGTGAGCCCGCGACGCAAGTTCGCCGAGGGCCAGCCGCCGTTGTTCACCGACGCGGTTCCATCGCGGCAACGGCGGTGGTTGCTGCCCGTGACCGCAGCGTTCACGGCCGTCTTGGCCATCGCGGCGCTGGCGGTGTGCATCCTGGTCCTGCTCACGCACGAAAACCAGCGGCGCGCGACGATCAAGGAGGCCGCGGTGCTGGGTTATGTGCGGTCCTTCATGACGGAGTTCACCTCACCGGACCCATTCCATGCCAACGACTACACGGATCGCGTTCTGGCGCAGGCGACGGGTGAGTTCGCCCAGCAATACCGCAGCAATGAAAACCAGATCCTCATCGGCGTGGCCCGGTCAGAGCCGACGACGGGCGCTGTGCTCGACGCTGGTATTGCGCGGTGGAACGACGACGGCAGCGCTGATGTGCTTGTGGTAACAAAATTCACGTCGAAATCCACAGACGGCAAGCTGGTCGCGGAACGAGCAAGCCGTTGGGTGCTAACGGCCACGCAGGAAGGAGACCGGTGGAAAGTCAGCAATCTGACCCCGGTGATCTGATCGGCGGCAGTCGAGGTGTCGACGGATCCAGCGACAGCGGCGCCGAGTCGACCGCAGTCGGGCGCGGCGGTGAGGAACATGACGAAACGGTTGCGGCAGACACCGAAAATACCGTAGCCGACCGGTCCGGGAGTCCTTCGGCCGTGGCGGTAAAGCAGCACCGTCCAATCGGTAAGGACGCGAAGCGTCGCGCTCAGGCGATCGCGCCGTGTGATCCCGACTCTGGAGATACCGAGGTGAAAGCCCGGAACGACGAACCCGGCTGCACGTCGGGCAACGACGTCGGCGTGGTTAGCACCGGTGAAGACCGTGGGTGGTTTAGCCGGTGGCCCTCCGGTGCGGTCGCCGCTGGGGCCGCGCTGTTCGTCGGATGTGCCGCCTACGCCGGTGCGGCCGTGCAGCCGTATCTCGTTGACCGGGCCATGGACGCCACCAAAATGGAGATCGCGCGCACCGCCACCGCCGCAGTGACGACGTTGTGGACGTATACACCCGACACGATCGACTCCCTGCCGGACCGGGCAGCCAGTTATCTCAGCGGCGACCTCGAAGCCCAATACCGCAAGCTCGCAGGCGCGCTCGTGACGCCCAACAAGCAGGCCCAAATCACCGACACCACCGACGTAGTTGGGGTGGCGGTGGAATCGCTGACCGCCTCACAAGCCACCGTGATGGTGTTCACCAACACGACGTCGACCAGTCCGATGACCAAGAATGTGCCGTCGCTGAAGTTCATCGGTTATCGGATGGACATGACCCAGCAGGGCTCCCGCTGGCTGGTGACCAAGATGGCGACCGTCACCTTTGTGGACTTAACGCCGAAGCTCTAGGACACCGGTACGTTCCACCCACGGTGCCGGAGATCGTCGGCACTGTGCGTTGCCCGCCGGATTTTGTCTCCGAGCGTCAGCGGTGGCGCGCGCCTGCCGGTGACGTGAGCGGAGGAGACGCCAACGGCGGACAAGTATCGCGACCTTGACGGCAGCTCCCTAGCGGCCGAATGCCCATTGATTCCCAGCCGGCGCTGGTGCTGGCTACCGCAGGCCCGCACGTTGCCGACGACCTGGCGAATCAGGCCGGATGGGTTGGCTGCTCGACGGTGGCGAACCGCGAGGCGCAACGGTCGGACCGGCCGAAGTTAGCAGACCGGGGCCTAGGCGCACCGTGGTTCGTGAAGATTCGGCGGCGACCACCTGTTGTGCTCACGTCAGGAGCGGCGGGACCCCTATTTGGTGTTCGTCGTGGTTGTCCCCGCAAAGACCTTGGTGCCTTTGAGCCTGTAAGTCAGCATGGTGGCGGAGGGCTTCCACGGGAACCGTGGATTGGTGCCTTGAGCCCGTGCGTCAGACTTCCGACTCTCCCTGCCCTCCGCACGAACACCTTCACAGTGGGCTAGGACAGAAGGGAGCGGCCCGTGAAGATCATTCATCCGCGTTGCGCGGGCCTGGACATTTCGACGAGGGACGCCAAAGTCTGCGTCCGGATCAACGGCGCCGGCAGTCGCAAAACCAGTGAGACGGTGACCACGTTCGGGGCGACCACCCGACAGATCATGGCGATGCGGGATCATCCTGATGCGCAGCATGTTGCGTGCGTGGTGATGGAGGCCACCGCGACTATTGGAAGCCGTTCTACTAGCTGCTGGAGGACCTGGCGGGGTTGGAGGTGATGCCGGTCAATGCCCGACACGTCAAGAATCTGCCCGCCGCAAGACCGACCTCGCTGATGCCACCTGGCTCGCGCAGCTCGGGGCTCATGGCCTGATGCGTGGTTCGTTCGTTCCTCCCCGAGCCGATCCGGCAAGCGCGATCTGACCCGCACCCGCACCGGGGTCACACGGGAACGCACCCGCGAGATCCAACGGCTGGAGAAACTCCTCGACGACGCCGGCATCAAACTGACCTCTGTCGCCGCCGACCTCGACGGCGCCTCCTCACGGGCGATGCTGGAAGCGTTGCTCGCCCGTCAAACCGACACGGCGGCGATGGCGGATCTGGCCAAGAAGCAACTGCGCAGGAAAATCCCGCAACTGACCGAGGCCCTCCACGGCCGGTTCACCGCACACCACGCGTTTCTGACCCGGACGCACCTGAATCTGATCGAACAGCACACCGCGGCCGTCGAGGCGCTCACCGAGCGGATCGAGGGTGGTGATGGAACCCTTTCGCGGCTTCCGGGATCTGATCAGCCCCGTCCCTGGCATCGGTGGGGGCACCGCTGACATCGTGGTAGCCGAGACCGGAGCCGACATGACCAGATTCCCCACCGCACAACACCTTGCGTCGTGGGCGGGAACCACTTCGGGCAATAATAAATCCGCCGGCAAGGTCAAATCTCGGCGCACCCGACCCGGCGACCCTTACCTGCAAGGGGCGCTCGGTACGGCGGCGATGTCGATCTCGCATACCCGCGATACCTACCTGGCCGCCCAGTATCGTCGGATCGCCGCTCGCCGAGGACCCTTGCGCGCCAACGTCGCCGTGCAACGTGCACTGCTGGTCGCGATCTGGAACATCGCTAGCACCAACACCGCCTACCACGACCCCGGCGGTGACTACTTCACCCGCCTCAACCCGCACCAGCGCCGTCCGTCAACACGAAGCTATGGGCTACGACGTCACCCTGGCGCAGGCCTCCTGACCGAGCCACTCGCCGCACCAACCCGCATCACGTCAGTCTTCTCATCAGTCCTGCAGCAGCCGGACGGATCGCTCACAGCCGACCGCGCGAACTCGGGTACTGCCGCCGACGGCCCATCCGGCTGGGCAGCGCTTCCCGCTGCTGCACTTCGACTATTCACGTATTCCCGCGGTCCGGCGCTGACATACTCATCGGACAGGCGCACAACAACGAAGGGTCAGCCCACATGCGCGACGATGCTCCAGCCATCACCGGTGTGCACCACTGCTCGATCACGTGCACCGACATCGAGGCAAGCGTGGCGTGGTATCAGAGGTTGCTTCGCGCCGACGAGGTGCCCACGAGGTTCCCCCATTTCGGCCGGGAGGATACGGGTTACGCGGTGCTCCTCATCGAGCCGCGCTCGGGTTTCGCCGTGGGGTTGCATACGAATACAGGCAACGACGGGAAGCCATTTGACGAGTCCCGCACGGGGTTGGACCACTTCGCGTTCAACGTGGCGACACGCGCTGACCTCGAGGCATGGACAGCGTGGCTTGATGAACTCGGCATTGAGCACTCCGGCATCAGGGAGATATCCGATCCGTTCGCGTTCGCGACTGTCGTGTTCCGCGACCCCGACAACATCCAACTCGAGCTCTTCACGACCGGCTGAGGTGGCGCTCCGGGTAGCGGCAGCGCGCCGAGCCGACGGGTCCACCCGACCGGCCAGCGTTAGGGTTTGGTGTGGACGGTGTAGCGGACGGTTTGGGCCCGGATGAGCCCGTCGCGGATTACAAAGGTGTCGATGCCGTCGTCCACACGTGTCTTCGTGGATTCGGCGGCCCATTCGAGAAAGAGCACGTCGCCCTCGAAGATTTGCGTGATCAACTCCCAGTCTGCCTCCGGGATGTCGCCGAGTAGCTGGGCGAAGGCGGTCCGGATGCCTTCCTTTCCCCGAAGAGTGCCGCCGGGTGAGATGACGACGGCGTCATCGGCGTAGTCGGCGAGGATCTCGTCGAGGTCGCCTGCGGCGAGCGCCCGGGCGTGGTGGGTGAAGACTTCCTGAGGTGTGCGTGTCATCGTGGTTCCTTCGTCTCGGTTTGCGGTCGCTAGACCGAAGGCGGAGAGGTGTTGTCAGCTCGATGCGGTGTCCGCGGGGCAGGCGAATGTGTCGTAGTTGGTGTCGATTTCGTTGAGGACGAACCGGTGGGTGATCGTCGAAGCGGTGTCGAGTCGGCGACCAGCGACTAGTTCGATCAAGGCTGGTGTGGAGAACGTATCGACCAGTCCGGTGGTGATGGTGGGCTTCTTGATCCAGATGTCTTCCAGGTGCAGTGTCGCTGGTTGGCCGTGCACGCCGATGTTGGCGGCGTGGCCGCCAGGGCGGACCAACGCCACGGCCTGCTCGAAGGTCTGCGGCTGGCCGACCGCCCCCATCACGACGTCGGCGCCCAGCCCGCCGGTCAGCTCGGCGATGAGCTCCGCGGGGTCATCGACGGCGCTGTTGACCACGACGTCGGCACCGAACTCGAGTGCGGCCTTCAATCGGGAGTCGGCACGGTCAATCGCCACAGTCCGGCTGGGACTGAATGGTTTCGCGGTCGGGATCGCGGTCAATCCGATCGGGCCGGAGCCGATGATGGCCACCACGTCTGCTAGTTGGACCCCTCCGTTGAGGACCCCGACCTCGTAGGCGGTGGGCAGGACGTCGGCGAGCACGATCATCTGCTCATCGCTGACTCTGTCGGGCACCTTGTGGGTGGAGTTGTCGGCGAACAGTACCCGCACGTACTCGGCCTGCGTGCCATTGATGAAGTGACCGAGCAGCCAGCCGCCCCCGCCCAGACACTGCCGTACCGGCCGCGCCGGCAATACCGGCAGCTTTGACCGTATCCACCCGTAGCACGGCATCGGTCGGCTTGTCGATGGTGGGGTCGGGATCTGATTCCCACGATCTCACTCCGGGCCCGCGATACACCAACGCCTTGATCGCATCCATCCTCTACGAAATGCCTTGCCGTGGTGGCGGTTTCGGCTGCAGAATCGCTTTGATCGTGTGCAGGACGCCAGCGTCTTCGATGGTCGACGGGATCGGTTCGTCCTTGCCGTGGGCGATGCCGCGCATGGTTTTTCGCAAGATCTTGCCCGAGCGGGTCTTGGGCAGTGCGGCCACGACGTCGACCTGTCGAAGGCAGGCGACCGCCCCGATCTCGTCGCGCACCAACTGGACGAGTTCATCGGTTAGGCCCTCGGCCGCGGCGCCGGCCTTGAGCACCACCAAACCGCGAGGAACCTGCCCTTTGATTTCGTCGGCAATGCCGATAACCGCGCATTCGGCCACCGCGGGATGGGTGGCCAGCACCTCTTCGATCGCGCCGGTCGACAGCCGATGGCCGGCAACGTTGATCACGTCGTCGATACGGCCCATCACGAAGAGGTAGCCGTCCTCGTCGATGTAGCCGCCGTCACCGGTCAGGTAGTAGCCGGGATGCTCACACAGGTATGACGCCTCGTAGCGGACGTCGTCATCCCACAGCGTCGGCAACGTGCCCGGCGGCAGCGGCAACTTGATGCAGATCGCGCCCTCCTCGCCGGGTTCGCAACCCGAACCGTCGACGCGCAGAATCCGCACGTCATAGCCAGGCATCGGCACCGTCGGTGATCCAGCCTTGATCGGCAGCGGTTGCAGGCCCATCGGGTTGGCGGCGATGGCCCACCCGGTCTCGGTCTGCCACCAGTGGTCGATGACGGGGATACCAAGCTTCTCGACCGCCCACGCGTAGGTGTCGGGGTCGAGGCGTTCACCGGCCTGGAACAGACACCGCAACTGCGACAGGTCGTAGCGGCTGATGTGGATGCCGTCGGGATCCTCCTTGCGGATCGCGCGCAGCGCCGTCGGCGCCGAAAACAGCGCCTTCACACCATGTTCGGATGCCATCCGCCAAAACGCGCCGGGATCGGGGGTGCCAATCGGCTTGCCCTCGTAGAGCACCGTGGTTGCGCCGGCCAGCAAGGGGCCGTAAACGATGTAGGAATGTCCAACCACCCAACCGACGTCCGAGGCCGCCCAGAAGACGTCGCCGGGCTCGATGTCGTAGATGTAGCGGATGCTCCACAGCAGGGCCACCGCGTGCCCGCCGTTGTCGCGCACGATGCCCTTCGGCTTCCCGGTGGTGCCCGAGGTGTAGAGCACATAGAGCGGGGCGGTGGCCGGAACCGGCACGGCTGCGACGGGCGACGCGTGGCCGATCAGCTGGTGCCAATCCAGGTCCCGTCCAGGCGTCAGGTCGCAACGGTGCCGCTCTCGCTGGACGATCACACAGTTCCGCGGCGGATGCTTGGCTACGTCGAGGGCGGCGTCGAGCATCGGCTTGTACTCCACGATCCGGGACGGCTCGATCCCGCAGGACGCCGAAACCACGACGGCCGGGCGGGCGTCGTCGATGCGGGTCGCGAGTTCATGCGGCGCGAAACCACCGAACACCACCGAATGCACCGCGCCCAGCCGCGCACACGCCAACATCGCGACCACCGCCTCGGGGATCATCGGCATGTAGATCACTACCCGATCACCTGTGCCGACGCCCAGCTTCCGCAGTGCGCCGGCGAATCGTGCCGTCTCGTCCAGTAATTCACGGTAGGTGTAAGCGCGCTGGGTTCCCGTCACCGGCGAGTCGTAGATCAATGCCGTTTGCTCACCACGGCCACCATCGACATGGCGGTCGAGCGCGTTGGCGCAGGTGTTCAGCTCTCCGTCGGGAAACCATCGGTAGAACGGCGGATCGGAGTCGTCGAGCACACGCCGCGGCTTGCGCGTCCAAGACACCGCGTTTGCCGCCTCGGCCCAGAAGGCCGCAGGGGTGGCCATGCTGGCGGCGTACAGGTCTCGGTACTTGCTGTCGCTGGCCGTGTCTAGCGTCTTGGCCACGGGAGCCGCCTCGGGCTCGGGGTGCGATTCGGGCGAGGAATCGTGGCTCCGTATGTCTGTATTAATGCGGTGCTCCACCGGGTGGATCGTTCAATCTGCCGCTACCCGCTCCGACGGTCCTGTGGACGGTCTTGTGCGTGACGATGTCAGGGGCCAACGAGCCGATGTTGTCGAGGATTTGCGCGACAAGTTCGTCCGATACGCCTGCGGCGCGGAGGCTTTCGCCCAGATGCGCGCCGACACGGTCGAAGTGATGCGTCGTGATGCCGCGTCCTTGGTGGACCTGCTTCATCGACGGGCCGACGTACGGGTAGGGGCCGCCGAGGGCCGCCACAAAGAACTCGGCCTGCCGGCCCTTCAATCGCGACATATTCGTGCCGCCGAAAAACCCGGCGAGCTCGGGATCGGCCAACACGCGTGCATAGAAGTCCTCGACGAGGCTCACGATCGCTTCGGACCCGCCGATTTGTTCGTAGATGGTGGACATTTCGCTCCTATCGCCGCCGACTTCGGACGGGACTCGCTCAGGGTAGAAGTGCTCGGTTGGCACAAGGTTGTTGTCAGCACGGAGGGACACCTATACACACGAACGCTGGCGGCGGCCGAGCCTGCCCGGGGTTCGATTGCACGTGTGGTCTGATCGACGTGGTTGCCATCTGATAACCCGCGCGCTAGCGTATGCACCGCTAAGCCGGGGGCCGGTCAGTTATCGACGTAAGCCTTGCCAACGAGTGGGCTCGTTAGGCAGTGACACTCAGGTCGGCGGGAGGCACCACATGGGCCGCAAATCGGTTCCAATGGCTTGGGCCGGCGTAACGCTGGTCGGCGTGATTGTGGTGATCCTTGTCGTCTCATGGCAGCTGTTCCCCAGGTTGACGGCCGCGCAGACACTTGTTGACGACCTGACGCCGGCGTTCACCCCGGACCGGGTAATCGGCGACCGGGCGGGCATCCAGATGGTCTCCGTCGCGACCAACAGCGCGGACTCGATCATGTATCCAGACGACGCGGCGGGTGAGATGCCGAAGCTGGTCGGTTCGATTGCTCAGCGGAGCGGTCGTTCGGAGGCGGATGTGCAGGCGATGTTGCGAAAGGACTTCCCGCACATAACGGCCCTGCTGAACTCGAACCTCACCGGGGTGAGCGGGGAGCTGCCAAAACTGGTCCATTACTTGGGCACCGTCTTATACCTGACGCCGGACCAGGTGCAGCACATGTTGCAGACGGACTACCCGAAGATCTACCAGGTCATCGTCAGCCTGCCAAAGCTCACGAGCGGCTGGAAAGCGGTGCCGGGAACCGAGAACCTGACCCGGTTCGACGGCACGCCGGTGCACACGATGCCTCAGCTCAGGGACTATCTCAGCGAAGAGTTGATCGCCCCCGTCGAGCGCCAGCAGGGCAACTTTCGTCCACTGGGCGTTCGCGGCGGTGTCGGCTTCCTGGCTCCGCTGCTGCTGGTGTTGGGGCTGGTGGTGATCGCCTTCGGGACGTTGATGGTCGTCGTGACCTGGCGATCCGTACCGCGAAACCCACTGCGATTCGCGTGGGTGGTCGTCCCAGTGGTCGGCGCGGCTGTCGTGGCGCTGGTGCTCGGGCTGAATCTGTTCCCGCGGCTTATCGGCGGGCAGACTCTGCTCAATGACACTCGCTCGGCCTTCGCCGCGTCGCGGGTCGAGGGCGATCGCGCAGGGATCGAGTACGTGTCCGTCTTCGTCGATGCCCTAGGGCCGGCGGTCCTGCCTGACGGCGGTGTCACGACCGAGTACCCGGCGCTGCTCGACCACCTCGCGCACAGCGTGGGCATTCCCACCGAAGACGTGAGGGCTCTGGTTCACCTGGATTTCCCGGCCACGGCGACGCTACTGGACGCGGTACCGTTTTCGGCCGCCACCGCCGAGATACCGAAGCTATCCGATTTCTTGGCCTCGACCTGGAATGTCACCCCTGACCAGATGCGAGCTACCTTGCGGGTCGACTACCCGAAGATCTCGCAGCTGATCACCAATCTGCCGCCGTTGACGGACGGCTTTGCCGCGGCGCCCGGCGCCGAGAAGCTGACCCGGTTCGACGGTTCGCCGGCACGCTCTGTGCCGCAGATTAGGGACTATTTCCGCTTTGACGTTATCCCGGCGCTGGTGCGGCAGCAGAAGAATTACGTCATTGTCGACACGAACTGGCCGCCGTTGACGGTGTTCGCACCGTTGCTCACCGCCGTCGGTGTCTTGGTGGTCGTTTACGGCTTCCTGCTGGGTTTCCTCACCAGACGGCAACTTCGGAGGCAGTGCGAGGGGCCTGGCCCGTCGGCACGGGCGCCCGATGTGCCCGTACCCGTTGGTGTTGGCTGACCGAGCTCGATTGCGCGCAGCTGTTGTCGGCACCACTCTCTGACCCGCCGCGATGCACATTTGCGGAGCCGCAGAGCTCGGCGTCGGCCGCGCGTCGGCGATAGTTACGACGCGGCGTACCCAGCGCTACACACCGTGAAGGTGGCAATCGATTCTCGGCGCCCACGTGGAGGCTGTGCCGGGGAAATGCGATTCTGGGGTGGCCGCTCAGTTCGTGAAACTGCTGCCAACCGTTTACCAACCTGGTGGTGGGAGGGTAAACAGCAGATGTCGGTTCTGGAGGATCGGCAGTTTCGCGAATGTATTTGGGAGCGAGGGGTTGTCATGGTGTTTGCACGGCCGGGGGCTGAGGGCAGCGTGGTTGAGTTCGCTGACCGGTACGAGAATTTTATTGGCGGTGACTGGGTCGCGCCGGTTGAGGGGGCGTATTTCGATAATTCGTCACCGGTGACCGGTGAGGTGTTCACGCAGGTGGCGCGGTCGTCGGCGGCCGATGTTGAGTTGGCGTTGGACGCCGCGCACGCCGCGGCGGGCAGATGGGCGGCGACCTCCACGGCGGAGCGTTCTGGGGTGTTGCTGAAGATCGCTGATCGCATGGAGCAGCATCTGGAATCGTTGGCGGTGGCCGAGACGTGGGATAACGGCAAGGCGGTGCGGGAAACCCTGGCCGCAGATCTGCCGTTGGCGGTGGATCATTTACGGTATTTCGCCGGAGTGCTGCGCGCCCAGGAGGGTTCGATCGCCCAGATCAACGAGGACACGGTGGCCTATCATTTCCAGGAGCCGTTGGGTGTGGTGGCGCAGATCATTCCGTGGAACTTCCCCATCTTGATGGCGATCTGGAAGGTGGCCCCGGCGCTGGCGGCCGGTAACACGGTGGTGCTCAAGCCTGCTGAGCAGACCCCGGTGTCGATTCTGAAGGTCATCGAGCTGATCGCGGATCTGTTGCCACCTGGTGTGCTCAACGTGGTCAACGGGTTCGGGGTAGAGGCGGGTAAGCCGCTGGCCTCCAGTGCGCGGGTGGCCAAGGTGGCGTTCACCGGGGAGACCACCACGGGGCGGCTGATCATGCAGTACGCCAGCGAGAACATCATCCCGGTGACCTTGGAGCTGGGTGGTAAGAGCCCGAATATCTTTTTGGCCGATGTCGCTGCAGCCGATGATGAGTTTTTGGACAAGGCGGTCGAGGGTTTTGTGATGTTTGCCCTCAACCAGGGTGAGGTGTGCACGTGTCCGTCGCGGGCGTTGATCCATTCGTCGATCTATGACGAGTTCATCAGCCGCTGTGTGGCGCGCACCGAAGCGATCGTCAGTGGTGACCCGTTGAATCCGGCCACCATGATCGGCGCACAGGCCAGCAATGATCAGTTCGAAAAAATCATGTCCTACATCGACATTGGCCGCAAAGAGGGGGCGCAGGTGCTCACCGGTGGTGGGGCGCGCAAGGTTGCCGAGTATCCCGGCGGCTATTACGTGGAACCCACCATCTTCAAGGGCACCAACGATATGCGGATCTTCCAGGAGGAGATCTTTGGACCCGTGGTGTCGGTGACGACGTTCGATTCCACCGATGAGGCGCTCAAGCTGGCCAACGACACCCTCTACGGCCTAGGTGCGGGAGTGTGGACCCGCGATTCCAACACCGCCTACCGGTTAGGCCGGGGTATCAAGGCCGGCCGCGTGTGGACTAACTGCTACCACGACTACCCCGCGCACGCCGCGTTCGGTGGCTACAAGAAATCCGGCATCGGCCGCGAATGCCACAAGATGATGCTCGACCACTACCAACAAACCAAAAACCTGTTGGTCAGCTACTCACCGAACAAGCTCGGCTTCTTCTGATGCCCACCCCCACAAACCGGGTCAGCATCACCCCCCAAGCCGCCGAGGTCCTGCAACACCTCATCGACATCCACGGACCAGTCATGTTCCACCAATCCGGAGGCTGCTGCGACGGCAGCGCACCCATGTGCTATCCCAACGGGGAATTCCGCGTCGGCGCCGCCGACGTACTCCTCGGCCACATCCACCACGAAACACCCTTCTGGATCAGCGCCGACCAGTACAAGCTGTGGCAGCACACGCAGTTGACGGTGGATGTGACCGACGGCCGGGGTAGCGGGTTCTCGCTGGAGGCACCCGAAGGGGTGAGATTCTTGATCCGGTCGGAAGTTATGTCATCCGAACAGCTGCAGTCACTCAGCACGTGTGAGGCGTTGCAAACGGGCGACTCCGTACGACAAGTAGGCTAAGCAAGCGTGAAGCGGCGAATCGCCGACCCGTCGGCATGCGACTGCTCCGGGAGCGGGGTTCTGTTGGCGGGAACGGTTGCGACCGAGGATGTTTCGCGCTTCACGCTTCGATCGCGGAACGCGATCCTTCTGTCAGCTATCAGCAAAGACCCCTACGAGCGGGACATGGTCAGATTTGCCATCGACTGGCGCGAATACGGCGGGGGCGCGGCGGGACAAATATTCGAGGAGTTCGGCCTCGCGGAACATGAGTTCTTCCGCCGCGTTTTTCTGTTGATCAAGACGCCAACCGCGCGCGTTGTGCTCGGCCAGATTTTGGCCCAGCAGCTGACCCGGATGTGCTTATCTCGGCTTCATCTGGACCAGTCGGTGTGGCCTGACCCCGACTGGTTGATCCGTGGCTTATGAGAGGCTTGCAACCCAAGTTGTCGGTAGGAGGGCTCGACAAGATCATGGCGACGAGGACACGCCGCACGTGGTACATCAGGCTGCGGGATCTCCGCTCTGCATCTGACCGACGGTGACCATGACGGCTGAGTTCAGTTACGTCTCGGGCGACTCGGACGTCCCCTTGCTGCGCGAGACGATCGGCGAAAACCTAGAACGCACGGCGCGATTGTTCGCTGACCGGGATGCCTTGGTCGAGTGCTGGACCGGCCGGCGCTGGACCTATCAGGAGTTCGCGCGGCAAGTCGATGCAGTCGCATCAGGCTTGTTGGAGACTGGCATCGCCAAGGGAGACCGGGTCGGTATCTTTGCGCCCAATTGCGCGGAGTGGACCTTCCTTCAGTACGCGACGGCGAAGGTCGGAGCGATACTGGTCAACATCAATCCCGCCTACCGCGCTCACGAACTGGAATATGTTCTCAACCAGTCCGGCGTGAAACTGCTGATCGCGGCAGACCGGTTCAAGTCTTCGGATTACGTCGCGATGATCACCGAGCTCCGCCCCCGATGCGATGCGCTCCAAGACGTTGTCGTGCTCGGGGGTGAGGATTGGGAGGCCCTGATGGAGCGCGGCCGGAACGCCGATCCTCGTAGGCTGTTGATGGAGGCGGAATTACTCAGCGCCGACGACCCAATCAATATTCAGTACACGTCGGGCACTACCGGCTTTCCCAAAGGTGCCACCCTGAGTCACCAAAACATCCTTAACAACGGCTTTTTCGTCGGCGAGCTCTGCGGCTATTCCGAGGCAGACCGGATCTGCATACCGGTGCCGTTTTATCACTGCTTCGGCATGGTAATGGGCAACCTCGCTGCCACGAGCCACGGAGCCTGCATGGTCATCCCGGCGCCCTCCTTCGAAGCGCGAACAACCCTGCAAGCCATCGAAACCGAGCGTTGCACTTCGTTGTACGGTGTCCCGACTATGTTCATCGCCGAATTGGCGGATTCGGCGTTCGGCGACTTCGACCTGACCAGCCTGCGCACCGGCATCATGGCTGGCTCCCCGTGCCCGGTGGAGGTGATGAAGCAAGTACTGGACCGCATGGGTATCACCGAAATAACTATCTGCTACGGCATGACCGAGACCTCACCGGTGTCCATCCAGACCAGAGCCGACGATTCGATCGAGCGTCGGGTGTCGACGGTCGGAACCGTACATCCACATTTGGAAATCAAGATCGTGGACCCGGAGACAGGCGCAACCGTGTTGCGGGGGAGCCCCGGCGAGCTCTGCACTCGAGGGTACTCGGTCATGCTTGGCTATTGGGAACGCCCGGACTGGACGAGCGGGGCTATCGATGCTGCTCGCTGGATGCACACCGGGGACCTTGCGGTCATGGACGACGCCGGTTATGTGAGCATCATCGGCCGGAATAAGGACATGGTGATCCGAGGCGGGGAGAACCTCTACCCGCGTGAGATCGAGGAATTCCTCTACACGCATCCGGAAATTGTTGATGTGCAGGTCATCGGCGTGCCAGATCCGAAGTACGGCGAAGAGCTCATGGCTTGGATCCGCATGAAAGAGGGGGCCCAACCGTTGACCCGCGAGGACCTTCACGGGTTTTGCGCTGGGAAGCTAGCGCATTACAAGATCCCGCGGTACGCGCACGTTGTCGACGAATTTCCGATGACGGTGACGGGCAAAGTTCGCAAAGTCGAGATGCGAGAGATAGCGATCAGGCTGTTGAAGCTGCCGGAGCAGTAATCGCTATCCCGATATGTGGTTACCTGACTTGCCCCGCGAGCTACGCATGTGATGGATGGGTTATCGGGCGGTCGAGGCTCGCCGGAAACAGCAGTATTTTCTGCGGCGCACCACGTGCAGCGGTGGTTTTCGTCGATGATAGTGGGTGTGCCGGGGGGCTGGGGTTGAGTGTCACTCCTCGCCCGGTGATGCCGGTGCTGATGGTCGAATTCGACGCGGTGGCCGGCGGGTGGGCTGACCTGATCGCGGCCTCGACGCTGCCGGCGCGGAGAATTCGTCGGGCGGGACGGGGTCGTCGTGATCGGCTGCGTGGGCGCGCAGTGCGTCGAGAACACGTTGCGGAGTGGGCAGGTCGAGTCGGCAAGCGTCACCGACCGGCGGCGCGGCCCCGGAGCGCATCACATCGACACCGTTGATGAGGACTGTTGGGGAGGAGTAGCGACCGACGCGGTCGATGATCGGCAAGTCGAGGCCCAGACGGGTCAGGCAGTCGGTGATGACCTGACGGGCGGCCGCGGCGTGTGGGCATCCGGGCGCGGCGAGTAGCTCGATTCGCATGCGGTCACTTCTGGTTGGTGGGCGGGGGTGTGATGGTGACGCGGTTTGGATTTCCTGCAGGGTGGGCGCATCCCGCATGCCAGGCGAGGTGGGCGGCGCGGGACGGTAGGTCGGGTCGGCAATCCGGATCACGGTGAATTGAGCCGAAGCGGGCGAACATACGCGAAATCGCGGCCCATGTAGCCGCGCCGTGCAGCTTTCGTTGGGGAACTTCAGTGTAAATCCAACATCGCGAGTTAGGACACCTACTGCAAGAGTGCCCGCGACATCACTACGCGCTGAATCTGGTTCGTCCCCTCATAAATCTGGGTGATCTTGGCGTCCCGCATAAACCGCTCGACAGGAAAATCCCTGGTGTATCCGTAGCCTCCAAAGAGCTGCACGGCGTTGGTGGTCACGTCCATTGCCACGTCAGACGCGAAACACTTCGATGCCGAGGAGATAAAGCCCAGATTGGGCTCACCGCGCTCGGCCCGCGCAGCGGCGGTGTACACCATCAGCCGAGCGGCCTCTAACTTCATCGCCATATCGGCGAGCATGAACTGAACCGCTTGGAAATCAGCGATCGCCTTGCCGAACTGCTTGCGTTCCTTGACATATGCGATCGTGGCGTCCAGTGCACCCTGTGCAATGCCCACCGCCTGCGCGCCGATCGTCGGCCGGGTGTGATCTAACGTCGCGAGCGCGGTCTTGAAGCCGGTGCCGGGGTCACCGATGATCCGATCGCCCGGAATGCGGCAGTTCTCGAAGTACAACTCCGTGGTGGGCGACCCCTTGATACCCATCTTTCTCTCTTTAGCACCCACCACGAAACCGGGATCGTCCTTGTGCACAACGAACGCCGAGATACCGTTGGCGCCTTTGTCCGGTTCGGTCACGGCCATCACGGTGTACCACGTCGAGTGGCCGCCGTTGGAGATCCAGCACTTGGCGCCGTTGAGCACCCACTCATCACCCTTGAGCCACGCCCGGGTCCGCATCGACCCCGCGTCGCTGCCGGCTTCCCGCTCGGACAGGGCGTAGGACGCCACCGCCTCGCCGTTCGCGATAGAAGGCAACACCTGCTTCTTGAGCTCCTCGGATCCGCGCAGCAGCAGCCCCATGGTGCCCAACTTGTTGCAGATCGGGATCAGCGACGACGACGCACAGACTCTCGCCACTTCCTCGACGACGATGCAGGCAGCCACCGAGTCACCGCCTTGCCCGCCGTACTCTTCGGGGACGTGGATCGCGGCGAATCCCGACGACGTCAGGGCAGCTAGAGCCTCGTCGGTGTAGCGAGCCTCCTCATCAACGTTGGCGGCGTGCGGGCCGATCTGCTTCTCGCACAGGTCACGTAGCACCCCGCGCAACTCCATGTGCTCGTCAGGGAGCGTGAAGAGGTCGAACTGCGGCTCGCCAAGCCGCCCGGTAGTCGCCGTCACGACCTACCATCCAGTGCGGCAGTGCACAGGGCAAGCCAGCCGGACGCGGCGCCCCCAGCCGGTGCAGTTATGGCCAACTGCAGCATGGATCTCCTTCGTTGTTCCATGAAGCTCGGCAGCGCGTCTAGTCAATTCAGCGCCGAGAGCACGGTCCAATGCCGCACGACCGCGGCATCCGCCGATCAAGCTCAGTGGTCGCAGCAACGATTCGTTGCCGCACGCAATGCAATCGGCCCCAGTTGACGACCGCATCGTGACCCGTTGGCGATCAAACCGACCGCCTCTGGACGCCCGCCGGTGAAGCCACACCCCAACCCCTCGTCATGGAGTCGGCTCCCCTGACGCGCATACCTGCGCCGTCCTTCGGCACGAATCCATTCCGGCGCAACATGTTCAAAATAATGCGCGGTTCCACTGGCCGTAACTGTACAACAATCGCACATTCGCGGATCCCGCAACCGCCCGTGCGGCTTAGTGGTCAGCAGTGTCGATCGTGGAACCGCCTGTCCCCGCTGTGATATCGACCCCTCAACCGCTGGACACTTCAGTTAATCATGATTAACATGAGTCTGGTTAGTCACCATTAACCGAGACAACGCTTCCCCAACCGCCACTCGGCGATTGGATGCGAGTGGCGACAACCCAGACCCGTTCACACACCCGGCTTGGAGGTAGGAATGACGACGTCGGTGATCGTTGCTGGAGCTCGCACCCCCATCGGCAAGCTGATGGGCTCCCTCAAGGATTTCTCTGGTAGCGACCTGGGCGCGATCGCCATCAAGGCGGCCCTGGAGAAGGCGAACGTCCCGGCGTCGCTGGTCGAGTACGTGATCATGGGACAGGTGCTGACCGCAGGTGCTGGTCAGATGCCGGCCCGCCAGTCGGCCGTCGCCGGCGGGATCGGCTGGGACGTGCCCGCCCTGAGTATCAACAAGATGTGCCTGTCGGGGATCGACTCGATCGCGCTCGCTGACCAGCTCATCCGGGCCGGTGAGTTCGACGTCGTCGTGGCCGGTGGGCAGGAGTCGATGACCAAGGCGCCGCATCTGCTGGTCAACAGCCGTGAGGGCTACAAGTACGGCGACGTCACGGTGCTCGACTCGATGGCCTACGACGGTCTGCACGATGTCTTCACCGATCAGCCGATGGGCGCTCTGACCGAGCAGCGCAACGACGCCGACAAGTTCACCCGCCTCGAGCAGGACGAATTCGCCGCCATCTCGCATCAGAAGGCCGCCGCGGCGTGGAAGGACGGGGTGTTCGCCGACGAGGTCGTGCCGGTGAAGATTCCGCAGCGCAAGGGCGACCCGATCGAGTTCGCCGAGGATGAGGGCATCCGGGCCAACACCACGGCCGAATCGCTGTCGGGGCTCAAGCCCGCGTTCCGCAAGGACGGCACGATCACCGCTGGTTCGGCGTCCCAAATCTCCGATGGCGGTTGCGCTGTCGTGGTGATGAACAAGGCCAAGGCGCAGGAACTGGGCCTGACCTGGCTGTGTGAGATCGGTGCTCACGGTGTGGTCGCCGGCCCGGATTCCACGCTGCAGTCCCAGCCGGCCAACGCGATCAAGAAGGCCATCGCGCGGGAGGGCATCAGCCTCGATCAGCTCGATGTCATCGAGATCAACGAGGCGTTTTCCGCGGTCGCGCTGGCCTCGACCCGCGAGCTCGGCGTGGACGCCGAGCGGGTCAACCGCAACGGGGGCGCGATCGCGGTCGGCCATCCGATCGGGATGTCGGGCGCGCGCATCACGCTGCACGCGGCGCTGGAGCTCGCGCGGCGCGGCTCGGGCTACGCGGTGGCCGCGCTCTGCGGCGCCGGCGGCCAGGGCGACGCGCTGATCCTGCGGGCCTGAGGGAGCAGGACCGGTCGAGACGATGACGACGGCGGCAGTGGTGGTGTTTTGCAATCACAACAGTGGTTCAAAAAGCTCGCCTCAAATTCACCCGATGACCGCGTCGGCTGCCCGCACAGACCTGGAAACTACGACTAGGAGCACGAATTGTCGACCGACTACTCCGAATTCCCCACCCTGCGAATCGATCACGTCGTTGACGGTGTCCTCGAGATGGTTCTCGATGCGCCGGGCCTGAATTCAGTCGGACCGTACATGCATCGCGATCTCGCCGACATCTGGCCCGCGATTGAACGGGACCCCGACGTGCGCGTCGTGATGGTTCGAGGCGGAGGGTCGGCCTTCTCCGCGGGAGGCAACTTCGCTTTGCTCGACACGATGATCGCTGACTACGGCAATCGACTGCGCGTCGTGCGTGAGGCGCGCGACTTGGTGCTCAACATGATTAACCTCGACAAACCGGTGGTGTCTGCAATTCGCGGGCCGGCGGTTGGTGCTGGATTGGTCGTTGCCTTGCTCGCCGACATCTCAGTGGCCGCCCGCACCGCGAACATCATTGACGGGCGTACGCGCTTAGGCGTCGCGGCAGGCGATCACGCGGCGATCTGCTGGCCACTTCTCGCGGGCATGGCCAAGGCCAAGTACTACCTGCTCACCTGCGAGCCGCTGTCGGGCGCCGAAGCTGAACGCATCGGTTTGGTGTCGGCGTGTGTCGACGACGATGAAGTTGTGCCGACCGCGCAGCGTATTGCCCTTCAACTCGCCGGCAGTTCGCAGTCCGCTATCCGCTGGACTAAGCGCAGCCTCAACCACTGGTATCGAATGTTTGATCCCGCCTTCGAATCCTCACTCGCCCTGGAATTCCTCGGGTTCGGCGGGCCCGACGTTCGAGAAGGCTTGGCCGCACACCGCGACAAGCGGGCGCCGCGCTTCGACGTCGTGTCGACCCGCACTCCCGTGGACGATCGGCGATGATGCGTCTGGAAGGTCGCATCGCGATGGTGACCGGCGGCGCCGGCGGTATCGGCCGAGCGATCTGCCGCCATTTCGCAGAAGCCGGTGCGACAGTTGCTGTCTGCGATCTCGATGGGGTCGGCGCACAAGCGGTGGCGGCGACACTGCCGGGTCTCAGCGCCGGCTTCGCCATCGACGTCCGCGACAGCGCCGTAGTCGCCGAGACGGTGAACGCTATCCGCGAACGGCTGGGTGAGATCGAGATCTTGGTAAACAATGCCGGCATCGATACGATCGAAAAGTTCGTCGACTCGACTGAACGGAGGTGGCGCGCGGTGGTCGAGGTCAACTACCTCGGCACGGTCATCGTTAGCCGTGCGGTGCTGGATTCGATGATCGAACGACGCTGGGGCCGCATCATCAACATCGGATCCGACGCCGGACGTGTGGGATCGTCTGGAGAGGTGGTCTATTCGGGCACCAAGGGCGCAATAGTGGCGTTTAGCAAAGCATTGGCCCGCGAGATGGCGACCCAGGGCATCACGGTCAACACCGTGTGCCCCGGTCCCACCGACACAGCCCTGTTGAAGAAGGTCGCTGACGCCAGTCAAGGAATGCACGACGCTCTCGCGCGGGCCATCCCGATGAAGCGCATCGGGACACCCGACGACATCGCTCCGGCCGTCACATTTTTCGCCAGTGATGGCGCGTCTTACGTGACCGGCCAGACACTGTCCGTCAGCGGTGGTCTGACCATGGTGTGACTGAGGCTGGGTCTGTACCGAACCCGATGGGCCGACGCGGAGGATGATTAGGGAGCGAGGATGGGCCGCGAAGTCACCGTCCGGCGAGCGGTTCAGTGGTTGGGGCGAGGACACTTCACGACGCGGGTGCCGCCTGCCAGACGGTCGTGCATGCCCTGCTTGCCTGCGTCACTGGCGATGGTCGACGCGATGAGAATGTACGCGGTCATGCTGAAGAGGGCACCGACGTAGGGGATAACAGACAGCAATGTGAACGCATTTCGGACGGCTGACTGCCTCACGGTAGGGCGCGGGGCCGAATCGGGGCCGAGCACGCAGATCCCGATGAGTTTCTTACCCAGAGTGCAGCCCTGGGTCGTCTCGTACACAAGGAAGTAGGCGAAGGTGAGGACACCGAACACCAGCGCGGTCACGTAAAGACCTTGTCCTATGTGGATTGGCGCACGAACAATCATCGCGAACACCAACACGATCACACCGTCGACAAGGCGGGCCGCGCATCGCGATGTCAGCGTCGCCGGCTGCGGGTCGAGGTGCGACCCCGAAGGCTCGATCCCCCGGCGGTCTTCTGGACCCGTCCCATCGTTGGACATGGTGGTGTTCTCCGATCAATTCAGTATCAACGATTCCGCGCCATGTCACCGTCCGGCTAATTCTTCAACCATTTTGTCGGTCACTCGCTCCAGACCGGAAAGGTCGCGGACAACCTCCACGCGATGGCACGACTCCGCGTACAGCGGAAGGTCGCAGCGCCCAAGCGTCCAGGAATATCTCGGTTCCGGTGTCAGCCAGATCACCTCTCGTGCGCGCCGCACGATCTCTTCGAACGCCGCGATGTTTGGCTCGTTGCCGTTACCCCGGCCGTCGCCTAAGACCAGCACCGTGGTGCGGCGAGTCACGGCGGAGGCGTGCTCGGCGAGGAATGTTGCAAACGCCAATCCGTAATCGGAGTTGGCATCCACGTCGAGCACGTCCCCGCCGAAAATGAGTCCAATCGCGTGCTCGATTGGATGCTCAGCGAAAAGTTCTGTGATCTCGGCGATTTCAGCGACGAACACGAACGACCGCACTTGCGCGAATAGGTCTTGTAAGCCGTGAACCAGATGAAGCGTGAACCGCGCGGTGGCTCGCACCGACATGCTGGCATCTGCCAAAACCAGTAGCCGCGGTTTGTCTTCGACGCGCCGCACGGTGACCGGGTCGAACGGAACGCCGTCGTGGCGCATGTTGCGGCGCATGGTCCGCCCGGAATCGATCCGACCGCGGGTATCGAGCTTGCTGCGATGTGTCAATGCCCCATGCAGGGATCTGGCCAGGCGTCGCAAGGAGACTTCGAGGTCGGCGCGCTCCCGTTCACCGACTTGATCGACAACGCCGATTCGGCGTTCTCCTGACTCGATCACCCGTTGCTCGAGGACCAACAACGCTTCCAGATGGCGTTTAAGGGCGGCGGGAAGGTTCGCCAGAACGCCGGCGAGTCGTTGGGCGAGCGCTGTCGAGTCGTCTCCGTCGTCGACAGCGGCGTCCTCAGTGGCGTTGAGCCAGCCCAGCAGGGTCTCCTGTTGGGCCACACTGAGATCAGCGTCGACGCGGATGCCGGTCGCACGCGCTAGATGCCCAGGTCCGCCAGCGCCGTGCAAGCGATTTGCTTCCAGCTGGACCCGGTAGGCGTCCCCCATCAGCGCCTGGTTGTCCTTGGAGAAGGCGATCTCGTCCGTCATGGCGGCTAGATCGATCTTGTTCGCTTCCTGGTGCAGGTTGTACTGCTGCGCCAAATCATCTGGATCGAAATAATCCCTGATGTCCGAGGGCGCTCCGTGCTCGTGGCCCTGCTGCGGTATGGAACTCGGCATCTCCGAGACCGTGAAGGACTCGAGCGTGCCGGTATCGCTCAGGTCGTCATGGGTGTGACTGTGCAAATCCTGGTCACCGAAGCCGACGCGAACTAGGGAGAAGAACGCGTCAAATACCTCATCGAAAGCGGTGAGGTCGCGCCGATCCTTCACCAACGCGACCGAAAGTGCGTGTCGCAGTGTGGCTTTGTCGGCGAGTACTCCCGGTTGACTGGCTGCCTGCAGCGCGTCTAAGGCTTCCGACACCGACACGCGGACGCCCGCTAGTCGCAACAGCCGCACAAATCGGTGAATCGCTGCTTGCACGAGCCATCCTCACAAGGCGCGACGTCGGGCGAACGAGCGACTGCCTTGTTCCCGACTGATCTGTGGGCGGGGCTGGGCCAGGGATGTGCTCGTCTTCGGCGGTGTCCCGTAATAGCCGTTGTCAAAGCGGTTCGGCAGGTCCTTGCCGGCTCTCACCACGGCGCCGTCGACGTCGCCGGGTTCATGGTCGTGGTCTGGGCGGTGGTGGTGATGGTGGTGATGAGTGTGATCGTGCGCCTGATCCGGCACGGTCGCGTTGGGATCCACCAACCGGGGAATGATTTCAAGGGCTTTCCGCACGTCTTTGTCGTATTTGACAACCACGGACACGGTTTCGGCGAGTACCGCTGCAGTGAGTTCTTGAACCCCGAGCACGGCGAGGGTGCGAGCCCAGTCAATTGTCTCCGAGATACTGGGAGCCTTCCGCAATTCGAGCTCTCGTAGCTGGCGGACAATTTCGACTAGTTGGGCAGCAAGAACATCCGATAGCCCGGTGTCCTTCGAACGGACGATCTCCAGCTCGCGCTCCGCGCTCGGGTAGTCCAGAAACAGGTGCAGGCAACGCCGCTTGAGCGCCGCCGCGAGATCGCGAGTGTTGTTGGACGTCAACACAACGTAGGGCGGGATGTCCGCGGTGAATGTTCCCAGCTCCGGAACTGAGACCTGAAATTCACCCAACATCTCGAGCAGGACGGCCTCCAGTGCCTCATCGGCGCGATCAACCTCGTCGATGAGCAGCACGACAGGATCACGGGCACGAATCGCTTCCAACAACGGGCGCGGAGCGAGAAAGTGCTCGGAGAAGAAGACGCTCTCCTGGGCTCCGATTCGTTCAACTGCCTCGTTCAAATCCGTTGCGTCGGCTATAATTTGGCCGATTTTCTCGCGCAGGATCTGGGTGTACAGCAGCTGTTTGCCGTAGTCCCATTCGTAAAGGGCCTTTGTCTCGTCTTGGCCCTCGTAACACTGTAACCGCAAGAGCCGGCGGCCGGTGGCCGCCGCCAATGATTTGGCCAACTCCGTTTTGCCGACCCCAGCCGGCCCTTCTAGCAGGACGGGCTTGTTCATCCTGGTGACTAGGTAAACGGTCGTCGCCAGTCGTCGATCGGCGATGTATCCGAGTTCGGTGAGACGAGCGACGACGTCGTCGACGCTGTCGAACGGTGGTGTCGCAGGCAGGGTCACGTGCTTGTCCTTTGGATGAGGGGAGAGGCCGGGCAGAGGTAGGGTCGGTCGCTGCCCGGCCCCCGTCCCTCAGGTGAGAAGGTCGTCGAGGTCACCGTTGAGGCAGTGATCGACCACGGGCCGCACCGTCTCAAATGTGCACTCCTTCGGGTTGCCCGGGGTGCACGCGTCGCCGAGGACGTGGTTGGTGATGTTATCGACGTCTTCTTTGTCACCGTTGATCGTCGGCCTTGCCTCGTAGAACGCAGTGGGGCCTTGCCCCAGCCTGTTCTTGCTGTAGCTGCCCTGAGTGACGTCGGTGAACTTCTCGGGGATCCCCACGTCCCTCAGCAGTCTAATGCTGGCGGCGAGCGCCTGGTCGGCGGCTTGAACGTCGGTCAGCCCGGCGGTGTCAACACCCATCGCCTCGGCGATGTCGGCAAATCGCTTGTACATCACCGGCATGTTGAAAGCCCACACCCGTGGGAGGGCGATCGCGTTGTTCAGCCCGTGGTGGGTGTCGTAGAACGCGCTCACGGCGTGCGAAATGGAGTGGATGATGCCAAGCCCGCCCGAGTTGAACGCTTGAGCGGCGATGTACTGGGCATACATCATGCCCTCGCGGCCGGCGAGGTCTTGTGGGTTCCACGTCGCCTGCCGCAGGTTTTGTGCGGTCAATTTGATCGCATAGAGCGCGTTGCCCAACGAGGGCGCGAAATTCAGTCGCGATACATAGGGCTCGGAAGCGTGCGCCAGCACGTCGAAGCCACACTGGGCGGTGTAGTCGACCGGGCAATCGAAGTAGAGCACGGGGTCATCGATTGCCAGCGTCGCCACCGAGGCGTCGTCGAAGGCCACATATTTGTGTGGCTTGCTGGGATCCGTGGTGGTGTCGGTAATGACGTAAGCCCACGAAGTCTCCGAGCCGGTGCCAGCCGTGGTGGACACCGCGATGTGGGGCGGGTTCTTCGGGTTTTCCGACTTGTTGAAACCCTCGAACTCGTTGACGTTGCGGCCGTCGTGGGCGACCGAGATTCGAGCCCCCTTGCACGCATCATGCGACGAACCGCCGCCGATCGACACGAAGCTGTCGCACCCATTAGTTTGGTACAGCGCCACCGAGTCCATCACGTTGTAGTCCTTGGGATTGGACTCGACCTTGTCGTAGAGGACGACTTCCAGTCCGTGGTATTTCAGCGACTCGACGATCTTGTGCACGATGTCTGATCCGCGCAGGCCACTTGTCATGACCAGAGTCTTCTTGAAGCCGAGTTTGATTGCCTCTGGGCCGATCAGCTCGTGGGCACCGGGCCCCATCAGGGCTCTGGGAAACGGATGGAATTCCTTGATAGGGAATGGTTTGAGGAGTTCTTCTACCTGCATGGCGCACCGGTCCTATCTGCGTGTCGTGTTGCACGCGCTCACGTGAGACTTGCCGCCGCCTCTCGGCGCCTAGTGCAGGCGCGAGAAGTCGGATGCGGCGAAGGTCAACGTAATGAACTAGGACGAGCGCGGAAAGGGAATCTGCCGGACCCTAGTCAACCGGGATACCAAGACCGTGCGACTGGCCAGTGTGTGAGCCACCCAGTTGGGCAGGTCCGGTGACCGCTAGCCGCCATTAGGCTACGCCGCAAACGGACAATCGCTCACCGTCATGGAAGTCGGCACTGATGAACGACGGCCCTCAACAGCACGTGCGCGACCGGAGGTCATTGCACCTGCCTCGTCGCACGCAGCATGCGTTGCGTGCGCTTCTCGCTCTTCCGGTGCCATCGGGACCTGACCCAAAGCGCCAGTGCGTCCGGGGCGAAGCCCGCCCGGTGAGTCAGTATCAGCGGGCACAGCGCAGGTCGAGACCGTCGGCGCGCAAACTACGTCACCGCCTCAGACGTGCGGACATATCCCCGTCGGTCGAACGGTTGTCGTCGGCCGTCGCAAGGGCAGCGCCACTTGCCACGAAACGAAGCGTTGGGCGCTAATATCCAGGGCGGGGGGTGTGACGCAGATCACGAAGGGGGTGGCGAGGTGCCCGTCGAAGCAGCGACGCCGCCGCCGATGCGCCCGGATATCGTGATGTCATGGCGACGGTCCAGGCTGAGCGGCGTCGAACCAACCAGGGCCCTACAGGTCGACCTGACAGCGGACTTCGATCAGGATTCTCGTTTGCTGCGATCGGCGATGCCCGTTCTCGAACAGCTCGGACAAGAAATTGCCGATGCGGGGTTGTGCCTGTTGTTGGCCGATCGCGACGGTCGCATCGTGCGCAGCGTCGTCGACAGCACGACCTTTGCTCGCCGCGTCGAGAACCTGGGAATCGTCACCGGTGCCTGCTTCAGCGAAGATCTGGCCGGTACGACGTCGCTGGGGACGCCGCTGGAGGTCCGCCGCGGTGTCGTCGTCAACGGTCCTGAGCACTTCCTCGAACGGCTGCGCGGGCTGAGTTGCTATGGGTCGCCGATCATTCATCCGGCGACGGGCAGGGTCGAAGGCGTTCTCGATATGACCGTCGAGGATCCGCGGGCTGATCCGCTGTTCATCCCGTTTGTCGACCGTGCTGTGCGCGAAATCGAACGCCGGCTGCTGGACGGATCGAAAGTGTCGCAGCAGCGCCTGGTTGCCGCGTTCCAGGACACGATGCCGCCTCCCCATGCGGCACTGGCCGCTATTGGCACAGACATGCTGCTGCACAACAACGTCGCCGCGAACCTGTTGAGCTCGACCGATTACGTGCTGTTGCGCGAGATCGCTGCAGAGCTCCGCCCCGGTGAGCGGCGGCGGATCGACATCGAATTGGCCTGCGGTGAAGCGGCGCGGGTGGAAGCCGAGTCCGTTATTGGTAGCGAAGGGGGCGCCATCTTCGTCGTTGTCCCGTTGCTTCCCGAGGTGAGTCACGTTCCTCGTGGGGTGCACGTCAATGCCGCGCCACCACGCCTAAGCGTCGATATCAGCCGGGTTGCCGGGGTGGAGGGGCCGGTGGCGGTGTGTGGTGAGCCGGGCTCGGGCCGCAGCACGGCCGCTCGCGAGATCGCCGGAGACGCAGCCGCCTGGCTGGATGCCGCGGACGTCGTACAGCTGGGCGAGACGCAGTGGCTGCAGCAGTTGACCGACGCGGCGGGCTCCTCGGCGCCGGCGATCGTGATAGAGCACGTTGAGTCGCTACCCGAATCGATAGTCGCCGCACTGAAGCGGCTCCTTGACCGGGACACCGGGCCCCGATTAGTCCTGACAAGTCCCCCGCTAGACGACCTGGCGCTCAGTTTCGCGGCTCTGGTCGCCCGCTGCCCGGGGCGCATCGACATTCCTCCCCTCCGTCGGCGCCGACTCGAGTTGGGGGCCATCTCGCGCCGGATGCTGTCGGAGCTTGAGGGCAAGTGGGAGCTGACGCCGGCGGCGCTCGCCGCACTGTGCGCCGCTGATTGGCCGGGCAATCTGAGCGAGCTCGCCAGCGCCTTGCGTGCGGCGTCGCAGACCGCGACAGGCGGCAGAATCGATCTGCGCGACCTACCGACCAGGTATCAAGACACCGGCCGAATCACCCATCTCGGCGGTCGGGAACGCGCCGAGCGGCAGGCGATCGTCGACGCGCTGGCCAACGCCTCCGGCAACAAGGTGCACGCCGCACGCGAATTGGGCATCAGCCGAAGCACGCTCTACTCGCGCATGAAGGCGCTCGGCATCCCCTCTTGACAGCCAATGGGGCTTTGATCTGCGCGTTGGCGCCTCCAACTTCGCTCTCCCACGCCACCGCGAGGTGTCCAATAGTCGAACAGTTAAGGACAGTCTGGCTAGGTGACAATGATGCACGTCACATCGCTCGCGCCGTTGTGACCCAGACTGCAGGCGCGCTGGCGAACCGGAGGGATTACATGGCTGATATCGCGGAGAGTGGTACGCGACCCAACCCGGCGGCGCCAATCCCGCCATGGCGCTGGACAGTGCCGCCGATGGCGGTCGCTGTCGATCTAGAACGTCGGACATCAAAAAACACGTAGGCAACTCGCAGAGGGGGTGGCCACCTGCGTCGAATCCACTGCCAGCTAACAATCTCGAACGAAAGGATCTCGGAACGATATGAGTACAAGTCAAACCGAACAGCGAGTTAGCCATCGCGGCGCTCCCAAGAGTTACGAGCAACGCGGCCCGGTGTCGCGCGGATTCTCCTGGGTTCCGCTGATCGTCGCGTTGTCCGCGGTGGGCGCGCTTTGCCTCGGCTGGCGGATCTACCAGCAGGTATGGGCGTTCTCGACCGGGCTGGATTCGCATGGCCCGGACTTCAATAGGTACTGGTTGACGCTAGCCGCGGCGAACATGCTGCTGCTGCCCACCGTCGCGGCCGCAGTTTTCGCCTGGACCTGGGTTTCGGCCAAGCGGCTGCCCAAGGAGCTCACACGCGAAGACGAAGGTCGCCGCCTGTGGACGTTGTGGGTGCTGGTCGCCATGTTCTGCTTTACGGTCTTCGCTGGCGGCAGCTATTTCGCCGAAGAGGACGCCACTTGGCACCAAATCCTCACCCGCGACACCGCCTTCACCCCAAGCCACGACGTACTGTTCTACGGCGTGTTCCCGCTGATGATCTACATGGCGGCGGGCATCTACCTGTACGCCCGCACTCGCTTGCCGCACATTTACGGAGGCAAGGCGCTGCCGGTGTCGTTCACGCTCATCGTGGCTGGCTCCGCGCTGCTGTTCTTTCAGGTGGCGATGAACGAGTTCGGACACAGCTTCTTCCAGGCCGAAGAGGTCTTCTCCGCGCCGTTGCACTGGCCGTTTGTGATCTTCGGCTATCTGCTCGCCGCGACGTTCGCGATCTGGTTCGAGACGCTTCCGCGCGTCTTCGAACTGGCCCGTCAGGAGCGCGATCTTGCTGCTGCAGCCACGTCGTCGGATAAGCCCGCGCACGCCGCCACGGCGCCTGCCGAGTCGGCGACACCGCAGCGAGAAAGCGGAGTGCTGCACTAAAAGCGGACCCGGTTTCGGGTCTGGGTTCCCGCAGCGGGGATGAGTTCGACTCTCCGCTGTGGGGACCCTCCACCCAAACGCGCTCGGCGGCAAGCTAAGCCACCAGCAGAAAAATGAAACACGATGAAATTTTCACCAGGCTCACTCACCGTCGAAGGATCCTTCAGACCATGACCGCATTACAGCCGTCCACAGCGACGCCACCTGAGGCGCAACCGACATCGAAGCCGTTGCTAAGTCGGCGCTGGGATATTCTTCTCCTGGTCGGAGCATTGCTTCTGATCGCGGGTGCCTATCACCTCAATCAGATGTTGTTCACCGGGGACTGGTCATTCTGGGCCGACTGGAAGGACCGCGAATTCTGGCCGCTGCTGACCCCGGCGCTGGGCATCATCATCCCCGCGGCTGTCCAGTACATCGCATGGGATCGACTGCGCCTCCCGGCCGGCGCAACGCTGTGTGCGGTCGCGCTACTTCCGGCGCAATGGTTGTCGCGCACTGCGAGTTTTGATCTGTGGGCGCACCTGCCGATAAATTTCACCTGGCCCGAGACTTTTATCCTGGCTGCAATCATTCTGGATGTCATCCTTCTCGTTACGCGCAGCTATTGGCTCACCGCTGTCATCGGCAGCTTCGCGTGGGGTGTGCTGTTCTGGTTCTTCAACTTCCCCGCATTGTCACCGTTCTTGGCGCCGGTCGATTTCCACGGCACGCTGCTGACGGTCGCGGACACCATGTCGTTTCACATTGCGCGCACGCAGACCCCCGAATACTTGCGAATGATCGAGGAGGGTCACCTCAAGGCCCTCGTCAGCAACATCACCATCGTCGTCTCCGTGTTTGCAGGGATGCTCTCGGTGGTCGGCTACGTAGTCGGCTTCCTCATCGGCAAATACCTCGCGGTCTGGCCGATCGGCAAGTTCTTCAAGCTTCAAACCGACTAAATCAGACTGAATCAAAGGTGATCACGATGGCGAAATCGCTCATGGACTATCTCGACTTGCGCAAGAAGCACACCCCCCGCAACGGCGCACGCCGCGCCAAGCTCTTTTCGCTGGCTGGAGTGGTGGGTCTGTTATTGGTTCTCGCGCCGCCGCCGCTAGCGTCCGCGCACGGCGAGCAGAGCCAACAACCGTTCGAGCGAACTTCGACCGTAGCGTTCTACGACACTCAGTTTTCCACCGACCGGCTCGACGTCGGCCAAGAGCTGACGATCACGGGCACCCTGCGCATCATGAATTCGTGGCCTGACCACACCATCGCGCCGCCGGATCTCGGATACCTCACGGTCAACACGCCAGGTCCGGTATTCATGGTCGAGGAACGCGAGATGTCGGGGATGTTCACTCCGCAGTCCGTCAAGGTGTCCAAGGGCGGGATATATCCGTACAAAATCGTCCTGAAGGCGCGTATTCCGGGTACCTGGCACGTGCACCCGGCAATGGCGATGGAGGGCACCGGAACGCTCGTCGGGGAAGGTAAATACATCACCATCAACGACGCCGGCACCTTCACCGAACCGCAAACCCTATCTGACGGTCGCAATGTCGACCTAGCTAGCTATGGCCTCGGTCGGGTCGTCATCTGGCATGTTCTTGGACTGTTGGTCGCCGTGGCGTACGCCGCCTTCTGGCTGCGGAAATCACTGTTGCAACGTGCCGCGGTAGTCAACGCCGGCGGTGGTGCCACCCTGGTGACACCTAAGGAACGCAACGTCAGCATCGGGATCGCGATCGTCGCGCTGGTGCTCGGGTTGGGCGGATACGCCTACGCACAGGTATTTGACGGCCCGCACATCCCGCCCCAGGTAGCCCGGTTGTCGCCGGTGCCGCAAACGCCCTCTGGGTTGGCCAGGCAACTCGAGACGCAGGTACAAAGCGCGGTCTTCCAGGAGAAGACAGGCACGTTGGTACTGAAGGTTAACGTTGACAACAAGTCCAATTCACCCGTCAGGTTAGACCGTCTGCAATTCGCCGATTACGTGGTCACCGTCACGGACGGTGCCAAACCGGACACTGACGGCGTAGCCACGGTCTCACCGTCGGGGCCCATTCCTCCAGGCGGGTCGAGCAATTTGACCGTCGAACTCGACGCGCGTTCGCTGCTATCACGGAATCTGTTGCCGACCAACGACGCTCAGATCCGTGTTACCGGACTGATGTTCTTCCAGGATGCCGCGGGGCAGACGTCCACCTCGGAGATCAACGAACTGACGTCGGGCGTCCTACCTGAATACGGAACCCAATAGAGGTGTGGACCGGCCCGGATGAAACACAGCCAGTCGAACCGGGCCGGTTCACCCTCGCGCCTCCGGAACAGATACCGATCGGGAAACGCTTGCCATGAATGAGACCATCCTCGCCCATGGTGGACAGCTCACCAGCGATGAGATCGCGTTCATCGGCGGCGGAACTCTGTTCGCGTTGCTGTTCCCGATCGTAATTCTCGTCATCGTGACTCGTCGAACGCGCTCCGAAGAAGATGACGCGGATACGTCTGCCCCAGAAGTCACGACATCGGAAGCCGAGACCGACCACCCATTTTGTGAAAGGTCATGATGAACAACACTCAACACCTCGTTGCCATGGGTGACTACAGCGGCCCACTGACCCAAGCGAGCGGGTGGAGCGTGCTGGCAAGCCTGGTCGCGATGCTCTGCGCTCTCATTGTGCCGGTCGGCGCGATTGCATACTTCGTATCGAGAACCCCCGCACCGCAGGCAGACGAGTTCTGCCTGGGCTCGGTGAGCCTGCACGAGGAGATGAGCGAGTTCATCGCGGCTGTCGAACGAGGCGATGTGACATTCGCCAGCCTCGGGAGCGGGCCGCCTGACCACACTGCGTCCACATCGCACCCTGGCGGCTCGGCCACTTCGGGGACGGGATTGACGCAGACATGAGGACGCCCCTGACCACTGACGCGTTCCTGGACCGCGCGGAACGCGTCTACGGCGACCGCACGGGCATCGTAGACGAACCGTCGGCGCAGCACAACCTGGGCCGGTTGTCTTACCGGCAGCTGGCCGCGCGGGCCCGAGCAGTGCAGGCTGGTCTCGACCGGCTGAATATCCCCGAAGGCGCTCGCGTTGCCGTGGTCAGCCACAACTCGGCTCGGTTGATGGAGCTGCTCCTGGCCGTGCCGTCATCTGGCCGCATTCTGGTGCCGATCAACTTCCGGCTGCAGCCGAGCGAGGTCTCCTACATCGTCGACGACAGCCAATCCGATGTGCTTCTGGTCGACCCAGAGCTCGACGGTCCGCTCGCCGACGTGGCAGCGCCCCATCGCCTTGTGCTCGGCGAGAGATCCGACGACGTGCTGCTCGATTTCGACTCCGAGCCCCAACCCTGGTCTCATCCCGACGAGGACGCCTTTGCCACCCTGAACTACACGAGCGGAACGACCGGCAAACCCAAGGGTGTGTGCCTGACGCATCGCAACATTTGGATCAACGCCGTCACGTTCGGCATGCACATGCAGCTGGGGGACGACGACGTCTTGATGCACGTACTGCCCATGTTCCACTGCAACGGTTGGGGCATGCCTTACGCCTCTACGGGCCTGGGTGTCGAACAGGTGGTGCTGCGCAAGGTTGACGGCGCGGAAATACTGAGGCGCGTCGACGCCCACGGCGTCACGCTGATGTGTGGCGCGCCAACCGTGTGGAATATGGTGCTCGACGCGGCACAGGATTGGCCGGGGGAGATTCCTGGGCGCGGCCGTGTCCGAATTGTGTGTGCCGGCGCGCCGCCACCGTCGTTGACCATCGCTCGCATCGAACGCGAGCTGGGTTGGCAGTTCAACCAGATTTACGGGCTGAGCGAAACGGCCCCGCTGTTGACGGTAAACCGGCCCCGCCGTGAGTACGACAACCTCTCGTTGGGCGACAGGGCGAAGAAGCTGGGGAGAGCCGGCGTGCCCTCGCTCGGCACGTCGCTGCGCGTCGATGAGGATGGCGAGGTTCTCGCCGCGTCGAACACCGTGATGGCGGAGTATTGGAACAAGAAGGACGAGACCGACGCTGCGCTGGACTCGGGATGGTTCCACACCGGTGACGGCGGCGCCCTCGGAGTTGACGGGTACCTGACCATCACCGACCGGAAAAAGGATGTGATCATCACCGGTGGCGAGAACGTCAGCTCGATCGAGGTTGAGGACGCTCTCCTCGGTCATCCCGCGATCGCCGATGTCGCGGTGATCGCGACGCCCGATGACAAGTGGGGCGAACTGGTGACGGCGATCGTCGTGCCGCGTCAGGGCGAAACCCTCGCCGCCAGTCACGTCATCGAGTTCGCCAAGACAAAGTTGGCTCATTACAAAGCGCCCAAGAAAGTCATCTTCCGCACCGACATCCCCTATACGGCCACCGGGAAGAAGCAGAAATTCAAACTGCGCGCAGCATTCTGGACCGGTGACCGCCAAGTGAACTGACTCGACCCGACGCCGCGATCGAGCGCGCCGACACGCCTCCCGAAACGAGGGAAAACCAGTGCTAAGCGATACACCCCATCCGCTTCGGGTTGAATTGGAGCGGGTCTGGGACGACGTGGTCTCGACCGGCGCGTGCAGCACCAAAGGCGCATTCGACGGGCGCGCCATCCGGCCGGAGATCGCGCAGTCGTGGGCGCGATCGCTGAGATCGGTTGAACCCTCCTGTGGCAATGCTCCTGCCGATGACGAGTGCTCGCGGGCCCGATGGAACGACTCACCGCTGCGGCGACCGGTCGACGAGCTGGCCGGTGACTTACAGCAGATCGCCGACGCGGGATTTGTGGTGGGCGTTACCGACGAGCGGGGCGTTTTGCTGTGGACTTGCGGGGGCCGCGTGATGCGCCGGCGGGCGGAACGGGTGAACTTCGCCCCCGGGGGTCGATGGAGTGAATCGGCCATTGGTACCAACGCGGTTGCCTTGGCGCTGGATAGTCGGCGACCCAGCATGGTCTTTTCCGCAGAACATCTCGTCGAATCGTTGCACGACTGGGTGTGTTACAGCGCGCCGATCCGAAACCCCCAGGGGAAGACTTTGGGAGTGCTGGATTTGTCCACGACGTGCGGTCGGGCCAACCCTCTCGCGATGACGACGGCGCGGACGATGGCGGCGTTGCTCGAATCGCGGCTGCGTGAACTGCGACCGTGCAGTGCCGGGCCGGTCTCCGACGTCAATGTCGCAATCCGCTGCTTGGGGCGTATCGACGTCACCGTCGACGACGTGTCTGTCCCGGTCAGTCCGCGGCAGGCAGAAATCCTGACGCTGCTGGCGCTTCGGCCCGACGGGTACACACCGGGTGAGCTCGGCCTTGAGCTCTACGGTGATCGCCAAGTGTCGATGTCGACGCTTAAAGCCGAAGTATCGCGCGTGCGGCGGATGCTGAGCGGGCGGATCGCGGCACACCGGTACATGCTGACGACGCCGGTTCGGTGTGACGCCGTCGAGGTGCTGGAACATCTGGCAGCGGGCGACATAGTTGCTGCGGCAGAAAGCTACCGCGGCCCGCTGCTGCCAAATTCGGAAGCTCCCGGCGTCGCCAACTGGCGTGACCGGTTGGACGTGGCTATCCGGGATGCCGCCCTGCGAAGCCGTGACCCGAAGCCGGCGATGATCCTGGGCGAGCAAATCGATCATGATCCCGAGCTTTTCGAGCATGCCTTGAACCTGCTGTCGCCCGATGATGCCCGGACGCCTCTTATCAGGGGCCGCCTTCACGTCCTCCGTCGGGACTGGGAATGAGAGTGAGCGTCCGCAGCGCTCGGCGGTCGATCGAAGGTCCGGCCTTCGATGGTCCAACAACCGATCACCAACCCGGAATCCGTACGATTCGAGAGTCGATGAGGCGGGGGTCATGACGATGACGGCGCGGCGAACTGCCAAAGCTAGCGATGACATGCAGCGCCACGGTCGTATGCGCCCAGGTGCGAGTGCGGATCACAGGAAGAACCAATTTGGCCGCCGATGACCTTACCCGTGATGCCGAGGTGACGCGCCTCGCCTTGGCGGCCGGGCGAGGGGATAACGACGCGCTCGGCCAATTCGTCAGGTACACGCGGCGCGATGTATGGCGATTGGTTGCCTACTTGTCAAACGTCGGCACGGCAGATGACCTGACTCAGGAGACTTTTCTACGCGCGATCGGCTCCCTGCCAAGCTTTAGCGGCCGCTCGTCGGCAAGAACCTGGCTGTTTTCCATCGCACGCCGTGTGGTCGTCGATCAGATTCGTCGAGACCGGTGCCGACCGCGGACCTGTGCCGCCACCCATTTTTCAAATGTCGTCGAGCTGAGTCGCTTTCGGGGAAATCGCCAAGCCGTCGCCGGATTCGAGGATATTGTCGAACTCCGGATCCTGCTGGACGGTCTCGACGTCGAGCGTCGGCAGGCGCTATTGCTCACCCAAGTGCTGGGGCTAACCTACGCCGAAGCCGCCACGGTGTGCGGGTGTCCGGTCGGTACGATCCGGTCCCGCGTCGCTCGTGCCCGGGAACAGCTGCTTGCGGCGCCGGCCCAGTGCGTCGGTGATGTTCAGGCCGAGATACCGACGGTGCCCGCGAGTTCCACGGGGGCCAAAGGGGCGGTGCCAGAACCGATCTGACGCCCGGTAAATCCTCGCGCGGGCACGCGCCACCGAGGCGGACGGGTCGATTGTTCCCACATCGGGAACTCCTTGGACGAGCCGGCCGACTACTGTCTGCGGGCTTCGCGCCGCCGGCACGCAATGCCGATGCATCGAGATGGGAGAGAGACATGTCAAACACCACGAGGCGCCTCCGCGCAATGCTGGCCGCGATCGCGCTGGGAGCTATGCTGATGGGGTGCTCGTCGCAGGGCACGTCAACGTCATCGATCACGCCGCAACAAGTTTCGACGACATCAACGAGCGCCCAGTCAGGAATGGCCACGCCTAGCTCAGCCTCTC
This sequence comes from Mycolicibacterium chubuense NBB4, assembly GCF_000266905.1. The sequence continues at coordinate 567,376 of NC_018022.1, read as the reverse complement.
CATCGCCGGCATCATCGCAGCCAGGTGCGTCGGCCCTGGAGATACCGATCCAAATCCACGGCAGCACTGTCACGCCGCTCAACGCGCAATTCGATGCCACCGTCGCCCAGCAGATCACGCTGCGCGTCGACAGCGATGTCGATGAGGAGCTCCACGTTCACTCGGTTCCCGAGCACGAATACGAGGTGCTGCCGAAGCCAGGGCAGGTGTTCACCTTCAGCATCGCCGTGCCGGGACAGGTGGCGATTGAACTGCACCATGCCGACAAAACCGTTGCCACCCTGATCGTCCGGTGACTGACACCTCCGTCCAGGTCCTTGCCCACGGGTTGGGCGGTAGCGCTGACCTGCCGGTTCCGCTGGCGTATGCCTTGGTGGCCGCCGCGTGGGCGCTCAGCATCTCCTTCGCTGTGCTTGTATTTGCTTGGCGCACACCGCGATTGCGGGCCGACGCGCCAGGAGTGCCGCTGCCGGGTTGGGTGAATACGTTCGCCGCCTCGCCGCTGGTACGGCGCGTCCTGGCCGGGACGGGACTCGCCCTAACGGTGTGGCTGTTGCTGGCGGGGGCCTTCGGTCCGCCTCAAACCTCACACAACGCGCTGCCCACCACCTTCTACACCTTGCTCTGGGTGGGACTGGTCGCCGCGTCGGTGCTGTTCGGTCCGGTCTGGAAGCTCATCTCACCGGTGCGTGCGGTGCGCCGATTGGTGTGCCTGGCGACCGGCCAGCGACCTGCGCAAGGATGGGTAGCATACCCGGAGAAACTGGGATACTGGCCGGCGGCGATCGGCCTGTTGGCGTTCGTGTGGCTTGAACTAACGTCGCCCAACCCGGGGTCGGTCACTGCGGTGTTGACCTGGTCGGTGGCGTATCTAATGATCACGATCGCGGGCGCCACAGTGTGCGGAACGCGATGGTGCGAACGAGCGGACCCCTTCGAGGTGTATAGCTCGCTGGTCGGCAGGTTGTCGCCGGTGGGGCCGGGACAAGAGCCGGGCACCTACGTCCTGCGATGGCCGCTAAACAACCTTCAGGCGACAAAAGTCGGTGTCGGCTCCGTCGCTGTTGCCACAGTATTGTTGGGATCCACGGCTTTTGACAGCTTTTCGGCACAGCCCAGATGGCGAAACTTCGTCGACAGCGTGTCCGCAAGCGAGCTGTTGGGAAGCTGGACGGCAACGGCGGTGCGCAGCGGCGGCCTGCTGATGATGGTCCTGTTTGTCGCCCTGACGTTCACACTTGCCTGCCGGGCTGTGCCGCAGTTGCCGCGATCGGAACGAGCGAAGCTTCCCTGTCTCTTGGTGCCCTCGCTGACACCGATCATCGTCGGTTACATCTTCGCGCACTATTTGACATTTCTGGTGGAAAAGGGTCAGTCGGCGGCGATGCTGCTGCTCGACCCGTTCGACTTTGGGTGGAATCCGCTGGGGTTGGCCCACCGCGACGTCGCATACGTTCTCTCCACCCATCCAACGGTCCTGGCGAGCCTGAAGGTGACGTCCGTCATCGTCGGCCATATCCTCGGCGTTCTGGCTGCCCACGACCGTTCATTGCGGGTCCTGCCGAAGCGGCATCAGCTCACCGGCCAGTTGGCGCTGCTGTTCACGATGATCATGTACACCTGCGGCGGCCTGTACTTGTTGTTTGGCGGGTAGCCGGCGCACACGCCACCCGGCTGGCTCTTCGAGCACGCGCATGGTCCTCGGCCGAGGTGACCCTTGGTGGTCAGTTTCATTGAAATTCGTTGCACCCGAGAGGTTCTGCCATCTCGCGCGAGGCGTCGCAGCTGACGGTTTCGCGGGAACTTTCCCCGCAGGCAACCGACTATCAACGAAGGCAACGGAATAGCCAGGCAACCGACGTTGGCGGCGGCCTGTGCCGATATGGGTAGTAATGGCCACGTCGAGGTCCCGGTTCGAAGCCACAAGGGTCCCCCAACGTTCACGGCCTGCCCGGACTTCGACCACGCGTAAGCAGACTTCGCCCAGCGACCTCCGTCGACCTAAATCGTGTCCAGAATGACGTGACACCCACGCCCTGGCGCCTACACGCGTCACTTGTGCACCCAACCTGACGCCAACCCTGCTGACGTAACGTCGCTCACATACGGCCACCGTTTATGAAGTTGGTCTCAAATAGTCCAATGCCCCCGAAACGAAGGAGTTCTGTGTCATGACTTCCACACTGCCGGGAAAGGTGTCCGGACACCCGTCGGCGCCGCACGCGAGCGTCAGCGGACAGGAGGTGCATTCCTGGCTGATGGACCTGGGCTGGGACTCGGACACGATTCGCGGGAAGTATCCGACGAAGTACAAATTCGACCCCAATGCCCGTGAGCAGTTCAAGCTTGTCGCCCGCGATTACGGCCGGATGGAAGGGGAGAAGGACGACCGCCAGTACGGCAGCTTGCTGGATTCCCTGGCGCGGCTGAAGGCACCGACGCGAGTCGAGCCGCGCTGGGCCGAGGTCATGAAGCTGCTCGCGGGCGCACTGGAGTTGGGCGAGTACAACGCGATCGCCGGTTCGGCGGTCCTGGCCGACACGACCCGATCTCCCGAGCTTCGCAACGGCTACCTCATGCAGGTGGAAGACGAGGTGCGCCACACCACGCAGACGCATTACCTCGCCAAGTACTACGCCGGTCAGTACTACGACCCCGCCGGGTTCACCGACATGCGCAAATGGCGTTACATCAACCCGCTGTTCCCGCCCACGATGCAGGCATTTGGCGAGAACTTCTGCGCGGGCGACCCGGTGTTCGCCTCGCTGAACCTGCAGCTGGTGGCCGAGGCGTGCTTCACCAACCCGTTGATCGTGGCGATGACCGAGTGGAGCGCGGCGAACGGAGATGAAATCACGCCGACGATCTTCTTGTCGATTCAGTCCGACGAGATGCGGCACATGGCCAACGGGTACCAGACCATCGTGTCTGTGGCCCACGACGCCGACAACATGCAGTACCTGCAGACCGACCTGGAGAATGCATTCTGGCTGCAGCATCGCTTCGCTACGCCCATCGTGGGAGCCGGCTTTGAGTATGGCGCGGTGAACAAGCTGGAGCCGTGGGCGAAGGTGTGGGACCGCTGGGTGTATGAGGACTGGGGCGGCATTTGGCTGGGCCGGTTGGAGAAGTTCGGGGTGAAGTCGCCGGCGAACCTCGCGGATGCTAAGCGGCAGGCGTATTGGGGTCATCACTACACCTACGCGGTGGCCTATGCGGTATGGCCTTTGCTGGGCTTCCGCATGGACCCACCCAACGCGCGCGACATGGAGTGGTTCGAGAACAACTACCCCGGTTGGCACTCTGAAGTCGGCCATATGTGGGATTCCTGGCGGGAGATGGGCCTGGCCGACCCCGCCAATCACACGTTGCCCGGCCAGCTGGTCAGCGACGCGAAGGTGCCGATCTATTTCTGCCGTGTGTGCAATTTCCCGGTCATCATCCCCACGCTCACCGGTGCGTTGGACGATGTGCGGATCCTTGAGCTCAACGGTCGCAAGCATCCGCTGTGCTCGAGTTGGTGCGAGCGGATGTTCCTGAAGGAGCCGGAACGGTACCAGGGCGAGAACCTGTGGGAGAAGTTCGACGGCTGGAACATCGCTGACGTCGTTCATGCTGCCGGCGCGGTGCGCAGCGACGGCAAGACGCTGCTTGCCCAGCCGCATCTGAACAGTGAGCGGATGTGGACGCTGGACGACCTGCGCGCTTGCCACGCGGTGATCCGCGATCCGCTCAAGACCGGGGGCGTCTGGCTGGAAACGGTGTAACCGCCGTTGCGCGCGACCACCCCGAAACCCCGGGCCGGTCGGCCCCCCGGGAACGCTGACGCACAACCGCCCCAGTTGAGGCGGACCAAATCAAATTTAGGACCTAGCGAGGACACATGACTATTACCGAGGGCGATGTGCCTGCCGCCGGCGAGATGGCAACGCGGCGAACATTTCTCAACCCCGCCTACGACATCGAGCGCGAGCCGCTGGAAACCCGACGCACCTCGCAGTGGTACGCCAAACCCTATAGACGTCGGATTTCCGAGTACGAATCGCTGTTGCTCTACGCGCAGTCGGCCCCCGACTGGATTCCCGGTGCGCTCGGTACTGGCGGCTTCTGCAACAAGTTTTCCGGCGGCCGTGCGGCGTGGGAGAACTACACGACGGAGGCAAAGTCCTCGGACTGGTTTGTGTTCCGGGATCCCTCCGGTCGCGGACAGCCCACGTATGTAGCGCAGAAAGCAGAGGAGAACGAAGAGGCCGGGCGGATGTTCGCGGCCTACGCCGAGCAGGGCATGTACCGGGACCTGGATCGGGAATGGACCTTTGACGTCGTCGCTACTGGGTTAGGTGCGTTCGCGCACCACGAGTACGGGCTTTTCGGAGCTCTCGTAGGGGCGCCGGCCCGCGACGTGTTCACCGACGTGTTGCGGCAGGCGGTGATCACCGGAGCGATCGACCATCTCGACAACGCGGAAATGATCCAAGCTGAAAAGGTGTTCCTGTCCAAGAATGTCGACGGCTTCTCCGAAGACGTCGCGCCGGCCCGTGAATTCTGGCTGTCGGACCCGGTGTACAGGACCGCCCGCGGCATTGTCGAGCGGCTGTGGGGCGAGGTGTATGACCACATCGAGATCATTTTCGCGACGTTCATGGTGCACGAGCCTCTCTTCGGGCGTTTTGCCCGCCAGCAGTTCTTTCACCGGCTGGCTCCGATGCACGGTGATCAGCTCACCCCGGCGATCATGTGGCCGACGATCACTGCCGCCCAAATCGACGCGAAATGGGCGTTCGAGCTGTTTGGCCACGCCTTGGGCCAGGACCCGAAATTCGGAGAACACAACCGGGCGCTGATGCGGTTGTGGGCACGGGATTGGATGCTGCAGTCTGTGGCCGCGATGGCCGAGTTCGCGCCGATGTTCTCCCGAACCAGCACTCTCCGGTCTCAGGCGTCCAGCGAGACGGTTAACGAGGCCGCGTCGATCGTGATCGGCGACTGGGCGCGCCGTTATGCGCCCATCTTCGGGCTGGAGGTCAACGTCGACGAACTGGTCAAAAGCGTCACAGCAGCGTACACGGGCGCGGTCCGGTGACTCGCCACCGAAGCGCCTTGACCCGACCGAACAAACTGACAGCACATCCTTCCAGTCGTCCTTTACGGAGCGCGCAATGACCTTAGATGACCCGCAGGTGACAGCCTCGACAGGCGACAAGAAGTCTGGGCTGCAGACCATCACCACGGCCCAACGCGTCGCGAGAGACTTCAACCCTCAGGCGTTGCAAGACCGCATGTATGGCGCAGGCGCGGCGGCTCCTGTTGCTGAATCCCGTCGCGTCGTGCTGTGCTTGATGAAAAGCACGGAAGTCGAAATCGTCGTCGACGAGCTGATGGAGGAGTACGCCGAGGACGATTCTTTCATCGTCGAAGACGCGGGCACCTTCTATCGGCTGGAAAACGACGAGGGCTTCGAGATTGACCTCGACGTCATCGAGCCGTTGATCGGGCACCGATACGACGTTTTCGACTTCATGGTGAACGTCACGACGACCATCGGTCGCGCGTATAACGACGGAAACAAGTTCGTGATGACCACGAAAATGATGGGCCTGGAGGAGGAGCTCCCCAGGTTCCAACGCGGTGGCGACGACGAATCCGACGACCTCAATCACATGCGGGGCGCCGGAGGGGAGCGGTAGGCCGGGGGCTTGGGATCCTCCGGCGTTCAGTCCACTGAGATGGGTTGGAGCAATTGTGGACGACACGGAACGGGTCATATTCGAAGACGAAGAATTCACCGTAGTCGTAGATGAGGCATTCCCGTGTTGGGAATGGTTTATCTTCCGTGGCGACGCTGAGATACAAAACGGCGTGTCATTGACTGAGCGAGCGGCATGTGAGGCCGGCATGAAGATATTGGCCTATTTTCAAGGACGGATAGGAAACGTGGCAGGGGAGAGTACCGATTCGGCCGGAACGGGGATGCGATGACCTTTAGTGTAAAGCTGTTTTTTGACGACGATCACGAGGCCGCGATCAGTTGCGAGCCCGATGAGGATGTTATTTCCGCGGCGCTGCGGCAAGGGCTCATTCTGATGAGCGAATGCCGGGAGGGGGTGTGCTCGACCTGCAAGTGCTTTCTGGCCGAGGGGGAATACAGCAGACTAATGTCGCATTCTGTTTACGCGCTGTCCCCCGCCGAAGAGGAAGAGGGTTTGGTGTTGGCGTGCCGGCTGCGTCCGGCGTCGGATTTGGAGATCGAATTCGACTACCCGTTCTCGATGGTCCAGCAGTACGAGGAGACCGAACGGCGGGGGAGCCTCGACGAGATCGAGATGGTGTCGGACACGGTGATGCGGGTGGTCGTGCGGACCTTGGGAGCGCAAGAGCCGCTCCGGTATCTGCCAGGTCAGTTCGTGCGGATCGCGCTGACCAACGGTGTCAGTCGCGACTTCTCGATGGCCAATGTTTCGGACGACTCGAGACGGCTCGAGTTTTTCATCCGGGTGTATCCGGACGGCGAATTCTCCAGCTACATCGCCCGCGACGCGAGTCCGGGTGAACAGGTGACCCTGCACGGACCGCGAGGAAAATTCATACTTCGTGACAATGAGCGCACCCCTATGTTTATCGCCGGCGGCACCGGGCTGGCGCCGGTGCTGGCGATGCTGCGGCAGCTGGCCACCGATCATGCTGATCGTCATGCGGTTTTGATTTTCGGAAACACCAACGTGGGCGACGTCTTCGGTGGCGAGGAATTAAAGGCTTTGGGCGCGCGATTGCCTAACCTGCAAGTGATTTCCAGTGTCATCAACCCCGATGATTCTTGGACCGGCCGTGTTGGCACTGCGACAGCGGTAGCCGAAGAGTACATATCGGGCAGGGGAGGGTCGGAGTTCGAATATTACTACTGCGGTCCGCCGAAAATGATCGAGGCAACAAACCAAATGCTCGAAGTAGCAGGGGTGGGGCGCGAATTGCGCCACCATGAAGACTTCGTGCCCAGCAGAATGGAGGAAAGCAATGGCTGACGAAACACGGTCGGGACGACGGCGGGCCCGCGGCCAGGAATCGGTCGGCGCCGAATTCCGGTTGGAGCCCTCGCCCTACGGCAATACGGCACTGCGGTCGGATTGGGCGGCCCGGGCTGAATCGCTGTCGGATCTCGATGACGCGGTGGCGACGCTGATGAATTATCGGTCGGACCGATGGGGCAGCGAAGACCAGGACAGCCTCTGGATAGAGGCCCGGCTTGAGGAGCGGGTCGCGGTGCTGCGCCTGCAGTCGATGACCGACGAGGAGTTTCGCACCCGGACGCTGACCGGTGAAGACGCGCGGCATGTGTGCACCGACGTCGCGGGACGCGTCGCCGCCGCTGGTGACGATTACGGGGAGATCGAGCGCATCAATGACGAGTTCAGGTCGAAATATAAGCCGCCGGTCATGCCGGCCAATCTCTTTCTGCCCACCGAGCGTGACCTCAGTGAGAAGCTGATGAAAACCCGTACGGTCGACTGGTACGGCAAATCCCTCGGCGAGCTGCGGGAGGAGCGGGGTGTGGTGGTCCACGCGACGCCACCCGGCCAGTGACGATCTGGCACCATCCGGCGTCCGCGCATCGAAGCAGCACAACAATGGAACGGTAGGCCCATTATGCCCAAGTACATCATCGAACGCACGGTGCCCGGCGCCGGGCAGTGGACTGAGGACGAGGTGCGCGAGATCAGCGCCAAATCAAACGAGGTCCTCGACGACATGCCAGAAGTGCAATGGCAGGAAAGCTATGTCGTCGACGACAAACTGTATTGCGTTTACGTCGCCCCGGATCAGGACCGTGTGATCGAACACGCACGTCGTGGTGGTTTTCCCGCAGACAAAGTTTCCGAAGTGCGTCGGATCATCGACCCGACGAGCAGCGGTCGCTAATGCCGGCACCTCGGGCCGCGCGCTCCGGGCGGCAGCCGGCCGCACGGGGGTCAGCCGCTCAGATCACGCGTGCCCGAGGCGGGTATAACCCCGATGGGTCGGCCATTCCTGGCATTGTCGACGGTTGGATGACGCTGAGCCGAAATGGCAACGGACCGATTTCTGTACGCCTCAGACTCGGTGGAAAGCACGACGGTTCGGCATCCGGTGGCGTGATCGAGGTTGTTGTCCAACCGACCTCCGCGGCGAGCATCGCTGCCATCTTCGCCCCAGACACCGGTGCGGTCGTCGATGCCCCCGTGGGGGACGACCGGTCGTCATCGGCCTGGGTACCGTGCCGCGTCGGAATAAGTCGGCGTCGCAATTAGGGTGACAAATCGCCTTCCCGATGAGTGCGGCGCGACATGGGTCTATATCGAGGTTCGATTTTTCGGTGGGCGAGGCTTCAACAAATCCCTGGCCGGGTCTACTCGCCGGTCGCGTTAGCACGCGCGATGAGCCACCATGGTCAGATGAACTGCAGGCTCGCCCGCGAGGCCCTGTCGGCGCGAATCGATGGAGAGCGCGAGCCGGCGTCGGTTCGGTCGGTCGACAAGCACCTTGTCGGCTGCTCTGACTGCCGTCTGTGGTACACACGCGCTGTCGGTAACGCACAGTCCCTGCAGAATCTAGGCCGCGCGGGCGGCCTCCGCAGCCGCTCGGCCGCAGCTGTTGTCGAGCAAACCGCCGAGAACCGGCCACGCGGCAGGGCCCCGCAGATCGTGCTGTGGGCGCGGTGGTCGCTGGCGCTCGTCGGCGTCTTGTACCTGGTGCTCACCGTTACTCAGACGACGGCAGTACCCGTCGCGCGCAGCGATCTCACCGGGATCCACCTATTCGGTGAGTCCACGGCCTGGTCGATCGCCATCGGGGCCGCTATGGTCATTGCCGGCCTATTGCCCAGCGCCGCTGCCGGTTTGGTCGGCGTGCTCATTACCTACACATGCGTGCTGGCGGTGTACGTCGTCACTGATGCGGCGAAGGGAATCGTCAGTCCGCTACGCGAATTGAGCCATCTGCCGGTGCTGATTGGCGCAATCCTGGCTCTGCTGGTGTGGCGGGGCACAGGCACATCCCATCCCGCTCCCATCGGTGCGGACACCCTTGAACCGGATAACAGCTCGGTCCTGGACACTGACTCCTCCCGAAGGAGCTCGGGACGTTCACGCCGGTCACCACGAGGTGGCTCTGCTGCATAGGCCGTCGGCCGGCACGTCTCGGCTGGGAGTCCGTCGGTCACGGCCTCAAGGTATGGAGTGGATCGGCCGCACGGTGATGGTGTGTCAGTCATCCGTTGGGCTCCTTCGGTTTCCGTCGCGTATCGAGTCGCCGGATTGCCTCGCGAGAGCCGCCGAGAGATCCTGTGACTCGGCGGCGCGGCGCTCTGCCCGGCTCTCGATCAGGGGCGGAACTTTGCGGCAACGCCATCCGACTAACTGCTGGTAGTTGCTGGAAGTTCCTTCGCGCGGCGTGAAACTGAGAGAGGGGCGATGACTCGCATTAAAGCCAGCTTTGTTTCTGGATCAGCCTGGCCTTGGCTGGCGACAATCAGAGCGATGACACTAACCGCGGCCGTCGTGGTCGCGTCCTCTTGCAGCGGACAACACCAGGGCCATCATCCCGGCGCGGCCACTCCGCCGGCGCCAGCCGGTGTCTCGGCGGCTGCCGGCGCCGGCCATGTCCACGGCGGGACGGGGCACGGCGTATTGGATACTCAGGATGGGTTTTCGCTTCAGTTGATCCAGACACCGACGGCGGCGGGCCAGGCGGGCGGAGAAGTGTGGATGCGGATCGCCAGCACTTCCGGCGCGCCGCAAACCCGGTTTCAGCTCGCACAAGAAAAGCTGATGCACGTCTACGTCGTCCGCCGGGACCTCGCCGACTTCTATCACCTACACCCTGATATGGCTGCAGATGGTACCTGGTCGGCGCCCTTCACCGTAAGCCGACCGGGTCCTTACCGTTTGGCGACCGAGTTCGCGGCGATCGACGAGCAATCCCGACTACACCACCTCGTACTCGGAACCGACTTCGAAGTTCCGGGGCCTTACACCGCTGAACTCCCACCGGCACCGACGGCCGACAGCCGCATCGATGACTACGACGTCGCGGTGGACGGCGATCCCGTCGCCGGCCAGCCCACGATGCTGACCTTGCGGATAACCCGGAACGGCTCGCCCGTCACAGATTTGGATCTGTACCTCGGTACCGTCGCTCACCTCACTGCCTTCCACGAGGGGGACCTCCAGGTGGTGCACATGCATCCGCAGGCCCCGCCGCCCGGAGCGGGGCCCCGCGACAGTGCCCCCATGGTGAACGCCGATTTCCCGGCCAAAGGCTTGTACCGCATCTTCATCCAGTTCCAAACCGACGGTCAGCTTCATACCGCGCCGATTACCGTCGTCGCGCAGTGACCCATGCTGAGGAAGTGCCGGGCGGTCGACCAGTACGCTTCGCATGAGTCAACAAATTCGCAGGAGCTTCCGGTGGTCGCCAGCGCCGACGGCGGTCCTCGGCAAAGATCAGATGTGAAGGGACGATGATGTGCGGTTCGCGGCTGCCGGATGGCTTCGCGGTGCAACTCGACCCGCGGGTGCGGGTTCTGTGCAACGGCGCGGCACTACTCGGCGGCGCGCCGACCCGGCTACTGCGGCTCAGTCCGAAAGCGCAGTCACTACTCGACAATGGATATGTGCACGTGCGGGACGTGGTGTCTGCGCAGCTCGCTCGCACGCTCCTTGATGCGGTAGTCGCTCATCCCCGTCCCGCGGTCGGTCCGTCGCTTCATGACGTCACCGTCGTGATCCCGGTGCGCGACAACTTGAATGGGCTTCGCCGACTCCTTCCGATGTTGAGTGGTCTTGCCGTGGTCGTGGTCGACGATGCGTCGACGCAAGTCGTCGACGGTGTCGATCTTGGCGAGCTGCACGCCGACGTGACGGTCGAGCGGCATCGTCGCAGCAGAGGGCCGGCTGCGGCGCGCAATACGGGCCTGGCCACATGTCAGACCGAGTACGTGGCATTCCTCGACTCTGACGTGGTCCCGCGTCCGGGGTGGCTCGACCAAGTCCTGGCGCATTTCTCGGACCCAGTTGTCGCATTGGTGGCGCCCCGGGTAGAGGCTCTGTCGTGTGGTGGAAGTGCAATCGCGCGTTACGAGGCGGTTCGTTCATCGCTTGACCTCGGCGCGCGCGAATCCCCTGTTATTCCTTACAGTTCGGTGTCGTATGTCCCCAGTGCGGCGATGGTGGTCCGGCGGGCGGTTCTCGTCGAGCTTGGCGGATTCGATGAAGCGCTGAATTCGGGCGAAGATGTCGACCTGTGTTGGCGGTTGGTCGACAGTGGCGCCCGCCTGCGGTACGTGCCGAGCGCCTTGGTGGCCCATGACCATCGGGTCTCCTTACGGAAATGGTTGGCACGCAGGGCTTTTTACGGCACCTCGGCCGCCCCGTTGTCCATTCGCCATCCCGACAAGATCGCACCTCTGATGCTATCGGGGCGGATGCTGGCCGTCTGGATACTGCTTGCCGCACGCCCGCGGTCCGGCGCTGTGTTTGCGGTGCTGATCGCAGCCATCGGAGTCCGACGGCTAACCGCGACGTTCGACGGTGTCGGGTTGGGACGGGGGGACCTCGCGGTCATCGCGGCCGAAGGGATCATTGGAGCGGGACTACGACTGGCGTCGGCGGTGTGCCGACACTATTGGCCGGTCTCGCTGGTCGCGGCGATCGTCTCGAAACGATGTCGACGCGTCGTCGTTGTCGCCGCGCTAACCGACGGAATCGTGGACTGGGCTAGTCGGCGTCGCGTCGCGAACGCGCACACTGAGCGCCTCGGTTTGTTGCCCTACCTCGTGTTGCGGCGATTTGACGACATTGCCTACGGTACCGGCTTGTGGTGGGGCGTAATCCGCGAGCGAACACTGGGTCCGCTCAAGCCCCAGTTGCGCCGTTGACGGGAAATCCGACGCAGCGACGTGATTATCGGCGGCGCAGGCAGCGTGCTGGCAGAACGCTTTCACAGGATCCTGGATGTCACCTCGCCCCGCTCGAGCAACGACCTGGCCTCTCCGGCCCGCTGACCATCGACCTCACGTAGAAGGGATTCACCCTACCGATCGGCCTCGGAGCCGAGTGGCGCGGCACTACCATACCTCGCTGACCCGGCACCCCCTCTCGCCGAGCGAACCTCGCCCGAGGAGCGGTCGTCGGTGGCTCGGGGGAGTCAGCGGTGGATACTTCTGTCGCGCTTATATCTGCGGACTTCGCCCGCTGGCGACTGCCGGGATGGGACTGGCCCGAGGTGCTCAAGCATCCGGGCAATCGAGACAGATCGGGATTCCAAGGGCCCGATGCGCGGCGGCAGTGGGCCCATCCCGGTGCAGCGCTGCACCGACATCTCGGGGAACAGTGAACTGTTTTGGCTTTGGTGGGAATCTCTGACGTCGGTTGTCTCTGAATTCTGGCGTGTCGGCGGCAACTGAATACTGACCAGAGCGCGGCAACTGAATTTTGACCAGCTTCCTGGAGACCCTTGGCTCGGGTGAGCCAGGGAGGAAGCGAGTGTTGAGCGTGGAGGACTGGGCAGAGATCCGGCGGTTGCGCCGGTCGGAGCAGTTGTCGATTTCAGAAGTGGCGCGGGTGATGGGTGTGGCGCGCAATACGGTGAAGGCGGCGTTGGCCACTGATCGGCCGCCGAGGTATCAGCGGGTGTCGGTGGGGTCGGTCGTTGATGAGGCTGAGCCGCGGATCCGGGAGTTGCTCGCAGCGTATCCGCGGATTCCGTCGACGGTGATCGCTGAGCGGATCGGCTGGCAGTACTCGATCCGCACGCTCAGCGAGAGGGTGCGTGAATTGCGGCCGGTGTATCTGCCGCCGGATCCGGCGTCGCGCACGACGTATCAGGCCGGGGAGATCGCGCAGTGCGACTTGTGGTTTCCCGACGTGCAGATTCCGGTCGGGTGTGGCCAGGTGCGCACGGCTACTGCGCTGCCGGTGATGACGATGGTGTGTGGGTATTCGCGGTGGGCATCGGCGTTGTTGATTCCTACCCGTAGTGCCGAAGATCTGTATGCCGGTTGGTGGCAGCATCTTTCGACGTTGGGTGCAGTGCCGCGGGTGTTCGTGTGGGACGGCGAGGGCGCGGTCGGGCGGTGGCGGGCGCGGGTGCCTGAGTTGACCGCGGCATGTCAGGCGTTCCGCGGGACGATGGCAGCCAAGGTCGTGATCTGCAAGCCCGGTGACCCCGAAGCCAAGGGTCTGGTGGAGCGTTTCCACGACTACCTGGAACGGGCGTTCCTTCCGGGTCGGGTGTTTGACTCTCCGATGGATTTCAACACTCAACTCGGTGAATGGCTGGTGGTCGCTAATCACCGCCAGCATCGAGTGCTGGGGTGCCGACCGGCGGATCGGATCGAGGCTGATAGGGCCGCGATGTTGCCGTTGCCGCCGGTCGCGCCGGTCACCGGATGGCGATCGCATGCCCGGTTGCCGCGGGATCATTACGTGCGCCTGGACGCCAACGACTACTCGGTGCATCCCGCTGCAGTGGGCCGGCGCATCGAGGTCGTCGCGGACCTGGGCCGCGTTCGGGTGTGGTGCGCCGCCAGGTTGGTCGCCGATCACGACCGGTCGTGGGCCAAGCACCAAACGATCAGCGACCCCGAGCACGTCGCGGCGGCCAAGGCAATGCGCCGTAACCGGTTCGACGTTGTGGCGGCCCCAGCCCAGGTCGAGGTCGAGCAGCGTTGTTTGACCGACTATGACGCCTTGGTCGACATCGACGGGCCGGTGGCGTGATGGCCACCAAGACCACGACCGCAAACCGCGATGTGACCGCCGAGCTGGCCTATCTGACCCGGGCGCTCAAGGCGCCCACTTTGCGTGAGGCCGTCGAGCGCCTCGCCGAGCGGGCGCGGACTGAGACGTGGAGCTACGAGGAGTTCCTGGCCGCGTGTCTGCAGCGAGAGGTCTCCGCCCGCGAATCTCACGGCGGCGAGGGCAGGATTCGGACGGCCCGATTCCCATCGCGAAAGTCATTGGAGGAGTTCGACTTCGACCATGCCCGTGGCCTCAAGCGCGACACCATCGCCCACCTGGGCACCCTGGACTTCGTCACCGCCAAGGACAACGTCGTGTTCCTCGGCCCTGACGTTATCGCGGGGTCGAGCGCGGGATGGGAGTGTTTTCCCTGGTCACGACGTTGTTGCGATCGATGCAACGTTGGGCGTGGGATGGATGCCGCGGCAGGCCAGTTCGCGTCGTAGGTCGAGGTTCTCGCCGTGTGCTCGTTCAAGGGCCTCGCGGAGTGCTTGCAGCTGCTGGCGGTGCTGTTTCTTGAGTTCGGCGATCTGGCGGGTCAGCGTGATGATGAGGGTGTTGTCGGTGTCGGCGGGTTGTTCGGCGGTGGTCTTGGGGCGGGCTCCGCGCAGATGCTCGATACGTTTGCGAAGTTCGGGGTGGTTGTAGAGGAAGGCGTGGGAGACGCCTGCTTCGCGTTGAACGGCCTGGAAGTTGATCGGTTCGCCGCGTTTGACCAGTCGGCGGATGGCTTGTTCGGCGTCTCGGGTTTTGTTCTGAGACTTGACTTTCGCTGCTTCGGTGAGGGCTGCGATTCGGCGTTCTCGGGAGTCAGTCATTGGATGCTCCTGCGGTGGCGGGTGAGATCGAGAGTCAGCGCGACGGGTCCAGCGCTGGGCTGATGGCACTCGGTTGGCGCGCCATGGGCTGCGGAGATGGGTGCGTGGTCGAGCGCGGCCAGAAGCTGGTTGAGGGCGTGGTGTTCAGCGCGGCGCCGGATCAGCCACACGTTGTCCTCGGGCATGGCACGGCCGTGGCGCTGCTCGAATTCTGTTGTGGCCCGGTCGATCAGGTCGGCAGTCTCGCGGAGTTGACGTTGCAGCACGTCTCGGTGGGTGTGGTCGGTGACGAAGACCGAGCAGGTCAGGCAGGCGTTGCCTTTGTCGCAGGACTGCAGCGGTGGCAGCATGCACCACCCGTTGGGCAGGAACCGGTCTGCGCGGCGGAACAGGTGCAGACTGTCGTGGTCGTCGCTGGAGAGTTGGATGCGGGTGCCGTCGGATCGAAGCTTGGCGGTGGCCAGGAAGGCCTGCTCGGCGTGTTCGTCGCGGGCGGCGATGTAGTGCATCGTCATCGTGGGAGTGGCGTGCCCGGCGTAGCGCTGCAAGACGTGGACCGGTAGCCCGAGTTCAGCCAGTCGGGTCAGCCGGGTGTGGCGGAAGCGATGGGTATGGCTCAACCGGATGACCCGACCTTTGGCGTCGGTGATTTCAACGAGGTCACTGAGGGTGCGTAGCACCCAGTTGTAGGTTCCTGCTGGATAGGGCTTGTCGCCGCGGCGGTTGCCTAGGCGTCGTGCGAACAGGAAGCGCCTGTTGCCGTCGGGGTGTTGGGTTTGTAGCCAACGGTGTTGTTCGGCAATGACTTCGGTGACTTCGTGATCAACGAGGATGGTGTCTGGTGCGACGTCGATCTTGCTTTGGGCGTAGCGGAACCTGGTCAGCGTCCGGTCGTCGTCATCGCCAGTTCCGGCGGATCTCGGGGTGGCGGAGAGGCAGTCGAAGTCGCAGGTGCGGATCTCGCTGGCCCGGCGGCCGGCGAGGATCTGCAACAGGATCATCCGCATTGCTTGTGGATCGTCGAGCCCGTTGGCGGTGATGGTGGTGCCATCGCCGCGGGTGATGGTCATCTGCTCGGTGCGCGGCAGTGCGATCAACGGCAACGCCGCGGTGATTTGGGCGAGCGTGTGATCGTCGATGTAGTTCGCATCGTTGAAGCCGCGCTGGTGCGGTATCCGGGTGACCCGGCCGAACCAGCTTGCGGCGTGCGCTGTGGTGACTCGTTGCCAGGGGGTGGCGCCGAGAACGGTGCGAGCTTCGCCGGGGTTGGCGGCGACGAAGTCCAGTAAGCCGGCCACGGCTCGCAGGTCGTCGTTGATGCCCCGGATCGGCACCGGTCTTCCGAGGTGTCGGGTGTCGGATTCACGGGTGACGCGGTTGGCGGCCACGGCGGTCCACCGCGCGAACGCAGCTGCCTGCTCAACTGCTGTCGCAGGGTCACCGAGGATGTCGGTCGGGTCGCCGAAGCTCGTGATCAGCCAGTTATCGAAGCGGCGGAAGCTGCGCATCCGTTCTTGGCTGACCGTGGTCCAGCGCAACACCCCGGATTCCAGTGCGGTGCCCAAGTGCCATTTCACTGCGGCCCGCAGCCAGGGCAGCTGGATGTGTCCCGGCGGGCAGCCATAATTGGCGATCGGTTCGCGGTCTGTCAGTGGGATCCGCGGATCGCAGCGCGGGTGCCAGAAGTCCAGTTCCCACCACAGGCCGTCGTGGCATGCGGCGATCAAGGCGTGTCGTGCGAACCCGAACAGGCCGTGAACCCGGGCGCGGCCTCTCGGCGACGGCAGTCGCTTGCCCCTGCTGGCATAGAACCAGCTCTGCAACGCCGCGGCGGCGTTGTAATCCATCTCCCGGATCGAGGGTGCGAAAGCACGGCCCTCGGCGACGGCGCGGCGAATGATGTTGGCGAACTGCGCCATCGCCAGCACTGACACCCGGGTGCCATCACAGGCCTGCCAGTGCGCCATCCACGCCAGCTCAGCGGCGAAGGGGTGGGGCAATCCGCTCAGATCAAGCTGGGGCCAGTCATTCTCGGTGACCGATGCCCAGTTCTCGATGCCAGGACCCAGGATCGGTCCGCGCCACTGCGGCGGCAGCCCATCGGCGAGCCGCCAGATCGGATCGACGTGTTCGGCTCCTCGAAGGCGCCGTGGTCTAGGTTCGTCGATCATTGAACCACTCGCCAGCTGCTGGCATAGGAGGTCCAGTTGGCTGCTGCTCGCAGCGCTTCGTCGTCGCGGACCCACCCGTAAAGGTCGAGGGTGGTCTGCACGTGGGCGTGCCCGAGGCGCCGGGATACCACCCATTCCGGTGTCCCTGCCAGCAACAATGCAGTGGCATGGGTGTGGCGGAACCAGTGCGGCGTCCACCCGGGCGGGCCGATTCCGCGCCGACGCAACGTGGCTACCTTCTCCCGGACCGTCGTCTCACGCAATGCGGCCAGCAACGGCGGCCGCGCCACATTCACCAGCAGCGGACACGTCTCTGTCAGAGCGATACCGGATTCGGCTGCCCGGCAGGCGATATCGGTGAGATAGTCGGCGAACAACCTCTCGAGGTCAGCACCGACGTAGACCCGCCGCGGTCGCATCATCTTCACCCGCGCCCCATTCGGATTATCCGAGCGCGGCACGATCTCCACATGCGCGGTGCTGCCGCGGCCGAGTACGAACTCACCGATCCGCAAGCCCAGTGCCTCCCCGAGACGCATCCCGGTCTCGGCCAGCAGAGCGAACACGAATCGGTCTCGCAAGTTCCCTTGCCAGGATCCGGATTCGGCATCGAAGACCGCGCAGCCATCCAGGATCGCCTGGATCTGTTCGGGCAGCAGCACGGGAGGTCGGTCCCGGCGCCGGTCGCGACGCACTCGAACCAGCGACGATGCCGTTGCATCCGAACGCGCATCCAGATGCGCCAGCAAGCCACGGGCCGGTCGGCGCCTCGGGGTCCCGCGAAGTAGCCGCCCCGCGACCGGCACTCCCGATACTGCTTGATGCCAGCGGTAGAACGAAATCAACGCTGCCAGGCGGACTTCCAATGTCGCAGCCGTCGGCGTCTGATCCGACTCGGTCAGTCGATGTTCAACTGTGCGGCCATTGCGTTGCCAGGACAGAAACGCGGTGAAAGCCGGGACACCTACCTCGCGCCACCCGTCGGCCTGCCCGCGCTGCTCAAGGAAGCTCCACCACTGCGCCAACGAGGTCGCGTAGCCACGCACCGTGTTCGGCGACCACACGTGTCGATGAGCTTCTATCCACTCCTCGACGGGACCGACCGTCGCATAGTCCTCACCGAGCACGGTCCAGGTCCGCTGCCCTCCCGCAGGAGCCACTGCCACCGGATACGCCATCGTTGCCGTTCCTTCACGTCGAAGAACTCCCGCCGATAAACCGGCAACAACGATGACCGACCTGGCATCAACCCCCTTGTCACATACATAGATTCGAGCGTGTTCCTACCCGTTGATAACGCCGGGAACCGGCAAGACACACTTAGCGACCGGCATCGCCATCCGCGCCTGCCAAGCCGGCCACCGCGTCTTGTTCGCCACCGCCAGCCAATGGGTCGACCGACTCGCTGCTGCCCACCACAGCGGCACCCTGCAAGCCGAGCTCGTCCGGCTGGCCCGCTATCCGTTGCTCGTCGTCGACGAGGTTGGCTACATCCCCTTCGAGCCTGAAGCGGCCAACCTGTTCTTCCAGCTGGTGTCCTCCCGCTACGAACGCGCCGGCCTCATCGTCACCTCCAACAAACCCTTCGGCCGCTGGGGCGAAGTATTCGGTGACGACGTCGTCGCCGCAGCCATGATCGACCGCCTCGTGCACCACGCCGAGGTCATCTCACTCAAAGGAGACAGCTACCGCATCAAAGACCGAGACCTCGGCCGCGTCCCCACCGTCACGGCCGACGACCAATGAACCCAGCTGGTCAAGATTCACTTGCCGACAACTGATCAGATTTCAGCTGCCGTTGACATGGCGTCGGTGAGGACGTTGGCCCGCGATGCTGTTGGTGATGCGGACGTCACTTCTCGGCGTGTCGCCGCGGTTGCACAGTGTGTGGGCCAGGCGATAGGGGGAGTCGGTGCCGATTACGATGATGTTGCCGCCGAAGGTGAGGCGGTCAACGATTTATGACTGCTGGGTGTTTACTCAATGTCAGGCCGATAACATTGACGTCGTAGCGCTCAAGTGCCCGCAACATGGTCGAGCCCCACCCACAGCCTATATCCAACTGCGTCAGGCCCCGATTTCAGTTCGAGCCTGCCCAGCGCGAGATCATCTTGGCCAGCTGGGCTTCTTCCAGCGTCAAGTCGTCGCGTTCGAGGTAGGCGCAGCTGTAGGTTCGAGTTCGGTGGAGGAAAGTCGGAAGAACTCGTCGGACAGATCATAATGGGCCTGGACGATTTCGAAGTGCGCCGCAACGGAGTCGCCTTTGTGATGGTTGCCCGTTAGGTCCCCAAGTCGCGACGGAATCCCGCCGGGACGATCACATCGTCGATGGTTAGGTCGTCCACAGAGGACAGGCCTAGCCCCAACAACGCGGAATCGATGCCCCCGCGGAGGATATCGAGCACATTTTCCACTCCGGCCTGTCCGTCCGCAGCAAGGCCCCACAGGTAAGCGCGGCCGATCATCACGGCGCGGGCGCCCAGTGCGATCGCCTTGACAACGTCGCTACCGCGGCGGACACCGCCGTCTAGCACTACTTCGATCTGCTGGCCGACCGCTTCGGCGATGGCAGGCAACGCTCTGATCGACGCGGGCGTGCCATCGAGGTTGTTGCCGCCGTGGTTGGACACTGAGATCGCCGTAACGCCCGCATCGACAGCACGTTTGGCGTCGTCGACGCGCATGACGCCTTTGAGCAAGAACGGTCCGTTCCACTGCTCACGCAGCCACGCAACATCTTCCCAGGTTGGCAACGGGGTTTGCATCCATTCGCCGTAGGCGCCGAAGAAGGTAGGTGCCGGATGTTGGCCCTCGGCCAAATTCGGCGCGGTCAAGTCCGGCACTTTGCCGGTCTTGGCGAATTCCAGCAGCCACCGGGGCCTGGCGAGGCCTTCGGGGGCGAATCGCAGCATCGCCTTGACGTCCATCTTCTCGGGGATTTTCGGGCTTCCCCAGTCCCGCCCGCTGGAGAACGACCAGTCCGACGTCATGATTAGCCCGACCGCGCCGGCAGCGCGGGCCCGTTCCATCCGGACCACCATCTTGTCGCGGCCACCGCTCCAGTACATCTGAAAGAAGGTCTGCGGGTTGGCCGCCGCTACTTCTTCGATGGACTTGCTGGCGAACGAACTTAGGCTCATCGCCGTGCCGCGTGCGGCTGCAGCTCGGGCCACGGCAACTTCGCCGTCTGGGTGAACCGCTTGCACACCGGTCGGTGAGATGAACACGGGCAGCGATATCGACTGTCCCAGAATGCTGGTCGCCAGCTCTCGCTTGGCGCTTAATCCGGCCACGTGGGGTGCGAATCCGAGTTGGCCAAAGGCGTTGAGGTTGTCCTCGACGGTAGTGCCCCGTTCGGATCCGGCGACTAGGGCGCTGTAAACGCTGCGAGGTAGTCTCTTTGCCGCACGACGTTGTGCCTCTGCGACGGTTTCGAACCAGCCAGTTGATGCCATCCTGAATACCTCTTTAGCTACAACCACTCAGTGGGTTGGTGTCGCAGGGTCGTGTCGGTGGTTTTGTGATCGGAGTCAGCGGTATCTGGTGGGAGTGGTCGACTGCGGGTTTGGGGACCACGCGCTCGAGGGCTAGTGCGGCCTCGCCGTAGCCCTGCACGCATTCCGGATCGGGGCCGTCCAGCGGTAGGCCGGTGAAGAACTTCGCTGCCATACATCCGCCGCGACAGCTGTCGAAATGGCTACATTTTGCGCATGCCCCTCCTGTCGTCGGAGTCCGAAGCTCGCGGAAGAGTTCGGATTCGCGCCACACGGTGCCGAAGCCGCCGTCGCGCAGGACATTGCCAGCCAAAAACTGTTCGTGGATGGCGAAGGGGCAGGCATAGACGTCGCCCACCGGGTCGATAAGGCAAACGACCCGCCCGGCTCCGCATAGGTTGAGGCCGGGAAGGGTTTGGCCGTAGGCCGACAGGTGGAAGAATGAGTCACCGGTCAAGACCCTGTCGCCGTGGGCCACCAACCAGTCGTAAAGTGTCCGTTGTTGATCCGCTGTCGGGTGCAGACGGTCCCAGACGTCCGCGCCGCGGCCCGAGGGCCTCAGCCGGGTGATGCGCAAAGTGGCGCCGTAGTGGTCCGCCAGTGCTTTGAATTCGTCGAGTTGATCCACGTTGTGACGGGTCATCACCACTGAGATCTTGGCATCGGTGAAGCCCGCGGTCGACAGGTTTTCTAGCGCGCGAGTGGCCATCGCGAACGATCCCGAGCCGCGTACAGCGTCGTTTACCTCGGCAGTCGCACCATCGAGTGAGATCTGTACGTCCACATAATCGGAGGCGGCCAGTTTCCTCGCGACGTCGGGCGTTATCCGAACTCCGTTGGTGGAGAACTTCACCCCGACATGGTGGGCGGTCGCGTAGTCAATCAACTCCCAAAAGTCGCTGCGCACTGTCGGTTCGCCACCTCCGACGTTGACGTAGAACACTTGCATACGCTCTAGTTCGTCGATGACCGATTTGCACTGCTCGGTGCTTAGTTCGCCCGGATCGCGCCGTCCTGACGAAGACAGACAATGCACGCACGACAAGTTGCACGCGTAAGTTAGCTCCCACGTCAGGCAAATGGGAGCTTGGAGTCCAAGCTCGAACTGGTCGACGAGCCGACCGGGCTGCGTCGCCGTCACGACGTCTCCTCCAGCATCTGTGAATTGGCTAGCGCTTCAAGCGCTTTGACATAGGCATCGACATTTTCGACCCCGGCAGCATGCAGCGCGGCCCGCGCATTCTCGTGATCGGGCAGCGAGTTAACGACTTCGACCATGACGCGGCTTTTAAGGAAGGACAGTTTTCTGGTTCCGAAGTGGTACAGCAGTGCCCCGAAGGGCTCGGGGCGCAGCGCGGCCTGCGGGTGCAGTCGCCACTGCTTGTCGAGGTCGAACATCGTCAGTACACGCCGCACATTCCGTCGATGAACACTTCCTCGACGAGAGTCTCTTCGACCAGTTCCTCGGCGGCGACACTGTTCTCAGTGCCGGCGTTTTCTTGCATGGCTACCTCCAGGGCATCGATCGCTGCGTGTTGCTAACCGTGACGCTATGGCACTGAGTGCACGAACAAAACTCGCCAATCAGGCAGGTGGCCCCCGTCCAGATGGGCGGAGAAACCCGCCCATCTGGCGCATGTGCGAGCAGACCAACGCTCGATAGCGTGCGGGACGAATCAATCGAGGGAGGGTCGGCGGGATGACGCACTGGCTCGATCCGTTGAGCCCAACTCCGCCCGGCTCGTGGTGCGCTTACGGCGTCCGGGTGGCCCGTCGGGTCGGGCGGCATCGCGGCAGTTGCGGCGAGCACTCACTGTGCACCGATCGGTTTTGCGCGCGGCGCTCCGGGGGGCAACTGACAGTACTGCACGATCTGTCGCCCGATGAGCTGTGCGATGAATTGGCGGTGCTGCTCGCCGACGAACTTGATGCGCCCGGCACTCTACTGCGGGGGCAGCGTGACTTTGAGTTGGTGTTCACCGGGATAGTTCGCTCCACCGTCGACGGCGCACTGCCCTCATGGCTGCGGTTCTACCGGAACTCAATCGACAGGTTGGCGGACGGAACTGCGTCCTTCGGCCCGGTCCACGACCACGCCGCAGCGATGTTGGTCGGACACCAATTGATTGATTTGGGCTCATGTTTCGGCTTCTTCGCACTTCGCGCAGTCGACCTCGGGATGGATGTTACCGCAACAGATCTGAGTCATCCGACGATGGACTTGCTTGCCCGGGTCAGTGCCCTTCTCCACCGCCAATTGCGCATCATCGGTTGTGATGCAGCGCATGTGCCGCTGCCTGACGGCAGTGCCGACACGGTGACAGCGCTACACCTGCTCGAGCACCTAACCCCTGCAGCCGCCGGCGATGTGCTCGAGGAGGCCATCCGGCTCGCCCGACGCCGCGTGATCGTTGCAGTACCGTTTGAAGACCAGCCTCGCGCGTGTTATGGGCATGTCCAGGCATTTAGCCGGGAATCCCTGCGTCGCTTGGGATCCGAGCTAAGCGAGAGGCACCTTGGCCTGATTGCCACCGTTGACGAACACCGAGGCGGTTGGCTGATTCTCGACCGAACTATATGAGACCACGCTTGCTCGCGGTGTAGACCGCCTCGGCGCGGCCGCTCACTCCCAGCTTGCGCATGATGTTGCCAACGTGGAACTTGGCCGTGGTCGACGAGATATACAGCTTCTCACCGATCTTGTTATTCGACAGGCCAGCGGCCAGCAATCGCAGCACTTCTATCTCACGCCCGGTGAGTTGTTGGTGCGAGTCGGAACGTCCCGACAGCGATCGAACGACGACGGAAGCGCTTCGCGGGTCGAATGCACTTCCGCCAGTGGCGATTATCCGAATGGCGCGGACCAGTTCGGTGGTGTCAACATCTTTCACGACGTAGCCGCGAGCTCCGGCATGAACCGCACGCACCACAAGATCCTCATCGAGAAACGTGGTGAGGATCAATAATCCGAGCCTGGGATGCAGGTCGGACAGCTTCGCACACAGGGAAAGCCCCTCGAAGTCCGACCCCGTCGACAACTTCAAATCAAGGAGTACCACGTCGGGGTGAGTTGCGGCCACCACCGCTTCGGCCTCCGGTTCAGACGAAGCTTCGCCCAAGACGACCAGATCGTCTTCGCGTTCGAGGACCGACCGCAACCCTTGGCGGAGGATCGCGTGGTCATCGACGAGCACAAGGCCAACGGCGCCTTGTGCTCTTGCTGCGTGGGACGCGGCACACGGGGTCGCAACCATCGGGCTCACGACACCACCCCGGGTGGGTGGGGAACCGTGGCAAGCAACTGAATACCACCCATCCGCGATCGGCGCACGGCGAGGGTTCCCCCGTGCTCGCGGGCGCGTGCCACCATGTTGGCTAGCCCGCGATGATGCCCGTCGACATCGGGGCCATCAGCGAGCCGCAGGAGCATTCGCAGCTTTTCGGGATCACCGATTCCGTCGTCCGCGATCGACAGTGACACCGACGTCGGTTTATACGCGAGCCGCACGATGGCTCTCGAGGCGCTGCCATGCATGGCCGTGTTGAAGAGAGCTTCGCCGGCAATTCGCAAGAGGGCGTGTTCGACTCCGCTTCGCAACTCCACCGCAGCGCCGGTGACATGGAGTGTCACGCGGAGGTCATCGGGCATGTGCACGTTGGCAAGTTGCGCCAGCATCTCTGGCAAACTGGACCGCTGGGCGTCGCTACGGTGATTTAACGTGTAGATCGCCGAGCGTAACTGCTCGACCGCCGAGCGTGTCAGTTCCTTGGCGACGTCCAGGCGCTCGAACAACGCCCGCCCGCCTTTGTCAACGAGCTGTTCTTCGGCCTCGCTACGGCACACCTCGATCTGCATACCTGCCGAGAGCACGCATTGCGCGACGCTGTCATGAAGTTCGCGTGCGATCCGGTGCCGTTCGCAGTCAAGTAGCTGATGACGCTGTGCCGCATCGAGTTCACGCTGTGTGGCGAGCAACTCGACGTTACGCGCGGCAAGGTCGGACGCGTGTCTGCTGGCCACCGCGCATGCGCGCTCCGAGTCGGCCAGTAGGACCTGGGACTGTTGAAACAGTGCGGAATTCTGTAGCGCCACGGCCGTCTGGCTAGACAGGATTCGCATCACAATGCCGTCGGTGCCGTCGAGCACACGGTGACCGGCTGTCCAGGCCGCGAACGCCCCGACAACGTCGCCGTCGAGCTCTATCGGGACGTGGGCGTGGTGATTCTCAATCACCGGCAGGCGAAACTGCGCCAGCTGTCCGCGCAGTATGTCGAGCAACCGGTCGAGGACAAGATCGGGAGTGTGCCCGCTGGGATCTTTTGTCCCCGCGAGGCCTTCGAACGAATATGCGATCCCCTCGTTGTCGAGAATCAGATGCCGCGGATGTGCATCGGGTAGGGCTCCGTCTGCCAGGGCAAGCAGTACCCAATCTGCCTCGAGGTGGATGCGTGCGGCATCCGCGACCGCGCGAACCAACTTTTCTGGTCCGTCCACGGTCTGCACCAACGCCCGGGATATTGCGTCGAGCGCGTGCACGACGCGTTCCAGGCGCTGCGTGGTAGCCCGAAATTGAGGATAAAAAGTGCCCTTGCCGGACCGTACGCCCGTAAGCCGATCAAGGTCTCTGGTGAACACGCCACGACGATGCGCCGGAATCGCAGTCACATCGCCGCCCGGAAGAGAGCTTGCATCTGGATTTCATCAGCCGCCCGCGGGTTTGTGGACATGCATGCGTCCTGTAGTGCTGTTGCGGCGAGCACCGGCACGTCATCTTCCCGTACCCCGAGGTCTGCCAGACCTCGGGGAACCCCTACCTCGGTGGCCAACTGGTGCAAGCGGTCTGCCAGGGCCAACGCGGACTCCCAAGCGGGCGCCCGGCTGTCAGCGAGGCCAAGGCAAGTCGCGATCGTCGCGTAGGGGACAGGATCTACCTCTGCGTTGAACCGTACGACGTGCGGCAACAGCACGCCGTTGATGACGCCGTGCGGCAGATCAAGCAGTCCGCCGACTTGATGGCTCATGGCATGTGCCGCCCCAAGGATGGCATTGCTGAACGCCAGACCAGCCTCCAAAGCTGCTTGGGCCATCAGCACTCTGGCGGGCATGTAGTGGGGGGTATCGATCGCCCTCGTAAGGTTGTCGGTCACCATCACCACTGCCCGCAGGGCGTGATGGTCGGTGAGTTGATTGTGGCCCAGGGACACGAACGCCTCAATGCCGTGCGTCAGCGCGTCGAGCCCGGTGGCGGCGTTTAGCCACTCGGGCATCGTCGTCAGTAGCCGGGGGTCGATAACCGAGATGTTCGGCACCAGCGCCCGCCCCAAAATGGTGATCTTGGTAGCACGCGCGGTGTCAGTGATGACGCAGAACTGCGAGACATCAGCTCCGGTTCCCGACGTCGACGGCACGACCACCAGTGGTGGAATCGGCGTCAGCACGTTGTCTACGCCCTCGTAATCCAGGATTGCGCCGCCGTTACCCGCAAGGATCGCGACCCCCTTGGCGGCGTCGATGACTGAGCCACCACCGAGCGCAATCAGCACATCACAGCCGCGGCTGCGGTAAAACTCGTAACCTGCCGCGATCTCGTGATCCTTTGGGTTCGGTGTGACTCCGCTCCACACACTTGCGTCCACGCATTGGCTTCTTAGGTGCTCCGTGAGTTCGGTGACCCATCCCGCCTCGATGAGGCCGGGATCGGTCACGAGCATTGGACGCAGCGCACCCAAACGGACGGCCGCGTGAGCAGCCTCGCCCATCGAGTCGATGCCGAAGACAATCTCCGGCGCGTGGAACTTCAACAACCGTGTCGGACCGGTCTCTAAGGCGCCATGGTGCCGTTCGGGCAGGAGAGCGCGGGTCGTCCGGGCCTGCGTCGGTGACGCTGTGTCGAGCCTCATGTCAACCTCCGTCCCCTTCGTGTGCAGTCCACGTCACAGCACCCACGCGGTGTGACATACAGTACGCTGCTTTGGCGCTCGCGCGCGGCCACAGTGCCCATCGCGCAAGACGTGGTTGATTGCCCAAGCAAGTCGGCGTTGAAGCCCGCCGGCCGTTGAGTCGTGTACCTCACTCGGCGGGACGCCAGCGCGGCTGCGAGTCTGCTCCTCGGCTTGCCGGGAGTACGCGAGTGCCCGGCCCTCCCGGAGCTGGTCGAGGCGCTACTGTGATGTTTGTCGGCTACCCGCCGCTCGAGAGGGGGTTTCGTCGACTTGGTTGTCTTAGGTATCGATAGTGAGTTCAGCGCGATGCTCTCGCTGCTCGATGGAACGGCGGCGCTTCGACGCAGCGCGGAAATCGTTCACCGCGAGCTCGGCGCAGATTTGGCGGCCGGAGCGCACCGGATCGCCGAGGACGACACGATGGAGGTCGTCGCCGTGGTGGGTGGGCGCACGGAGGCGCTCAACGGCTTGGTGGTCGGGCCTCAGGAAGGCCTTGGCGGTCAGGCGGCGGTGTTGCGTCGGACCGCGGCCGTCGCGGACTACAGCTTGAGTCGGGCGATCACGCACGACTTCGATCACGCGGTTCGGGCGGAGGGATTGCACGCGGTGATGGCTGCTCCGATCGTGCGCGCCCACCGACTCTACGGGCTCCTCTATGCGGCCCGTCGGTCCGCAGTTGCATGGACCGACGCCGACCGGACCGCCCTGCTGGGCTTGGCGCGACAGACCGCGGTGGCGATGGAGGTCGCCGATAGTGCCCGCGAGATGGCGGAGGTCGCGGTGTTCAGCGAACGGCAACGCCTCGCAATACGGTTGCATGATTCGGTCGGCGCGACGTTATTCAGCCTCCGGGTGGCGTTGACGTCGGCGCGCGCTGCGGCAGACGCACAGCGCGGTGACATGGCGGAACTGCTGACTGATGCGTTGGCTTTGACGGAACGGGCGACCTCTGAGCTGCGTTCCCAGACGTACTCGCTCCATCATGCACCCGAGGACAAGGCACTCGCGGTCGCCCTTCAGGGGGATTGTCGTGACTTCTCCGAGCGAACCGGTGTCGCAGCGGAATTGGTTGTACTGGGTGATCTGCCGCGGTTGGATGCGGGCCGCGCGGACGTTTTACGGCGGATCGCCCGCGAGGCCCTGCTCAACGTGGAGAAGCACGCTGGTGCCCACTCCGTGGTCGTAAGTTTGTATATCCACAGCGACGGTGTCGGCATGGCCGTGGCCGACGACGGAACGGCCGGGGACATCACATTGCAGGACGAGCGCGGCATGGGCCTCGAGGTGATGGCCGAAAGCGTCGAGCGCGTCGGCGGCTGGCTGACGTGCGCAGGCAACGACGAAGGCGGCGGGACAGTGCGGGCGTGGGTACCGGCGGCTAGAGCATTCCGGCCTGTTGAGCCTTGACCACCGCGTCCAACCGGTTGCGGGCGTCAAGGTGGGCCAATAGCGATTGAACGTAAGACTTCACGGTGTTCGGCGCTAGGCGTAGCTGCTGAGCAATTTCGCTGTTGCTCTCTCCCATGGCCAACCGCTCCAACACCTGATACTCGCGTCGCGACAGCGCCAGCGGATCCCCGGAGCTGATGACGGGATCGCAGTAGCGTCGCCCCGCGGCGACTTCGGTGATCGCTGTGATGAGCACCGCGCAGGCGTTGTCCTTGTGTACCACCGCGTCCACCCCGACCAGTCCAGCGATCTGGCCGACCGACCGTTTGCTGTCGCCGGTGAACAGCACCAGCTTCACCCCGGGGCACGCCCCGCGAAGTGCGGCGGCGGCGTCCGGCAGAGCCATGTCCGGAAGATGCAGATCTAGCAAAACGACATCTGGGCATTCCGCAGTAGCCGCTGCGACACCGTCGGTTGCGGTCCGCGCACCCCGGCACATTTGGACGCCCGTCGCACCCTCAACCAGACGTTCCACGCCCAGATGGACAATCGGATGATCATCGACCACCATCACCCGCACATGCCCGCCACCCGCACAAGCCACAGCAGATGGCGCCGCGATGGCGGCAGAATTCGCGGCTGAGTCGCTACAACCTCGCCGGTGAAGAGGCATAGTTCTACAGTAGTCCCTGCATTCACCACGGCGGTCAGTCGCACCGCCGCAGACCTCCGATCGGAGGTAGTCGACGGCATCCGCGCGTGTGACGATGATCTCAATGCGGCGGTGGTCGGCACCGTCGCGAATCAATCGGGAGCTAGTTGATGACCGCATCGATCACGACGCAGCACGAAAAGATCAAGTCGTTCGATTGGGAGCCGAGCTACTTCCGGCGCGACGCGTTATATCCAACCAAGTACAAGATCCCGCCAAAGACCAAGGACCCATTCCGTACCCTCGTACGCGAGTACGTCGGGATGGAGGAAGAAAAGGACGACCGCCAATACGGTGCGCTCGAGGACGCGTTGAGCCGGATGAACAACTCCGCGCAGGCCGAGCCACGTTTCATGGAGATCATGAAGCCAGTGTTGGCGTTGGTCGACTTCGGCGAGTACGCCGCAATGAAGTGCACCGCGATGCTGGTCGATACGGTGGAGAATCCGGAGCTGCGCCAGGGCTATCTCGCGCAGATGATCGACGAAGTACGTCACACCAATCAAGAGGCGTATTTGATGCGCTACTTCGCCAAGCATGCTCCGGACCCAGCTGGGTTCAACTCCGGGTTCCAGACGCGCGCGTCCGACCCGATCGGGCGACCGGGTCGGGCAGTGTTCGAAGCGTTCATGAACGACGATCCGATCACCAATGCCCTGAATCTGCAGGTTGTCGCCGAGACGGCGTATACCAATCCGCTGTTCGTGGCGGTGACTGAGGTCGCGGCCGCGAACGGGGACCAGGCAACCCCGTCGGTGTTCCTGTCAGTCCAGTCCGATGAAGCGCGGCACATGGCTAACGGCTACTCGACGCTCGCCGCGGTCTTGAGTGAGCCGGAGAACTTGCCGATGCTCCAGGAGGACTTCGACACCGCGTTCTGGCGCCAGCACAGCTTCCTGGACAACTTCCAAGGGGCGGTCTACGACTATTTTTCGAAGGTTCGCCTCAAGTCCTACAAAGAGTATTGGGATCAATGGATTTGGGACGACTGGGCGGGTAGCTACATCGAGCGGTTAGAACCGTTCGGTCTGAAGGTGCCGCGCTGGATCCACGACGCGAAGCGGCACGTGGAATGGGGCGGGCATTCCGCGGCGATGGTGTCTGCGGCGCTGTGGCCAGTGCACGCGTGGCGATCGGACTACATGACCGACGAAGACTTCGCCTACCTTGAGGAAAAATACCCCGGCTGGGAACAGCATTTCGGCCCGTTCTGGACCGCGTACCGCGAAATGGGTGACCCCCGCAAGGGCCACCTCGCCTTGGAACTGTTCCCCACGATGCCGCCGATCTGCCGGACCTGTCAGATGCCCTGCGTATTCCCGCGCCCGGACATCAACGAGGTCCGGTTGTCGATCGACGCGGCCGGCCAACGGCATGCGTTCTGCTCGGAGGCCTGCCAGCACATCTTCCGGCAGGCCCCCCACCGCCACACCGGCATGACGTGGTGGGAGGTCAACGACGGGATCGAGCTGGCCCGCTACATCGAGGACAACGGCCTGCTGCGCGCCGACGGTCGGACCCTGATGGGTCAGCCGCACGTGCACACCGAGGAACGCTGGTTGTGGACCATCGACGATATCCGGCGCACCGGAATCGTCATCCAGGATCCGCTCAGGGCGATGCCCGCCGACGCATTCACGGACATCTGATGAGTGCCGAACTGATTTCCGAGGGCGTGGCGGCCGAGCAGGTGGGCGAGGGTTTCTACTCGCCCCGGGACCTGACATACATCCGGCCGCAAAAGCGCCGACTCTCCGAGTATGAGGCGGTCATCTGCCACGCCCAACCGGACCTCGACCAGTTCGATTCTGGTGGCTGGTATCTGCTGAGGCCCGACGGTCTGGGCTGCCAAGATGCCCGGACCACCGCACTGGTCCATCCGAACTGGTTCGAGTACCGCGATCCGTCAGGGCTCTGGCAGCGTCCTTACATAAAGCTTCAAGCCCAGCAGGAGCGGTCCATCGAGGGGGCGATCACCTCGGCGAAGGCCAACGGCGCGTTCGGCGACATCGCGCCAGCGTGGCTCGATCTTGTGTCGCGCTACTACGAAGCGTTCGCGTCGTTTCAGTGGGGAATGTTCAAGGCGCACGCATTCGTGACCCGGGAAGCGCTGTCGGACACCCTGTCGATGGCCTACACCTTTAGTGGCATGGATCGGCTACGCCACCAACAGGACATTGCGCTGTACAGCCTCGATCTGCACGAGCAGGCACCCGGCTATACCGAAGGAGCCGGCGCCGAGGCCTGGCTTCGTGATCCGGCGTGTCAGGGCGCCCGTAGGCTAGTCGAGCGGCTCCTCTCGCTGCGCGACTGGGGTGAAATGGTCTTGATGACGAACCTGGTGGTCGAGCCGTTATGCACCGCCCTCCTGGGCAGCGAGTTCTTTCGTCGTCTAGCTCCGCTGCACGGTGACGTGGTCATCCCAGTGATCGAGATGACCGCGGAGGCGGACCGGCGTCGCAACCGCGCCGCGACCCAAGCTTTAGTCAAGATGCTCACCGCCGATACCGACCTCGCGGGTCGGCCGGTGCCGACCGCGCACAACCACACGCTGATGCAACGTTGGGTCGACTCTTGGTATACGGACGCGCTCGCGGCCGTCGACGCGTTCCTGCCGGTCTTCGACGCCGCACCCGCAGGATCAGGGCTCGGCGAACGCGCCCGACAGCATGTCGTCGACAACACCGCAGACATCCTCGAAAAGGCCGGCCTGCGGGTTCCCACGGCGGTGACATTGTGAGCGGAACCCCCTCTCATGGACGGCGAACGATCGGACTCGTCCTGATGAAAAGCGAAGAGGCCCAGGCGACCGTGCATTACGTGAGCGAGGAATGCCCCCAGATTCGAGTGCAGGATCGAGGCACGTTCTTCCTGCTCGAGACCGAGGGAACGATCCGCATACCGCTGGCTGAGGTAGAGGAATACCTCGGGAAACCGCTAACGATGTCACGGTTCTTGGTGTGCATGTCTAGTTACTACGGGCGGGCGCATGTCGAGGACGACGCGTTCGTGGTCACTGCCGACATGTCGCAACTCGAACCGGCAAAGACCTGATCGGATCACTGATGGCACGCGTCACCCTGGCACCCACGGGAGAGGAGTTCTTCGTGGGTGAGAACGAAGACATCCTCACCGCCGCCCTGCACCACGGCATCAACCTGCAATACGGATGTCGGCACGGGAATTGCTCGTCGTGCAAGCACTGGCTGATCGACGGCGACGTCGACGACTCGGCCGCATCGGTCTACGCGATCCCGAGGAACGAACGTGAGGACGGGGCGATCCTGCTGTGCTGCACCTTCGCTAAGAGTGATTTGGAGATCGAGATCCATCAGCACGACGGCGCCGAGACACTTCCCCCGATGACACCCCCCAGCCCTCGCAGGGCCACGGTGCTGGAGGTCGTTTCCCGGACAACGAACCTGGTCGAGTTGCGAGTGAGCTTGGACGAACCGCTGAGCTTTCGAGCCGGCCAGTACGCAGAATTCACTCTCGACACCGGGGAACGCCGGTCGTACTCGCTGCTGAGCCCACCGAGTGCGGGTAACGAACTGACGTTCTGCATCAAACGCGTGCAGAACGGGGCGTTCACTACAGTGCTCGACCGCCTGGAGCCGGGATCTCATCTGAACCTGGAGGCACCGTTTGGCACCATGTTCCTGCGCGAGACAGCTCGCCCAGTGATCGCGGTCGGGATCGGCTCCGGGATCGCGCCGCTGTTGTCAATTCTATCCGACGCAGCCGAGCAGGACAGCGACGTGCCGATCCGCTTCTATTACGGAGCCCGCACCAACAGTGACCTGGTGTACCTCGACCAGCTCGCCGAACTCTCGACTCGGTTGACGGATTTCCAGTTCATCCCGTGCCTGTCGCAAGGCACCCCTGACACGGTGCCGCCAAATGGCCGCGCAGGGCGTGTCACCAGAGCCATTGCCGAAGACATACGGGATGCCTCTGTCTATGACGCCTACCTGTGCGGCGCGCCAGAGATGTGTGACGCCGTCGGGCGTCTCCTTGAAGCCAAGGGCCTACCGGAGGCACGTATTCACGCCGACAAGTTCTATCCGGCCGTCGAGTCGGCCTCGGTGTCCGCGTGAGTGACACCCGCGGCGATCGTGCCGCGTTCGCAGGCTGGGGCCGTGAACCTGGCACGTCCGCCTCCGCCGCAGAGCTACAAACGCAGATCGATTCCGTCGACATCGCCCGCCTGAACAGCTCTTTACCGATAAGGAGTATGAAGTGAAGACCACCGCAGCAGTGTTGCTGGAGCCGGGGAAACCGTTCGAGATCATGGAACTCGACCTCGACGGTCCCGGGGTTGGTGAAGTGCTGATCAAGTACACCGCCGCGGGGTTGTGCCATTCGGACCTGCACTTGACCGACGGGGACCTACCGCCGCGCTATCCAATCGTCGGGGGGCACGAGGGGTCAGGCATCATCGAGGACGTCGGACCTGGGGTCACCAAGGTCAAACCAGGCGATCACGTTGTTTGCAGCTTCATCCCGAACTGCGGAACCTGTCGGTACTGCGCCACCGGACGCTCCAACCTCTGCGATATGGGCGCCACCATCCTCGAAGGGTGCATGCCCGACGGCAGTTACCGGTTCCACAGTAACGGCATCTCATGGCCTTTGACGTTCTCGCGGTCGACGGCCGCGATCTCACCGATGAGCCGTACGTCAAGCGCCGCGAGGTCCTGGAGTCGCTCGTCGTCGAGGACACCGGAGCGGTCACCGTACCTAAGGCGTTCTTCGGCGTCCCGGCCGCAGACATGCTGGAGGTAGCAGCTCAGCACCACATTGAGGGCATCGTGTCCAAACGGGTGGACTCCCCGTACCGGGAGGGCCGCTCGCCGTGGTGGGTGAAAAGCCCTGTGCGCCGGAGCGCCGAGCTTGCCGTGGTCGCGTTCACAGGTCCGCCGGGACGGGTGGGGGCGCTGCTGGTCGCGGGGTACCGCGACGACGGTGGACTGGAGCTGGCCGGGCAGGTCGGCACGGGGTTCAGCGCGGTGATGCGCCGGCACCTGTTCGAGGTCCTGCACCCGCTGGTGCTCGACGCGCCCCCGGTGGTCAATCCGCCTGGTGATGACCAAGGATGGCGGTGGGTGGAGCCCCGGTACGTGGGAGAGGTCGCGTTTCGCGAGTGGTCGCCGGGGCGAGGCCTGCGGCACGCCAGCTGGAAAGGTCTGCGTGAGCAGGTCGACGTTCGTGCGACCCGATTGCCCACAGTGATCTAGTCGTCGATGCCGGCGCCCAGCATGTGTTCGGGGCCGTCGACCTCCGGGCCGGGTGTGCGCCATCCCAAGGCGAGGTGGCGGCGGTGTGCCGCGCGCGCGGCGCGCGCCGCACCGTCGTACTGGGTGAGCACGTGACGCCACGGTTCGCTGAGGTGGGCGCGGCCCAGGCGATCGGCCAGAGCGACCGCTGGCACCGGCTCCAGCAGCGGATCTGAGGGCTCGGTGGGCACGACAGTGAGGGTTGTGTGCCAGGGCAGGGATTGGGAGAGCAGCTGCACCGCCGACTCGCTGGGCCCGCGGCTGGTCCGGGGGGTGAGCAGGATGACGCGGGCATCCGCGGCCGCGG
The DNA here is from genome assembly GCF_000266905.1 of Mycolicibacterium chubuense NBB4. The sequence goes on along the minus strand of NC_018022.1, from coordinate 533,494 downwards.
CGTGGCGGGCGATGTCGACGAGGTGGTCGGGCTCGGCGGCCACGGGGTCGTCGATGACCACGATGGCTCCGGGCGGCAATGCCCACTGGCCGTCACCAATTTGGTGATGGGCATGACTGACTGTCGTGATGGTGTCGGCGAGCTCGGCGGCGCGGGCAGCGTCTGTCGCGGAGTCGGTGGCCGAGAGCCAGAGCACCTTTCGGTCAGCGGCGTTAGCCGTGCTGCGCAGGGTGTAGAGCGCCGCGGCGGTGTCTCGGTCGGTGGCGTCGGCGCCGGTGACGCTGAGCCGATACGGTTGTGCCGCCAAGGCTTTGAGTTGGTCGGCAATGTAGGGTTCGTGCGCGGTCAGGGCTGCCGTGGGAATGTCCAGCGGCGTGCGGCTCAGGTCGACGTCGCCGGCGACCTGCAGCAGCGCCACCTCCGCGCGCGCCGAGTCCAGCAGCTGCTCCAACGTCTCGGAGGTCGCGGTTTGGGCGGCAGCGAAAGCGGCAGCGACATCGCGCTCAGCGCGTCCGAGTTCGCGGCGCAGCTGCTCGCGGCGATCGCGCAGCTGCGCACGGGCTGCCAGATCCTCGCGCTCGGCGTCAGCGCGCGCGGCCTGGATGTCGTGCTCGGTGACGATCTTGCCGCCGCCCGCGGCCGCCGCGCGCGCGGCCTGCGCGTCGGCCAGGGCCTGCTGGAACTGCAGTGCCGGCGGCTGATCTGGCAGCAGGTCGGTGTAGAACGCGACATCTTGACGGGCTGAGGCGAGGTCGAGTTCGTCGACATCGGGGTCAGCCCGCAGGAGGTCGAGCCGATGACGGGCGTGTTCAACCATGCGCAGCATGTCGTTGTAGGTGGCGTCGGCGTCGGCCCACTGCTCCATGACCGCGGTCAGGGCCAGTGCGTACGGTCGATCGGCGTCGACCTGGTGGCGCATCCGCAAAAGGTCATCGGCCACTGCCCGCATGGCCGGACCGTTTCCGGCGCGAATTTCTGCGCTGAGAGTTTTCAGCGTTTCGCAGACGTCGCGGTATTCCTGCTGCAATTCATTGACCAAATCCATGGTGATACCCAATTCGGGTGCGGGACGGTTTGCTGAGAGGTCCTCGAATTGCAGTCCTTCGAATTCATCTGGCCCATATTCGAGCCAGTCGTCGGGGGCCGCGGTATCGAAGTAGTCGTCGAAGGGCGGTACTTCGTCGACGTCGGGGTAGGGGCTTTCCGGGTCGGGCGGGAAGAGCGCCTCGTCGTCGGGGTGCGGCGGTGCTTCATCGGGAGCGGGAAGGTCCGCGTCGTCGATGCCGAAACGCGCGTGCAGCCGGTGGGTGAAGGCGTCCACGGTGTAGGTGATCAGCCGTGCGTAGTCGCCGGGGGGAATGGGGTGGTCGGCGTCGGCGGCGTCGGCGAGATGCTCGGCGGCAACGTGCAGGAGATCGCGCGGCGTCCACTTGCGCGGGTCTGCAGCGCTGATGGCGGCGACCAGCCCCGGCCAGGCCGGATCGGAGGTGATGGTCTCGGTCAGCTCCGCCCCGAACACCGCATCAACATCGACGATCCAGGCAGGCCGCAGCCGTGAATGCGTGGTGGCCAGCGTGGCGGTCGGAGACAGAGCACCGGCGATGCGCCACCACAATGCGGCAGCCGGCAGCTCGTCGGGCAACGGCCCCTGACGGGCGGCGGTGGTGATGATCTGCCTCAGATCGGGCGTGGTGCGAGTGGCCTGGGCGAGCTGCGCGGCCAGCTGCGGCCAGTACGCATCCGCGCGCACACGCGGGTCGATGGCGTCGATGAGCTCGTTCCAGCGCGTCGTGTCGGCACTGCGCCGCCCGATGTCGGCCGCGGCGTAGCGCTGCAGGGTCGCCTGCACGGCGCGGGTCCGCACGGGGTACTGCCGGGGTCCGGTGAGCCGGGTGTCGGCGTCCTCCACTCCCACCGCGGCGCGGAACACGGCGATCTCGGCGGTCAGCGCGGGATTCACGGTGATCAGGGGCCGCGCCCACGCGGGAGCGGTGCCGTTGGTCCACGCCCGTGCACGCTCACGAATCTGGTCGGCCAAGCCTTCGACCAGCTGTTCACGTCGAACCAGGTAGGCACCCCAGGTCGGGTCGTCGGCCAGTGCCTGTGGGATGGCGGGAAGCCAGCGCAGCACACCGATGCCCGCGGAGTGGGTGCCGGCGGGGTCGATGCGGTGATCGAGGACCGCGGCCGGGTCGGCGGCGTCGTCGACGCTGCCCTTGGCCAAGGCTTCGGTCAACAGCTCGCGGGGATCGGCGCCGCCGAGCGCCAGGACGGAAAGGTTGCGGCGCAGTACCGGCCACGCCTCGCGCTCGCTGAGCCGGGGGATCACCTCGTCGGCGATGGCGTCCAATCGGTCGCGGGCACCGGCGCCCAGCTGGCTTTCCGCGGCCACGCCGAGGGCGTCGTAGAACATGTCCGCGGCGGCCTGCAGCCGCGCCGCGGGATCTTCTGCGCGGCGGGCTTCGGTGGTGGCCGACACCTGGGCGCCGTCGCGGGCCAGCGTGCGGGTGAGCACATCGACGGCGGTGTCGGGGTGGGTGGCCTTGGGGGACAGCAGCCGGTGCGGATCGCCTTCGGCGGTGGACAGGTACAGGTGGTTCTCGTCGGTCGCGCGGGTCATCGCAACGTAGAGGTGCTGGCGGGTCAGGGTGTCCGAGCCGACGATGTGGCAGGTGCCCTTGGTGTCGCGCCCACCGGCGGTCAAACCCTGGGCGGAGTCGATGGTGGCCGCGTAGCCGAGCGTGACGTGTTCGGCGATGTAATCAGCGGGCAGCGTCACGATGCGTCCGCTGCGCAGGTGGCGGGCTTTCACCCCGCCATCGGCGAGGACTTCGGTGATGGTGTAGCGGTAGCCGTTGCGCACGAAGTCGTTGCGCCCGATCCGAATCCAGCGCGCGTTCTTGCGGGTGCGGATGGTGTCTCCGACGCTGGCGTGCAGCTGGTCGGCCAGCACCACCGTGGCCGCCCGCGCGGCCTCGGGGTCGGCTGCCAATCGGTCGTCACGGGCGCGGGCGTTGAGCGCGTTGATGACGTCGTTGGTGGGGGCGAGCAAAATGCTGTCGGCGCCTGCGGCAAGGTCGGCCCGCCACGCCTGATAGGCCATGTCGGCGGCGGTCTCGTCGGTTCCGACGTGCACGCGGTGGTGGTCGATGTAGAAGCCGATGCCGGCCGGGTCGGCGTCGTGCAGTGCGAGCCCGGCTGCGGCCTCTGCCGGCGACTTGAACCGCACGACTTCACTGAGGGTCAACGCGTCGGTGGCCTCGGCGATGTCGCGCAGGACACCGCCGGCCGAGATGGAGGACAGCTGGCCGTCGTCACCGACCAGGCGCACGCTCGCGCCCTTGCGCAGCGCGTCGGTGATCATCGCGTCCAGGCCTGCGGTGGCGGCCTTTCCGGCCTCATCGACCACGATGAGCGTGTCGGGCCCCACCTCGTCGAACCAGTCGGGAACACCGAAGGCTGCGGCCTTGTCCGGGTCGGCGGAGAAGACGTACTTGTCGAGGGTGTCGGTGGTGGCTCCGAGGTCCTCCCCGAGCACGATCGCCGCGTCGGCGGTGGGGGCCAAACCGATCACGTGGCCACCCGAGCTGCGCCACGCATGAGCCAGCGCGGCCATGGCGGTGGTCTTGCCCGTTCCGGCCGGCGCCAGCGCGAGTGCGACACGACGCCCCGAGGTCGCCATCTCCGACACCAGTGCGGTCTGGCCGGGGTTGAGCGTGCGCCCCCGTGCCGCCGAATCCGCCAGCGCCAGTTCCACGTCGGCGGCCGTGGCGGCGCGGCCGTCGCAGCGTTGCACCGCGTCCAGAATGCGGCGCTCGGCGGCCAGCGTTTCGCGGCTCGTGTAGAGCTGCACGCCGTGGCGGGAATAGACGCTGGCGCCGTCGCGGCGACGCAATGCGACAGGCTCATCCAGCTCGGCATCGGCGACCCGCGCGTGCGGCACCGAGAAGCCGTCTCCGAGAGCGGCTTCGGTGATGCGCTCGACCAGTGCGACATCGTGCCCCAACCCGTGGGTGCGCGCGATGCGAAGCGCCTCGGCGCGCACGTGATGGGGCTGCCACGTGGACCGCGATTCGGCCACGGTGGCGATGAGTTCGCCAGCACGCGACATGATCCATTCCCGGTCGACGACGGGGGCGGTGCGGGTGCGGTTGGGACCGGCCAGGACACCGGCCAACATCGTGTGCACGCCATCGCGCCCCAAGGCCTCCACGGCCTGCGTGCGCCACACGTGGCGCTGCTCGGCCAGCGAGCGCGGTTCGTGTTTGGCTTCGCGCGATTCGAGCGTCGCCTGTTGGGCCAGCGCGATGATCTCAGTGTTGGTCGGTTCGCGTCCGTGCGCGGCCTGAAACGCCTTGGCCAATTCGGCGGTACGCGCCTCGATCGCCGCGCGGCGACTCGACCACCGCGCCATCAATTCCGGGGACATGCCGGCGACCTCGCGGACCGGTCGTTTTCCCCGCCCGCGGGACTGCTCGACGAACGCCACCCCAAGGCGTTCGATCATGTGCGCTTCGAGTCGAGTGTTGTACAACTCCGAGGCCGCCACCGTCACTCGGTGTAGCGGCTGACCGTCGAGCGCGAGCCAGCGGCGTACGCCGTTGGCGTCGAGGTAGGAGACCTTGTTGGAGATCGCGACGTGAGTGTGCAAATCGGGATCGCCGGCACGGGAGTCGCGGTGGGTGAATGCTGCGGCGATCAGCCCCTCGGTGTCGACCTGGGCGATACCGCCGGCGCCGGTGCGGGTGAAGGTGGCTTGATCCTGCAGCCACTCCAGCACGTCGGCGACTGCGGCGTCGTGGGCGGCTTCGATCTGTTCGGACACCGGCAGGGGGGCGATGGCCCACAGCGCCGACACCGATTTCACCGGGGAGAACGTCAGGTCGTAGCCGGCGACGGCGGTGGTGCGGGCGCGCGTGTTGCGGGCGATGAATCCCGACAGTTCCCGGTCGTCGGAAGGTGGACGGCCGTACTCCTCGGCGAACAGTTCCAACGCCACGCGGGTGCGGATCTGGGCGCGGATCTCGGGGTCGATCGCGGCGTTCCAATGTGCGCCGGTTTCGGCGTTGTGGTCGCGGAACGCGACCGCCAATCTGCGCGCGAACTCGGGTTCGCCGTCGACCACGCGGAACTTACGCCCGAGTCGTCCGGCCGCGCGTTCGGGGCCGGCGCCGCGGCCGTTGGTGTAGGTCGAGATGGCATCGGCGTTGGGGTGCAGCCCCACCCCGTAGAGGTTGCGCATCTGCGATTCACTGACGCTCGACCCCTCTTCGACCGTCCAAAGTTCTTGGCGGGCTTGCGGACTCACTTCGCAGCGTCCGGTGTCCGATAGCGCTGCCAGGCCGCGGCCCATCCACCGGCCCGGCGATTCCCCCTTGGCCGAGTAGTAGTCGGCCAGCGTGGAGCGGCCCCTCTCGGTGCTGTCCGCGGCAGCGACCTGCCGCACCAGGTACAGGTATCCGTCCCCGGCGGTCAGCTTGTGCAGCGTCATCACCATGACGCGCACACACGGGTCCGCATGCGCCGCACGCTACGAACCGGCCGCCCGGCGAAGCCACCACCAAACCGGGGGTTCTTAGAAAACTCTTAGACGAGCGGCTCTCCTGAGTGCAAGAGGTGTGTGGTGTGTCGGTGGGGCTGGAAAAGGGGGCGCGACGGCGGGGTGATGGGAGGCGGTGCGGCGGGTGGTGAGTGGGGTGAGCGGCGACGTGGTGGGGATGGTGACGGTGACACAGGAGGATGGATGACGAAAAGTGGTGGAGGACGAATGTGGCTGTGGTGGTGGCCCGGTCGGCCATAACGCTTCTAGGGTCCTCGACCATGACAGCTGCGAGAACATCCAAGGCGGAGGCCCGGCGCCGGGCCGTGGAAGCGTTCCGACGTGCCAACGAGGAGCGCGCGGCGCGCGACCGGGAGAACCTCAAGGACGCCACGATCCTCATTCACGCGATCGACAAGCTCGCCGAGATCGGCGAGTGGAAGAAGGTGCGGCGCGCGGAGCTGCGCGCGCAGGCCGACGCGCAGTTGGAGCGCGAAGAAGCCAAGCGGGTGGGCGACGAGCGGGCAGCCGCTGGCGCGGCGATCGAGCGGATGCGTGAACGAGGTGAGACGCTGACGACGATCGCGACCAATCACGGCGTCGCGATCGGAGCAGTGCGCGCGATGGCCCGGCATGCGCCGAATTCGGGAAAGTCGTTACAGCAGAGCGGTTCGCATGCACTAGGTACGGGGCGTGCAGAGGAGGGCGTTGGTGGTTCCTCCGGAGCTGCGCACGCTGAGAGCGGTGAGTGGCCCACCAACGCGGCCACGGCCTGATGCGCGGAAACAACGAACTGGAGGAGACCGATGAGTGATTCGGCGGACGAAACGACCATCGGCGAGCGGGAGCCCACCGCGCACCACGCGGCTGTGCTGCAGCAGCTGCGGAAGGACCCGCACGGGATCGAGCGCGTGGCCGTAGCGATCGGACGTGAGGTGGAGCGACGGCAGGCGCTGTTCGGCGGGGGTCCGCGCGTCACTTCAGAACGGTAGTGAAACCGTGAGTGCGCGAGCGCTCTCTGGGTGGTCTCTGCAGCCCGCCGGCGGTGGCCCGACTGTCGGTGCCCGACACTACGGTCGGCGGCGATGAAGAGCGCGGAGGAACTGGTTGTCGATCAGCATCTGCATGCGACCGAGATCGCCCGGTTCCACAGTCACGTCGTGTGTGGGCCAACGGCATCGGATTGCGACATTTGGATCGGTGCGATCGGCAAGGATGGTTACGGCCGGTTCTATCTCACCCGAGCGGGGTCCGGAGTGTGCGTGCGGCCGCACCGTTACGCGTTGGCGATCGTGTCCGGTGTGGTTGCCGCTGGCGTGCTCGGTCTGCACGAGTGCGACAACCCGGTGTGCGTGAAAGTGGCCGATGCGACAGAACCACGCCAGCACGTCGTTTCGGGTACCCAGGGCGACAACATGGAGCGCATGGCGCGGATGCGCCGTGGCGGGGGCCGAAATAAGCTGCGACGCTTCGATAGTCGCGGGGTGCGACGTGACCGCTCGGTGGCGCTGCGCGAGGCCGTGCGCCACGGCTGGGATGGCGACGCGGTGCAAGCCGCACTGTTGGGCGATCAGCCCATGCTGTGGTGAGTCCACCAACGAGGCGTCACGCGGTTGTCGAGCGCAGCGCGTTGGGAGGGGTTGTTGCATGGTGTCGCACGGCCCGGATGGCGGGGTTCGCCGGGGGTGTGTCGGCGGGTGCAACGCGAGGGCGCTCAGCCGCGCTGCAGGAGTACCGCGTCGCGCGGCGGGGCCACTGTGGTGGCGTCGAACCACATTGGCACGGCGGTGATGCCGGCGGTGCGGGCCCAGCAGATGCGGTGCTGTCCGATCGTCTCGCGGTGCCCGTGGCCGTTGACGTAGACGCGCAGGGAGTCGCTGTAGCTCAGCAGCGCCAGCGCCAGCCGGCGGTCCGCCGGGTCGAGGGCCGCGAACGAGGGGTGGATGCGTGCGGCGCTGGCGATGGTCGCGGTGTCGGCGCTGGCGGGAAACGGTTCGAGGAAGGCCGTGACGGTGGGCAGCGCGACGGTCCAGTCTCCTGAGTGGACGTCGCAGCTGCGGCGGCGCTCGGCGATGTCTTCGCGCGCGAACAGTGTGCGGTAGCCGTCCTGTCCGGGATGGTGACCGAGGGTGCGGATGACCGCCTCAAGGGCGAGGGGACAGTTGGACCGCGTTCCGTCCGGGTGGGGCCGCTCACCCATGGTGTGTGGGTGGGGCAGGTCCGCCACGCTGGTGAGGTAGTACGGCACGGCGCTAGGATGCGAGGGCGTGCGCGGGGCCGACTGTGGCGAACACGGCCTTGAGGTCACGGCGTGCGTCGAGTTCGGTGTAGGCCTCGATGGTGGCCACGCCGACGACGCGCGGCTGCCCCTGGGCAAGCGAGATCAGTTCGTAGGCCGCGTGGGCGCGGCTGAGCTGAGTGGGGCGGTGGTAGTAGTCCGAGACCACCAGGTACGCGTGTAGGGCGGCCTGTGCGGCTTCTGGGGTGTCGTGCGGCGTGCTGACGTCGCGGCCGCCCTCATCGATGGTCAGCGTGTACATGGTGGGCTCCTGGAGGTGTGTCGGGGTGTCGGTCGGGTCGGGGGGCTACGCGGCGGCGGTCGCGTGGGCGAGGGCCTTGATCCGGTCCGGCCGGAAACCCGACCAGTGGTCATCGCCGGCCACCACCACGGGGGCCTGCAGGTAGCCCAGGGCCATCACGAAGTCGCGGGCCTCGGGGGTGGTGCTGATGTCGACAACCTCGTAGGCGATGCCCTGCTTGTCGAGCGCCTTGTAGGTGGCGTTGCACTGGACGCAGGCGGGCTTGGTGTAGACGGTGACGGGGGCTGTGGTGGTCATTTCGACTCCTCAATCGTGGGGTTTTCGGGGTGTTTCTGTACCTCCTATTCTAATTGCTGGCAGCCTATTTATCAACGGTTATAGCGATATTCCATGCATGCAATTATGGCGACTATCCGCGCTTTGTTCGGTTTGCATTAATGGCACTAGGAATTACGTGCTATTCGCACTAGGCCGAATTTGTGCCATTCCCTTTTCTAGGCGTCTTTTCATTCTGGCGACAACAAAGTGGCCCCGCAGAGGACTACTCCGCGGGGCCACTGGATGGAGACCGTTAGTCCTCCGTGCAAGCCTGTCGGTACACGGTGTCGGCCTTGCGCTTGCCGAGGATCACCTGCTCGATGTCGCTGAGCGGGTAGCCGTTCTCCTCCAGGAACCGCAGGTAGGTCTTGGTGATGTCCTGGGGTCCACGCCAGGCGTCTTTGCCGGTTCGGGCTTCGATGGTCGCGAGCACCATCCCGAGCATGATCACCAGCGCGCGAGCATCGCCGGTGGCGGGGAGTTTGGCGACCGCCACCTTCGGCGTCTCGTTGTCGGCCAGCCCGAGCAACTCGGGAGCGAGACGCTGGCCATAGTGGTCGTTGAACAGGTCCGCCCGGTTGACAAGCACATCGGCGAGATACAGGGCCGCGCCCTTCGGGGCGGTCTTGCGGGCAAGAAGCTTGTCGCGCACCCATTCCCGGCGCACCACTGCGGCCGCTTCGCCCAGTTTGTTCAACGCGATCAGCTTGCGGCGTTCGGCGCGCTCCTTCTCGGCCGCTTCCTCGCGAGCCCGTTCCCGTTCCGCCGCTCCGTCCGGGTCGCTCTCGTCGGCGAGGCGGTCGGCGTCGAGGCCATACCGTTGCGCTCCGTAGGAGGTCAGGGTGACTCCGGCACCAATGGGGTTGGTGCAGTAATACTCGGGCTTCCAGGTGGTCGTTTCCTTGACAGTGCGCGCGTGCCGCAGTCCCTCCTGAGGTTCGGATTCCGGATCGTCCTCGGTGTCCCAATCGACATCGGCTTCATCGACCGGTTCGCCGGTCTCGGCGTCGACGAACGCTTCCTCGCTGACGAGCACGACCGCCCAGTGCTGTGGGTCCATGGCGGCGATCGCCTCGTCGGTCAGGGTCTTGCCCTCCGCGTCGCGCAGGTAGTTGGTGCTGATGTAGCTCTTGTCAGACCAGCTGGGGTAACCGCCGAGCACGGTGTATCCCTTGGCCGTGAACGCTGCTGCCGCCTCCTCGTAACGGCGGCGCTCCTCGCGGTCTGCGCGCAGTTGGGCGACCCGGTGGGCGAACTGGTCGGTGCCGGCGACCTTGATCAGCTCGGCTTGGGCTTCGTCGTCGCCGTCGAACTCAACGAAGCTGGTGGCTTCGATCAGGTTGAGTTGCCCGGTGTCCAGAGCGCTCATCGCCTTCTCGGATGCGATGGCGAGCTTGGCTGCGGCGACCGCCTCTTTGGTGGTGGACAGTCCCTTGGCGACCTTCGTCGGTGACACCCCGTCGAGCAGCAGTTGGTTGATGCCGCGCGCGCGTTCGGCGTCGGTGAGGGGGAGGCGGCGGTCGTTGGTCACGATCTGCTCGATGACGCGCTGGGCGCGAACGGCGGTCTCGGTGCCGTCGACGGTGCGTACGTATACCGGCACCGAGGTCAAGCCGACCTGGCGTGCGGCTTGGATGCGGCGCTGTCCCTCGCGCACGAGGGGCTTGTCCTTGCCGTCGATCCGCACCGCGAGCACGGGAACCATGACGCCGTGCTCCTCGATGGAGGCCAGGAAGTCACGATCTAGGCGGGGGTCCAGTCGAACGTTTTCTTCGATCTCGATGTCGTTGGGCGAGAGGTGAAGAAGCTCGGGGGTGACGGTAGTGGTCATCGGGGGGTTTCCTTTCTCGGTGGATCGAATCTGTTGCCTATAGGCTACACCATGATGTAGCCTATAGGCAACACATTTGGGGTATTGAGAAGGGCCGATTCCCGATGAGCACAAGCCTCGACCAGCTCCCCGGCATCGCCGAGAGCGACTGCGGGACAACGGTGGTGATGAGTTACGGCATGGGCGTGGATTCCACCGTTATGGTGACACTTCACTGCTGTCGCAGAGGTCCCTAGCCAACGCCAGCTTCGCTGTGTTTGGCGTGTTCAGATCCCGGAGGATCTCAACCTTGCTCATGTACAAGACGTCACCGGTGAGAGCGCTCGGCGCACCTGGGCTCGGCGGTGACGAAGCCCAGGTGCTGCGTCGTGCCGGTGTAGGCGACGGGCTGCCGTTCCTACTCGGCCCCGACGGCTCGTACGACCTGGAGTTGAACCGGTTCGTGCGCGAGTTGGACGGGTGGGGTGTGCGCTCGGAACACACGAGAGAGGCGTACGCGCGTGATCTGATGTTGTTCGGCCGCTTCCTCCACGAGCACCGTGGTGGACGGTCCATCTGGGACGCCGGCCAGGACGATCTGCGCGCCTACAAGCGGGCGCGGCGGCGGACCAAGGGCTTCACGGTGTCCGCGTCGACCTGGAACAGGTTCATCGCGGCGCTAGACAAGTGGGTCAAGTGGGCGATACACGAGGAGCTGATCGAGGCCCAGCCGTTCCGCATGGTGGAGAAGACGGTGTTGACGCCCCGCGGGCTGGTACGGGTGCTGTTCAATGCCGAGCGCGAGGTCGAGGACAGCGCCGGGCCGGTGCGGTTCCTGGCCTACGAGGACTACCTGGTGTGGCGGGACGTCGGGTTGCGTGGCCAACTACCCGACGGCTCGCCGGACCCGAGTTGGCGCGGTCGGCACGGCGAGCGCAACGCGGTGTTCGCCGACCTGTTGGTCTGCACCGGGATGCGGCTGAGAGAGGCGTCGAGCCTCCTGGTCACCGAGGTACCGCCGCTGGCGCAGCGGCGGCTGACCGGAGACCTGAACCTGCCCGCGACGATCACCAAGCGCAGCCGGCCGAGGACGGTTTTCGTGTCGCGCCGCGTGCTGCGCGACCTGCACCACTACGTCGACATCGAACGCGACGAACTGGTCGAGCGCCGCCGGGCGGCCGGGGCTTACGGGTGTACGGACGCCTGGATGGGAGTTCGCTCCGCCGGCAAGACTGCGCTGACGCTCGTCGAGGATGGCCGCTCGCGGCCGTACTCGCGGGTGACGATCGAGGAACGGCAGCGACTGTGCCGGGTCGGCGACGACGGTCCGGGTGGTCCGTTGTGGCTGTGGCTCGGTGAGGACGGCTTGCCGCTGTCGCGGTCGACGTGGCAGGCGGTGTTTCGGCGAGCCAACGAACGGTGCGCCCGGTTCGGCCTGGACCTGGTGGTCCATCCGCACGCCCTGCGTCACACATTCGCCGTGCACATGCTCGGGCTGCTGCTGCGCCAGACCGTCCGCGCGTTGCGCATGGAGCCCGGCGAGACCCTGATGAGCCAGCAGGTGAAACGGCTGCTGGTCGGCGACCCGCTGCGCAAGTTGCAGCTACTGCTCGGCCATCGCCAGCGCGAGACGGTCTTCGTCTACCTCGACGTCCTGGACGAGGCGCAGGAGATCGTGCTGTCCGCGCTGCGCGAATGGGATGAACAAGCCGAAGCGCTGAGCAGGGTCCGGCTTGAGGATGGTGCTGCCGCGTGAACCGCACCGAGGGTGCCGGCTCCGGTCGCCGTGGCCGCTGGGCGGCTTTCCCGACCGAGGAGCAGATGCCCGCGCAACCCGCTCCTGTCCCGGACATCGGTCCGCTGGTGCTCCGGCTGCACCTGGATGGCGCCGACCGCACGTTCGACATGTCCGCGTGGCCATGCCCGCGGTTGACCCGCCAGCTTGCCGCGACGCTGCGCACGGTGGCCGCCGACGGACCCGAATCGAGTTACCAGGCGTTCAAGGTGAACCTGTTCTCGGTGCGGAAGTTCGTGCGGTTCATCACTGGAGCCGAACCGCAGAACGCCACCGAGGTCGAGTTCAGTGACCTGGAGGCCGAGCACATCGACGCGTTCGAGCAGGCGCTGATCGCCGAGTACGGACCGGACAGTGACCAGCCGCGCATCAGCATCGGTGTGGTGGTCCGGCTGCTCCGCGTGGCGTTCGACGCCAGCCCCACGACGTTCGATCCCGACCTGGCTATCCGGCTGAGGTTCCTCGGACGGGAAACCCGTGCCCGTCAGACGAGACCCTTGGATGCCTACCCGCAGAACGTGTTCGAGGCGATCAGGAACGCCGCGCTGGCGGATGTCCGCGCGATCGCGCGCCGAATACAGGATGGCGAAGCCCGAGCCGCGACGGGCCAGGACCCGAACGTCGGCGGTTGGGATGTGATCGAGAACGTGCTGTGGCACATCGCCCGTCACGGGCCTGTCACGATGCAGTTCCTGCGGCCCCTGGTCGGCAAGAGGCTGGGCAACGGGCGCCCGCTCAACGCGGCGCTCATCCTCACTCGGGAGGACAACGTCGTGTTCCTGATCCTGCTGATCTGCATGACCGGGCTTGAGCCGGAGTGCGCCAAGCGGTTGCAGGCCGACTGCTTGACCAACCCGGCCCGCGGGTTCGTGAGTGTCAACTATGTCAAGCGGCGCGCGCACGGTCGCCGGATCTCTAAGTCCATGCGGGTCAGCGATGGCGGTGCCCTGCACCATCCCGGCGGTCTGATCCGACTGGCGCTGCGGCTCACCGCGCGAGCCCGCGAGTTTAGTGGCAGCACCGATTTGTGGGTCGACTACGGAGACAAGGGCCTGCGGGACTCCTTCCCGCTCGGCGGGCAGGGTCCTTGGGGTCACGTGGACAACTGGCAGAAACGACACGGCATCGACCAGATGACCGACGCTGACGGAACGCCGGTGCGGCTGGATCTGCGGCGGCTGCGCAAGACCTACAAGTCCCAGCAATACCTCAAAGCCACCGGCGTGCTCGCCGACTTCACCCAGGGCCACACCGCCGACGTCGCCGCAAACCACTACGCAAACATCCCCGCCCACGACGAGCTGCACGACCAAGCCGTGGAGAACGGCCTGCGCGAAGCGCTGGACGTCGCGCTGCCGCCGCCGGTGGTACTCGACGAGGACGGCACCCGCCTCGATGCCGGAGAAGGGGACCTGCCACCCGAGCAGGTGCAGGCGCTGCTGTCGCGCGAGAGCGACGTGTTCCTGGCCTCCTGCCGCGACTTCTACGACTCGCCTTTCGGGGCGAAGGGCAAGCCGTGCCCGGTGTCGTTGTGGGGCTGCCTGGAGTGCCCGAACGCGGTGTTCACCACCCGGCACCTGCCGCAGGTTCTGACCTTCCTGGACTTCATCGAGCGCCAGCGGGAGGAGTACCCCGTCAGCGAGTGGAACGTGCGCTACGGCCTGGCGTGGGACCGGATCGTGCGCGGCATCCGGGCCAAGTTCCGAGACGAGCAGATCACCACCGCCCAGACGATCGCCGAAAGCGGTGGGGCACGGTTGCTGCTGCCGCCCGAGTTCTGGGAGGCCGTCGCGTGACCCGCGCCCCCGCACCGCGCCCGTCCGCCGCGCCGGAGCCATCGGCCGATCCCTGGGTGCTGCCCGAGTCCTTGACCACCGAGACAACTGGCCGCGGCCCCCGGTTCAGCGACGACATCTGGGATTTCCGACCGTTCGCGCCCCGCAGCAACGGCTACCTCCGGCTGGACTTCACCGAGCTGCCCGACGAGATCGCGATGCTCACGGCCAAGGAGTTCATCTACTCCCGCATCCACCGCGTGGTCCCGCTGTCCTACGGATCGCGGACCGCCCGACCGATGAAAATCACCAACACCTACAAGGACTTCATCATCGTGCGTCAACTGTTTACCGAGCTCGGCAAGCAGGGCGTGACGCGCTTGGCGCAGGCCCGCCAATCCCACCTGGACGCGACCGCACGCGTCTGGCGTGAGACCTGTGTGCCAAACACGCTGGCTGTCCGGATCGGCGTCATCCAGCACCTGGAGGCGCACAGCCCGTACCTGACCGCGGACCGCCTCACCGTCGTGCCCTGGAAGGGCCGCCCGGCCACCCAGGTCGCCGGGCGGCGACCGGACGAGGAGAACAGCACCCCGCGCATCCCCGAGCCGATCATGGCTCCACTGCTGCGCGCCGCCCTGTTCTACGTCCAGACCGCCAGCCGGGACCTCCTGGCCGCCCAGCGGGAAATCGCCGACCTGGAGCAGGCCCGAGCAGGCGGCCGGTGCCGGCATGGCGAGGCTGTCACCAAGATCGAGGCGTTCCTGGACCGCCGCCGTCAGGAGGGGCGAGGTGTTCCCGCACTGCCGCTGTACTGCCTGGCCCAGCGCCCGACCGCGCCGGTTGTCGACGGCGTCGTGCAAGCCCCGAACGCCGCTCTCGTCGCCCTGATGAGCGGAACCAACAGCTTCCAGGGGCATCCGACACGGCTGATGGAGCAGATCGGCGCCGAGATCGGCTACGAAGAGGGTGGTCTGGACACGCCGATCTCGACGTGGCCGGACACCGGGCGACCCTGGCGAGGGCGGCTGAATCACCGCAGCCTGCATGACGAACTGCACCACCTGCGCACCGCCTGCTGGGTGCTGGTGGCTTACTTGTCAGGACTTCGGGACATGGAAGTCCTGGAGCTGGCGCGGGACTGCGCTGTCACCACCACCACCGCCGTTGACGGCCGGACCCGCTACAAGCTGCGCGGCCGGGTCTTCAAGGGCCGCAAGCTCACCGGTGACGAGGCCGAGTGGGTCGTGCTCGACGCCGTTCACGAGGCGATCGACGTCCTGCTGCAGATCAACGACGACCCCACGCATCTGTTCGGTTACCGGCTCTGGCCCGCCAGCAAGCCACGGCTGGCGAACAAGCTCACCGAGCGCCTCGGTGGTTTCCGGGACCACGTCAACGAGCTGTTCGGTACCCAATCGTCCGACGGGGTGGCCGAACCGTTCGTCCCCGCCGACGGGGAACAGCAGTGGGTGTTCACCACCCGGCAGTTCCGGCGGAGTCTGGCCTGGCATATCGCACACCAGCCCTTCGGTGTGGTCGCCGGTGCCCGGCAGTACCACCACGCCAAGGTGACCATGTTCGAGGGCTATGCCGGGACCTCAGCCTCTGGGTTCGCCGCCGAGGTCGCCGCCGAGGAGGCGGTCGCCATGCTCGACTACGTGGAGGATCTTTACCGGGATTGGAACACCGGCGCCCAGTCCGGCGGTGGGGCGGCCGAGCGGATCAACGCCGAGTTCCAGCGCATTCGGCGCGAGCTGGGTGATCTCCCCGGCGTCGTGTCCGACGAGCTGCGGCTGCGGACGATGCTTCGGCATCTCACCAAGACGCTGCATCCCGGCGTGCTCAACGACTGCTTCTTCAACGCGGCGACCGCGGTCTGTGTCAAGCGAGCCAAGGTCGTCGGGCAGCCCGTTCCGCAGCACAACATGTGCCTGCGCTGTCCGAACGCCCGACGGTCCACAGTGCACCGGCCCCGGCTGGCCGCCGCCCGCAATCAGGCCCTGGATCTCCAGGCGTCCTGCGAGAAAGCCGGTCCGGTCCCGAAACTCCAGCAGGTCGCGCTCACCGGCTACATCACCGAGCTCGACCAGCTCATCGGTGATCTCGACAGCGAGGAGGCGCAGGCGTGACCCGCGTCGCTACCCAAGTCCGCCTGGAGCAGGCGCTGACCCGGCTGCTCGCCGGTCAGCCGACTGTGACCGACGGCGAGCTGACGGTCTCCAACCTGTGCCGGGAAGCCGGTGTGGGCCGCGACTCGTTCTACCGCTCGCCTCCGGAGTTCAAGGACGCCGTTGTTGCGGCACAAGCGAATCGAGAAGCCCAGCAACCTGAACTCGTCGCGCTGCGCGAGGAGATCACCGCCCTCAAGCGGGAACGCAAACAGACCGCCAGCGACCACGCCGCCACCGTGCGGGAACTGGAGGAGACGATCAGGGTCTACGCCAACCAGATCCAGGTCCTCGCCCTGCGCAACTCGGAGTTGGAGGACCAGATCCGACATCTGGCGCACCACGATCCCGACGTGATCTCGCTTCACACCCGGAGGTGACCCCCGTCCACCGACGCTGTGACACCGAGAGCGGCCGGGCGGTTTCTAGATGGCGAGCTGTTCGAGGGCGGCGAGGTACGCCTCGGTGTAGGTCGGGAATTGGGCGACGCCGTCGAGCAGGGTGTCGATGGAGATCTGGGCGCGGATGGCGAGGGCGGCGGTGTGGATCCA
Source organism: Mycolicibacterium chubuense NBB4 (assembly GCF_000266905.1). The sequence continues at coordinate 516,995 of NC_018022.1, read as the reverse complement.
TTCCCCGGCTTGGGGTGCGATGGCCCAGGCCCCGATGAGCGTCCGCTGGGTGCGGTCGGCGATGAGACCGAGGGTGCCGTCGGGGTCGGTTTCGTAAGTCCAGGGTCGCGCGATCGAGTCGGCGAGGTCGAGTTCGGTGGTGGCGATGTCGAGGCCACGCTGGCGGGCTTGGTCGGTGGTCAGGCCGACAGCGGCGATCTCGGGTTGGGCGAACACGACGCGGGGGATGCCGCTGTAGGTGGTTTGGCGGGGTGTGCCGAGGATGTTGTCGGCCACGACCCGTCCTTGGTACATGGCGACGTGGGTGAACAGCGCGACCCCGGTGACGTCGCCGAGCGCCCAGAGGCCGGCGGTGACGCGGCAGTGCTCGTCGACCTCCAGCGCGCCGCGCGGGTCCGGTGTGACCCCGACAGTCTCCAGGCCGAGCCCGTGGGTGCGGGGGCGGCGTCCGGTGCCGAGCACGACGACGTCGGTGCGCACGGTGGTGCCGTCGTCGAGGTCGATCACCGTATCGGCGCCGTCGCGGCGCGCGGCGGTGGCCTGCCGGCCGAGACGGACGTCGATGCCGTCGGCGCGCAGGTGGGTGGCGACGATGTCCCCGACACGGGGGTCTTCCCGGTCCAGCAGCCGGTCGCCGCGCTGGATCAGGGTGACCCGAGCGCCCATGCGAGCGAGGAATTGGCCGAGTTCGATCCCGACGGCGCTGCCGCCGATCATCACGATCCGCTCGGGGATCTCGCGCAGGGTGGTAGCTTCCCGGTTGGTCCATACGCTGACCTCGTCCAGGCCCTCGATGGGTGGGTGGATCGCGTCGGAGCCGGTGGCGATCACCACGTGCTCGGCGGTGAGTTCCCGGCCACCGGCCCGTACCCGCCACGGGTCCCGGCCCACCAGGGCTGCGGTGGCCTTGATAACCGTGACGCCCTGCTTCTCGTATCCGGTGACCTGCTCTGTGTCGTCGAGGTGGCGGATCATGTAGTCGCGGTAGTCTCGCAGTGCCGCCCAGTTCTGCGCCGGAGTGGACAGGCCGGCCGCGTGGGCGGCTTCGGCGCGGGCCTCGGGTGGGCGCAGCAAGGTTTTGGACGGGATACACGCCCAGTAGGCGCACTCCCCGCCGATCAGTTCCTGCTCGATCAACGCGACCCGCCGTCCGCCCGCGTGCAGGCGCGAGGCGGCGGTCTCGCCGCCCGGTCCGGCGCCGATCACGATTACATCGAAGTCCGTACTCACAGTGGCTGTCCCTTCTCGGTGATGGCGGTTCGGGCGGCGCAGGTGGGCGTCAGCAGCACCCGCCGGGCTCGGGCTCCTCGGATTGAGCGGCGTCCAGCTGCCGGCCGAGTTGATAAGCGTCGGCGACTGGGAGGACCGATCCGCCGGGGTGCTCAGCGAGCCAGGGCGCCGCGGCGTCGGCGTCGGCGAAGAAGTGCACGTGGTTGCAGAAGGAAGCCCGTACGGAGACCAAGTCGTCAGGCGTGACGATGGAGACCATCGCGGTCTGGGGCTCGACATCCCTGACTCGGTCGGGCTCGACGGTGAGCCGTATCGGGGCACCGGTGCTGTGGCAGGGGGATTCAACCTGGGCGGATTGGCCGAGGGTGGCGGGGAAGATGAGGGTGTCCAGGGCACACCAGGTGTAGAGCTGGTGGCCGTCGACGGTGAAACGGTGCGGGGTCGGGCGCAGCGTGATGCCGTAGCCGACGATCCGTCCGGCGTCGTCGTATTCGGTGTCGCGCAGTCGGCCCACCGCCTGCGCAACCTCGTCACCGGCGCGGCCGGTGGCGGCCGCGAGGTCGGCAATCGTGAGGGGTTCGCCGCGGGCCAGTTGCCGCAACAGCGGCTGCCATAGCCATCCGGCCGGGCTGTCCTGGCGGGAGAAGACACTATCCATAGTGGACACCACGGTGTCCAGGTCATTCGTCATCGGGATTGTCCTTCCGAGAGCAGGGTTTCAGGAGGCGCAGCAGGAGAGTTTGGACACGTCGCGGGTGAAGGTTTGGGCGGCGAGTTTGATGCCCTCCGCCATCGTCAGATAGGGGCACCACAGGTCGGCCATCTCGTGCACCGTCATCTGGTTTGCCAGCGCATAGACAGCGGTGGCGATGACGTCCCCGGCGCCCGCGGCGAGCACGTGCGCGCCGAGCAGCCGCCCGGAGCCTTGTTCGGCGACGAGCTTGATCGCGCCGCGGGTGTCGCGGTTGACCAGCGCCCGCGGCACGTACTCCAGCGGCAGCACCCGGCACTTACAGGCGTAGCCCTGCTCCACCGCTTGGACGTCGGTCAGCCCGGCGGAGGCGAGACTGGGCGTGGTGAAGGTGACCGCGGGCAGGTGATGGTAGTCCAGGGTGCGCCCGGCGTCGCCGAAGGCGTTGTCGACCACGACGCTGCCATGGGCCCCGGCGACGTAGACGTACTGCGGGTGCCCGGTGACGTCCCCGGCCGCCCAGACGCGCGGGTTGTCGGTGCGCAGATACTCGTCGACGACCACCTCCCCGCGATGCCCGGTCTTCACGCCCACCGCGTCGAGATTGAGCCCGGCGGTGACCGGGTTCCGCCCAGTCGCGAGCAGCAGCCGCTGCCCAGTCACCCGCTGCCCACCGGCGGTGACGACGACGCCCGAACCATCGGCCTCAACCTCAGTGGCGCGCTCGGCGATCACGGCGATGCCGTCGTCAGCGAACACCCCGGCCAGCAGGCCGGCGAGTTCCGGTTCGGTGTGCGGGGCGAATCGGCCCACGATGCTCACTCGGACGCCGAGGTGGGCGAACAGTTGCGCCTGCTCCAGCCCGACGTAGCCGCCGCCGACGACGACCAACGACTCGGGCAGTTCGGTCTGCTCCATCGCGGTGGTCGAGGTCAGGTAGTCCACCCGGTCGGCTCCGTCGAGGCCGTCGGTACGCGGGGTGGAGCCGGTGGCGATCAGGTAGTGCTCGGCCTCGACCCGGACGTGGCCGCCGTCATGCAGGTTCACCTCCAGCGCCGGTCCCTCGATGAACCGGGCCTCGCCGGGCAGGATCTCCCACCCGTACTCGGCGGCCAGGTCGACGTACTTCTCCGCCCGCAACCCTGCCACCAGCGTGTCCTTGCCACCGATCAGCGCGGCGGCGTCCACCGGGCCCGCGCTGGTGGAAATCCCCGGAAAGTGCTGGTCCAGCGCCACATGGCGGGCCTCGGCCGCGGCCAGCAGTGCCTTCGACGGCACACAGCCGACGTTGACGCACGTCCCGCCAACGGTGCCGCGCTCGATCATCACCACGCTCTTGCCCTTGCCGCGGGCCGCGATCGCCGCCGCGAACGCACCCCCACCCGAACCGATCACCGCCAAGTCGTACCGCACCAGCGATCTCCTCCCACTGACATATTCGTCTTCCCGGATGCATAGATGCTAACCTAAGATTCGTACATCCGGATACGACAGACACTCGATGTGAGGACGGCGACCGTGGCCGACGCTTCCGAACGCAGCAGCACGCTGCTGCCCACCGAGCCGAACGGGGTGGAGATGATGGCGAAATTCTTCCGCGCCCTCGGCGACCCCGCCCGGCTGCGGCTGCTGGAGTTCCTGCTGCACGAGGAACACGCCGTGGGCGAATGCGTCACGCACATCGGCCTGTCCCAGGGCCGGGTGTCCAGTCACTTGGCCTGCCTGTCCGACTGCGGCTACGTGCAGCTGCGCCGCCAAGGCCGCTTCGCCTACTACCGGGTCACCGACCCCCGCGTCGCGGAACTGGTGCTGCTGGCGCGCTCGCTGGCCGCGGACAACGCCGCCGCCCTCGCCGCGTGCATGCGCATCACCGCCCCGAACGCCTGACCAGCCGAGGAGACCGCCTCCATGTCGACCAACCCCGGCTCCGAGAGCAAGCGCACCGCGCTCGCCGCCGCCGGTTTCCTCCTGGTCCCCATCGTGTGTTGCGGCCTGCCGGTGCTGATCGCCGCCGGAGCCCTTGGCGCGGTGGGCTCGGTACTGGGCAACCCCTGGGTCATCGGCACCGCCGTCGTGGTGGTCCTCGCCGCGGTGACGCGGTTCGCGCGCCGGCGCGTCACCCGACACGGCGCCACCCGAGACAACTCGTGCTGCCCGCCCGTGCCACCCGCCCGCGACCAGCCCGATCGGCCACACGAGTCCTCCCACCCCAACCAGGAGTCCTGACCCATGCCTGACGCACCCGCCCCGACCGGACCTGCCGCGCCGCGCTCTCGTCGACGACTCGTCACGATCGCGCTGACCGTTATCGCCGTCGTCGGGATCTCCGTCGTGCTGTATTCGGCGTTTTCCCCGTCGAGCAAGCAGACCGCGTCCCCACCCGCTGCCGACGGCAGCGCAAAGGCCGGGACCACTGCCGCTGCGGGAGCGTTCACCGCCCGAACCCTGCAGGGCGTGCAGGTCGCGGTGCCCGGCTCGCGGCCCAGCGTGCTGTTCTTCTTCTCCGTCGGGTGCGGCGGTTGCGGTCCGGCCACCCACACCCTCGCCCAGGTCCAGCAGGCGGTCGGCACGAAGGCGAACTTCGTCGCCGTCGACATCGGCCCCGGCGAAACCGAGCAGGACATCACAGACTTCCTCACCGCCAACCAGGCCACCAGCCTTGCCTACGCCAGCGACAGCAACGCCACCCTGATCAGCGCCTACCAGGTCACTCAGCTGTCCACCGCCGTCGTGCTGGACGCCTCCGGCAAACCGGTGTTCCGCGCTGTCGAGCCCACCGCCGATCAGATCCGTGCCGAACTGGCCAAGGTGAGCGCGTGATCGGCCCGCTGTTGGCGCTCGCCTTCGGCGCCGGGATGCTCGCCCCGGTCAACCCCTGCGGCTTCGCCGTACTGCCCGCCTTCCTCGCCTACGCCGTCGACACCGGCGACGGCCAGGCGGACGCGCGGCCCGGCGCTTTGTCCCGGCTGGCCGGTGGCCTGCGCGCCGGGCTCGCGCTGACCGCCGGGTTCGCCGGCACCTTCACCGCCATCGGACTACTACTGGCCCTCGGCTTGCGTTCCCTGACCGGTGTCATCCCGTGGCTGGCCGCCGCGCTCGGCGCGATCCTGGCCGTGGGCGGCCTGGCCATGGTCGCCGGCGGACACCTGCCGCTGCGGCTACCCACCCGCCGTTCCGGCACCCCGCGGCAGGGGCCCAGAGGCATGGTGGCCTTCGGCGCCGGGTACGCACTGGCCTCCGCCTCCTGCACGCTCGCGGTGCTGCTCGCGGTCGTCACCCAAGCCCTGGCCAGCACCAACATCTCCGGCGTCCTGGTCGTATTCGCCGCCTACGCCGCCGGCTCCGCCACCCTGCTGCTGTCCCTCGCGCTATTCGCCGCATTCGCCAGCGGCCTGATCAACCGGTTCCTCCGACGGCTGCTGCCCCACATGAACCGCATCACCGGCGCCGTGCTTGCCCTTTCCGGCGGCTACCTACTCCTTTACTGGCTGCCACAACTACTCGGCGGGCACCCCGGCATCGGCGCACTCACCGGCGTCGTCGGCACCGTGTCAGCCTGGATCACCGGACACCAACTTGCGATCGCCATCACCGCACTCGGCCTCATCCTCGTCACCGCGATCGCCACCCTCACCCGCCGCGAACGCCGCCACACCACCACCGACACCGCCGACGACTGCTGCGCACCCAGGCCACAGCCCGAAGAAAATGCGGACCAGGTAGGAGGACCCGGCAGCAGGTGACCTGCCTGCCGGGATCCAACTGGCACGCGGGCCTCTACGATGCGAGCCCGAGGCGGCCGGATTGTCCCCATGGGAGTCCGGCAGGCGGCAAAGCCTTGCTGTAGAAGCAAACCACCACAGTCGACGACGCAGGGCTGCGGACTCTGCATGCCTCCATCTTCACGGAGAATTGCGCAAGCATCGCCCCGCACCACGCCGCCGGTTGCTGAACCGTCGGCATCCGCGAACGCATCGCCCAGCGGGGCGGCGTCTGGCACAACACAGTCTTTTATCGAACGCCGCTCAGCCGTCCGATGATCGGTCGGCCCAGTCTGACTGGACATTTGCCGCAACGAGTGGCCATTCCGCAAAGGCTCGGCTACCGCCAGTTCGCAACGCGGCCATCAAGAGTTCAGTGAGACATGAGGGTCCTTGAGCGGCTACTTCACCGTTCGATGATCGGGCAGATCGATCTGTTCGGTTCCGACTCGGTATCGGCTGCCACGGCGGTGTCCCGACTGGCGGTGAGGCTCGCACGCAGCGCCAGCAATTCGGTAATGGTGTTGTCGATCTCCGCGATCCGGGCGTCGAGTAGATCCCGTACGGCTCCGCACGGGGTGGGACCGGCGCGGCGGAGGGTGAGGATGGTGCCGATGTCGTCCAGGGGGAGGTCCAGGGCGCGGGCGCGGCGGATGAAGGTGAGGGTGTCGACGTCGTCCTGGTTGTAAAGGCGGTACCCGGCCGCAGTGCGCTGGGCGGGCGGCAGCAGGCCGCGCTCCTCATACAAGCGCACGGCCTTACGGGTGAGCCCGGCCGCCTGGGCGGCCCGCCCGACGGTCATCGCCTGGGCCATCGTCTGCCTCCTTCGCGTCCCGGCCGCTCGCCTTGACCTTCACCTGGGGTGAAGGTTTTAGCGTCTCCAGTGTAGGACCGGAAACCGAAGGGAGGCGCAGGTCATGGCAATAGTCGAGTGCGAGGTGTACCGGCGCCCGGACCCGGAGCGCGGATGTGAGATGACCGTCACCAAGGGCGCCGTCCCAGGCCACGGTCGCGACCGCAACCCCACCTGTTGCTGCGGGCACACCATGGAGAAAGTCCGCTGAGCCGCGGCCAGCCAGGACGTGCGGGCACCGGGCTGCGCCAGGTGTTCTCCCATCCTGGTTACCGCCGGTTGTGGGCGGCGCGCACCGCTTCTGCCTGGGGTGACGCGTTCGCCACCGTGGCGTTGGGCCTGCTGGTGTGGGACCGCACCGGCTCCGGGCTCGGTGTGGCCGGGGTGATCGTCGCGGAGATCGTCCCGGTGCTGCTGCTGGCACCGTTCGCTGGGGTGGCAGTCGACTGGTTCTCGCCGGTGCGGGTCATGGTGGTTGCCGACTTGGCGCGCGTGCTGGTGGCTGCGGGGCTACCGCTGGTCGCCGGCTCGGTGCCGGGCATCTACGCGGTGGCGTTCGCCATGTCCGCAGCGTCGGCGTTGTTCAATCCGGCCGCCAGTGCCGCGCTGCCCGCGCTGGTGAACGAGGAGGAGTTGATCGCCGGGAACTCGGGGATCTGGACCGCCGCGGTGCTCTCCCAGATCGTGCTCGCCCCGGCTGCGGGTGCCGTGGTCGCGACCGTCGGCTATGGCCTGGCGTTCTGGGTGAACGCAGCGAGCTTCGCCGTCTCGGCGCTGCTGCTGTCCCGCCTGCACCTGCTGCGCCCGGCAGCCGATGCGGCCCGTGCCGCCTGGTGGCATCAGGCCCGAGACGGCATCAGGGTGCTGGCCGGGCACCGGGTGCTGCGAGCCTTGGCCGCTGGTCAGGCCCTGGCGGCGTTGTCGGCCGGAGCGACCAGTGCCCTGCTGGTTGTGTTGATCCGCGAGCGCCTGGGCAGGGGCCCCGCCGGATACGGAATCGCGCTGGCCTGCATCGGCGTGGGCGCCGCAGCAGGCCCGTTACTGCTGACCCGGCTGATCACCGATCCTCGCAAACCCGCGTTCATTTTCGGACCCTATCTGTTGCGCGCCGCCGTAGATGCCGTCCTTGCGAGTGTCCGCGTCCCGGTGGTGGCGTTGGGCAGCCTGGCCGGCTACGGCGGGGGCACCTCTGCCGGCGCAGTCACCTTCAACTCGCTGCTGCAGGCCGAAACCCCACCCGCCGCACGCGGCCGGGTCTTCGCCGCCTTCGATCTGATCTGGCAACTCGGCCGCCTGGCCTCCCTCGGGCTGGGTGGGTGGCTGGCTGATGCGGCAGGGATCACCGCCGTCTACGCCGCAGGGGCTGCACTGCTCGTCGCTGCCGCTCTGATCGGCCGAGCCGGTCTGACCGACCATCGCCACCACCAAGAGAAGAGGCGCTGACGCGAGGACTTCGGCGCCGGCGACGACGCTCGGCCACTGGCATCAGTCCGACGAACAGAGCTCCGACTCCGCAGCGATCACCAGGGGCCGGCTGGAAAATCGCCATTCACACCAGGCCCGCCCTTGGAGAATCCCGAGGTAGGTTCCACCGAGGCGCCGCCGCCCTGCGACACCGTTCCTTCTGCGACAGCTTGACTGTTTACATAACCACCGCCATATTGCTCCGGTGGCTCACCGACCCGTCGAGCCGCGACTTCGACCTACGAGACCTCATCGTCATCTCGGCCGACACCGGGGGAGAGTTCGAGCAAACGATCCGCGACGTGGAGGAGATCGTCCTTCCCGCGTTGCGCCGCTACCACATTCGCTTCATCCAGGTGGGCCGCTCACAGCGCAAGACCACCGCCAGCGGCGAAGGCGTCGAGGTCCCTCCAGGACTCAACTGAGCCCCAACGTCTACACACTGCCGCCTACTCGTTGGCCGACGAAATGCTCTCGGCGGGAACGCTTCCTCAGATCGGCGGCACGCGGATGTGCTCCATCCATGCCAGAGGCAACTGTCTGGATCCCGTCATTGCCGCTGTGACCGCCGGTCGCCGCTATCGTCACGTCGTCGGCTTCGAAAATGGCGAATCGTCACGGGCGATCAAGGATGCGTTGTTCAACAACGATCGCCGCACCGGCTGGTATCCGCTTCGCGAGTGGGGCTGGGACCGTGCGCGTTGCGTGGACTTCATCGCCCGGGTCACCTCGCGCCAATGGACAAAATCAGCCTGCGGCTTCTGCCCGTTCGCAATGCGCACAGACTCGGGCCGCCAGGCGGTTGTCGGTGAGCGCCGGATCGGTGTTGATGGAGTTACGCGCCAGGTGCTCCGCGAACGGGGCGAGCAGCTTCCGGCGTTGGAGCACTTCTTCGTGGTGTGTCCCGCCGTGGTGGAGGACAAGGCACGTCCGGGGTTCGAAGCGTGGTGGCAGGAGGCGACCAATGATGCTGTGCTGTTCTGAGAGCCCTCGCGCCTACGATGGCGGTGTAACCTATAGGAGATACCGCCGGAGGGAGCTGGGCATGGACGGCAATGCGTCCACGGACGACGGTTCGGAGATCATCGCCGCCCTCGGTGCGGCCATCCGTGAACACCGCACCGCCGCCGGCCTTTCGCAGACCAGGCTTGCCCAGCTCGCGGGAATCAGCCGGGTATATCTGAACACTGTCGAGGCGGGAAACAAGTGCCCGACCGTGGTGGTGCTGGTGCATCTGGCCCGCGCCCTCGGCGTTGAACCTGCAACCCTGTTGGAGACCCAGACGCTCAGTACGGCGCGGCACTGAGGTAGCGCTGCCACTCGATGCGCTGAATCAGCCGGCTGGTCGACGCGTAATCGGGCCTGCCGTCTTCGTCGGCTCCGGTCTGAAGGAGCGCCACCAGTTCGTCGGCCGCGCGCAGCTCGTAGCGGGCCGCTGGCGCTGCGGATAGCTCGGCGGCGGCAATGGCGTCCTGGGCGGCGAACAGCACGGCGGTCACTGCCGCGTCGTGGTCATCTGCGGTGCCAATTGTGGTGTCGATTCGCTGAGGTGCGGTGGTGGTCAGCGACCAGGGCACAGTCATGGTGGGGGCCTCTCATCGGTGGGGGAGTTCTCGACCTACAGCGATTGTGCGGCCTGCAACGCCAAACGCCGGGCCTGCTATCCGTGGTTGTGGATAACAGGCCCGGCGTCGGGTCGGTTGTGGATAACCGCCTACGTATTCGGCGGCGGCGTGTAGTCCTTCTCGCCGGGGTCCTGTGCATGCTCGGGGCCGTCCAAGAAGACACTGGTCGCGGTGTGATGCGCGGCCTGCAGAATCTCCACCGCACCGATGCATCCGGCCTGGTCAAGAATCTGGAAAGTCACCGGGCCCATGTGAAGGTCTAGCCACTTGAGTTGGCGCTTGCGGTCCCGGGAGAGTTCTTGGCGGGGAACGACCGCGTAGGCGGGTCGCCGGGTCCAGTCGATGGCCACGGTGGGCAGGGCGAACGGATCGGCTGCCGCCGGGGCCGGTGCCGGGATCTGGCGGGGGATCAAGGTCATCGCCGCGCGGGCCGCGCTGAAACCTTCGAGCACACCCTGGCAGGCCTGCGCGTTGAGCATCGTCATCAGGATGCCGCCCCATTGCAGCCGCAGCCGGGCGTTGGGTGAGCACGCGTGGTAGACGGCAAGGTCGCCGTCTTGTTCGCCCTGAATGCGAATCATGGTGTGGCTGACCAGAGCCGCGGGGGTGAGGTGGGCTTCGGTGAGGCGAGTCTTCATGGGTCTAACCTTTCGAGTGGGTGTTATCTATAGTTGACAGTCTATCGTGTAATGCGTTGACTAGCAATACTTTTCGGTCATCACACGAAACGCATCCACCCACCGAGGCACCCTCATCCTGGCCTTTCGTTTCCTGCCCCCGACCTGCCGGCGGGTCGGGCAACCCGTCTCAGAGCTGCGGCGCGGCGGCGCACGAAGCAACCAACGGCGGACGGGCCTGCATGCAAGCGGCCTCCACCCTCGGAAAGAAAGTGGGCGGCGATGTTGGCTCTAGTGGTGGACGTGGCCGCGCGGACCTCCGTAGCGTCCGCGTCATGACCACACCGGTACCGGCGAGTCTGCAGAGCGCCGAAAGTGACCTGCACACTGCGCAATCCGAGACCGACCCGGACCGGCAGGGCCAGTACGCCCGGTCGGCAGCCGACACCGCCGCAGAGGTAGCAGTAGACCACGCGACGACCAGCGCTGACCGTGAGCGAACGCTGTACTGACCTGAGAGGTTAGGTACGCGGCTGGCGGGTGGTTGACCCTTGAGTGCGGTGTGGCCGCGGTGGACTCTTCTATGTCTGTCAAGCTGCCTGCGGAATGGACGCGGGCTCGGCGTGAAGTCTCTGCAGGGTTCGGTAGAGGTGGCGGGCAAGGTAGCGCTTGAGGCAGCGTCGGATCTCCTTGGTGGATCGACCTTCCGCGCGGCGCCGTTCGACGTAGGCCCGGGTGTCCGGGTCGTGGGTCATACGGGTGATCACGGCCATGTGCAGAGCACGATTGAGCCGCCTGTCGCCGCCTCGGTTGAGTCGGTGACGGATCGTGTTGCCCGAGGAAGCGGGGATCGGATTGACGCCAGCCAGGGCGGCGAACGCCGCTTCGGAGCGAACCCGGCCAGCGTGCGACCAGGCGGTGTAGACCACTGCGACGGTAACGGGGCCGATGCCAGTCTTGTCCAGCAGTACAGCGGCCTTGCTGGCGTGGATGAGATCGATCATCTGCGCGTGGTTGGCGGTGAGTTCCTCGTTGAGAGCGACCACCCGCTTAGCCAGCCGGGCTGCCTCGGCGCGAGCGGCAATCGTAGCGACGTCTTCAACGCGACTGCGCCAGCGGGCGATATCGCTAATCTGCTTGGTGGTCAGTGACTTCCGAGCGTCTATACCCAAGGCGGCTACACGCAGCAACGCGGTAAGTGCGTTGACGGTCGCGGTGCGTTCGGTAGTCATGTGCTCACGAGCGGTAACGAGAACCCGCAATGCCGCCCGGATACCGTCGTCGCTGCGCGGCCGGCGCAGCTGTTCAGGCTCGAGGGACAGGACTGCGGCGGCGATCCTGCGGGCGTCCAAGGGGTCGGACTTGCCCGCACCGCGGTGGGCGCGTGTGTCCATCCGAGCTGCCTCCACGACCTCGAAGCCGGCCCGGTTGACCGTCGAGGCCAGGCGGGCACCGTAAGAGGCGACACCCTCGATGACCCACAAGGCGCTCAGTTCGCCGCCGGTGCGGCGCGCGGCCCATAAGACGGCCCGATCCAAGCCCGCATCGGTGGTGGGGAACTGCTCGGTGGCGACCAGTTCGCCGGTGGCAGCGACCAAAACGGCGAGGGTGTGCGTGCGGGCGTGGGTGTCGACTCCAATGATGAACGGGTAAGCGTGCGCAACAATGGTCATGGTGGCGGGCTTCCTTCCAGTAGCGGGGATAGATCCGGCCGCCGACGCGGCCGGCGCCGGCCTGGATGGAAGTCACTTCGGGACAGCACTGTGATGAGCCACGATCCGCCCCTTGGGCGGGTTGGGGCAGTCTTCTGATCAAGTCACCGAGGTGGAGCCGGGCCAGCGTCGGCCGCCCGCCCCGGTGCCGGACATGTCCACCGGAACGCACCCACGCGGGGCGAGTGATTGTAGGAGTCACAACCCGAGGCGAGACGACCGCCGCTAACCCTGCCAGCCAGTCCCAGACCAGCCTCCGCAAGACTCACAGTGATTGTAGGTGTGTAACCAGCGGGAATTCAGCGCAGCGTTCAGCGTCGCTGGTGTAGAGGCGGGCGTAGGCCCATTCGTCGGCCAGGGTGCGGTGAAATCGCTCGATGCTCCTATGTTTGTCAAGCTGCCTTTGACGGGGTCGCGTCGCCTATTGAGTTGTTCTGTGGGCGCGGGAGGTTGGAGTAGATCTGAACCGTCCCGGTTTTGATGCACACCTCGTTTCGTGTGACCGGTGTGCTTCCCGATCTGGTGGTGAGCGTAGTACGCGGCCGTAGACGCTAGGTTCGGTTCGACGAGTTGGTGTCGTACCAAGCAGCCCAGATCTCGGGGCGGAGCCGGCCGCGGTCGGGTACCGGTAAGCCGGTGCTGCGAGCCCAGGCGCGGACTTCCGCGGTGGATGGTGTCGGCGCCGCGGGTGCCTGGTCGAGGTGGGCGATGTCGACTCTGATCGGTGAGATACGTTGCATGGCAGTGTGTTCGGTGATCGCCCAGGCGTTGGCGGCGGCGAGGAATCGGTAGGTGTATTCCTCGGCGAGCTGGCGGGTCTCGCAGAACACGACGGGCACGTTTGGCCAGCGGATCTGGAGCTCGGCGAGCCCGTCGGCGACCATCGCGGGACGGACGCGGTCAAGCTTGAACAGCTGCGAGTAGCGATCCTCGATCACCACCGCCGCACGCGGGAGCGCGGCCAGCTCGCCGACCTGGTAACGCAGCTTCCCGCCGGTGAGGCTGGCGACCAGATCGACCAGCGACTTGCGCTCCACGCTGGCGACAAGCTGACCATCGACGACGATCCCGTAGTCCCCGCACGACAGCGCCCGCTTCACCGTGGTGACCTGCTGGGTTGTAAACCGGTAGGCGTACTGCTCGTGGCTGTCGACGACGATCTGCAACTCCTCGATGCCGTGGGCGCGGGCGGTCGGGGTGCGCACGTTCGGGCGCGCCTGCTTGCGGGTGCGCGGCGACTGCCAAAACACCACGTCACGGCCACGAGCCTGGGTGAACACGAGCTGGGAGCGGTTGTGCCGGGACCGGTCGGCGATCACGTCGATCGCCGCGCCGCGCCGACGACACGACCGAAGCGGCACTTGTTCGACGATCACCGGATTGTCGGGCCACTCGTCCAGCGGTACCGGGTAGGCGAACAAGGCCTTTTCCCGCGGCCAGGTCCCCGACGTGCGGAACAGCAGATCACCGCCAGCGAGCGGGACCCTCAGCAGCAGCCGCAGCCGGGAGTCGTCGTCCGGGTTGACCGCGATCAACAACTCCGCCATAAGTCCCGAGTCTGCCATCGGTGTTCGGTGACACCCCCGTCGCGACCCGAGCCTACGGACTGCTGATGGGGTCACCGGCTTGCAGCCGGGCGTAGTACTCGGCCTCGGCTTCGGCTGGCGGGCGGCGGCCAAGGCGGTGCATGAGCCTGGCGGTGTTATACCAGTGCACCCACGCCGAGGTGACGTTCTCCAGGTCGGCGAGGGTGCAGATCGGTCCGGTACGGAACGGGGAGCCCTCGCGCACGCACTCGGTCTTGTAGAGCCCGATCGTCGTTTCGGCCAACGCGTTATCGAGGGCGTCCCCGACGGTCCCGACCGACGCGACGAGCCCGGCCCAGCATCAGTGTCTCAGTGAAATGTGTTGCAGTGTATTGTGATCCGGCATCGCTGTGATGAATCGTGTCACCGGTGAGCGGATGTCCCTGCCGCGCGCGGTAGGCCGTGGCTTGGCGGATCGCCCGCTCGACGAAGGCGGCGTTCTTCGTCAGCGAACACTCCCAGCCCGCGATCAGCCCGGCGAAGGCGTCGATTACGAATGCGGTGTAGCCGAACCCGCCGCCATCGAGCGGCACGTAGGTGAAGTCGGCCACCTCCAGCGCGTTGGGCCGCGATGCATAGAAGCGCCGCCGCACCAGGTCCGGCGCCCTCGCGGCGGCCGGATCGCGCTCGGTGGTGCGTATCGTCCGGGCGCGCGTGGCCCCCCGCCAGCCGTGGGTGCGCATGATCCGTTCGACCGTGCAGCGCGCCACCGGGATGCCCTGGCGCTGCAGGTGCGCCCGCATCCTCAGGCTGCCGTACAGGCACTCCGGTGGGCGTTTGCCGTGCTCGTCGGGCTCATAGATGCCGGCGAGGATCTCGGTGATCGTGGTGTCCCACAGGGCCCGTTTTGACGGCGCCGACGACCCGTGCGCCCAGTAGGTGCGCGGGGCGATCTGCACACCGTGCACGGCCAGTGCCCGGCTCCTCACAGTGTTCGTCGATGAACGCGCAGATCAACGGTGTTGCGGGTCGCACTCCCGACTAGGGAAGTAGCGATACTTCTCGACCGCATCAGCCCGCGGATTGCGGCGCACGCCGACCTGGGTTTGGCGCTCGCCGATTTCGTGGAATACACAGTTGAGGCTGCGCGCCGCGAAGAGATCATCGGATTGTTGTTCGGCAGCGACGAGGAACTCGCCGGCGTGGGTCTCGCGGCGGGGACCTCGACGTGCCTGTTCGAAATCGTCACCGAATTTCTGCGTCCCGTCTTCACCAGACACTGGCGTTGCGTGGAACCGGGCGTCTCCGTCGACGACGCCGCCGAGTGGGCTGTCCGCACGATACTGAGCCTGCTGACTGTTCGAGAGCCGCGGGAGCGCAGTCGTGACGGACTCCGAGCGTTTCTTTCGAGGTTTCTCCTTCCCGCGATCCTGGCGGGTGACCACGGTCGCCCGGTGTGACATGTATGGCGTAACGTCTCAACAGGAGCTGCGGTAGGAGGCCGGAAGTGTCTGTGCAATTCACCACGTTCAACGAAGAGGTCGCTGAGCAACTGCAGAGCGCAGCACACACCACGGGCGGGCTGGCCGGTTATCTCGGCTTACGTCACACGGACTTCACTGCGGGACGGCTCGTTGCGGAGATGGACGCCCGCGACGACTTGAAGACGCCTTTCGGCAACTTGCATGGGGGCTGCTTGTCGGCCATGGTCGACCACTGCCTCGGAGTGGTATTTTATCCCGTGATTCCAACGGGATCTTGGGTCGCGACGACGGAGTTCAAACTGAATCTGCTTCGTCCGGTCTCCAGCGGCACCTGTGTAGCCATGGCTGAGATTATCTCGCTGGGCAGAACCAGCGGTGTGGCGCGGATCGACATCTGCAACGACGGCAGAGCGGTGTGTGCGGCCCAGGGCACCGTCACCGTCGTCGCACCGAAGACGGACTCCTGATGCCTGCACACAGAGCAGGTGATTCGTCGGCCCCTTCCGTCGAACGCGTGCCCACGGCGGATGGGCTGTCGCTGGCGGTCGACCTCTACCGCTGTGATGCGCCGCGGGCGGTCGTGTTGCTCCTTCACGGCGGTGGTCAAAGCCGGCACGCCTGGGATCTGACCGCCCACCGCCTGTACCAGCGGGGTTACACGGTTGTCGCGTACGACGCGAGGGGGCACGGTGACAGCGACTGGGACCCGGACGGACGCTATGACATGGACCGGCTGGGGTCCGACCTGTTGGCCGTGCGCACGTACGCCGGCACCGCCCGCCCAGTTGCCGCGATCGGCGCCTCTCTGGGCGGTTTGACCATTCTCGGCACACACTTACTCGCCCCGCCGGAGCTATGGCAGGCCGTCGTTCTGGTTGACGTCACTCCGCGGATGGAGATGGACGGCGCCCGACGAGTCGTAGCGTTCATGTCGGCACACCCCGAAGGTTTCGACAGCCTAGAGTCGGCCGCTGACGTGATCGCCGCCTACAACCCGCACCGCCCTCGCCCCGAAAACCTCAACGGCCTCCGAAAAGTTCTCCAACGTCGCGAAGACGGTCGCTGGGTCTGGCGATGGGATCCAGCCTTCGTGACGTCGAATTTCCAGTTCCTGCAGGGTGATCCAGACGAAGGCGCTGAAGACTTCGACATGATGAGCGCTTCCCTTCTCGATGGTGCGCGGCAGATGTCCGCGTCAACGCTGCTGGTCCGGGGCCTGCTATCTGACATGGTCTCCGAAGAGACAGTAAAGCATTTCCTCACCGTCGTTCCGCACGCGCAAACCGTTGACGTGTCGGGCGCGGGCCACATGATTGCCGGCGACAACAACGACGCATTCTCGACGGCGGTCGTTGAATTCCTCGACAGGACCATATGAACCCTGCTGTCGGTCGACTGCCCTTGTAGGGCTGGCGCCTATCCTGCTCCTATGCCAACTGAACCGGTGCGGATGTCTTTCCGCCGGCATGTCCGCGAACAGGTTTTGAGGGCGACACGAGAACTCACCATCGAGAAGGGCTGGGATCAGGTCCGGATGAGCGAGGTTGCCGAATCGGTCGGCGTGTCCCGCCCGACGTTGTACAAAGAGTTCGGCGACAAGCAGGGGCTCGGTGACGCGCTTGTGGTGTCAGAGGGTCAGCGCTTTGTGGAAGGCATTCGTGCCGTCCTTGCCGAACATGTGGGCGATGTGCAGGGCGGCATCACCGCAGCGGTGCAGTTCACCCTCTGTGAAGCAGAAGACAGTCCGCTCCTCAAGGCAGTTCTGACGTCCAGCCCCTCGGGGAATGATGGCGGTGGCTCGTCGTCTACTGGGGTCCTTCCTCTTCTGCCGACCTCGGCTTCCCTGCTTCAGCTCTGCTCCGGGGCTCTGATCACGTGGTTTAACGACCACTTCGCCGATCTCGACCCTGACGACGTCGGAGACGTCGCAGATGTTCTGGTGCGACTGACCGTGAGTCATGTTGTACTCCCAGCCGCGGACATCGCCACCACTGGTGAGCGGATCTCCCGCGTAGCACTCAGGTACCTGGGAGTTGTCCACAGTTTGTAAAGACCAGCAAGCTTTCGCTACTTTTTGGATCTGAGCCGACGCCACAATCTGCGGAGTTCCGAGCGCATGGTTTTGCCGCCGTCGCAGGATGTCAGATCGAGCCGGTGAGCAGGTCTGAGCGGTCAACCCGAAGTTGCTGGCTGATGGCCCGCTTACTGGACATGAAATCGCGAGGACGGTTGATGCAGTCGGCGGCGATGAGTTCGCTCTCGCGGAAGTAGAAGCAGCTGAAGTCACGGTCACGCGACGGGTCGCCGCTGAAGACTACTTCGTCGTACCCGGTGTTGAGACCGGCAATCTGGAGTTTGAGGTCGTATTGGTCGGACCAGAACCAGGGAAGCGCAGCGATTGCGCTGTGTTTACCGCAGATGGTCGCTGCGGCGATCTTGGCCTGCTCGCCGGCGCTAGGTACGGACTCCAAGCGAATGCGTGAGCCGTATCGGGCCATGGTGTGGCTGGTGCAGTCGCCAGCCGCCACGATGTCGGGGTCGCTGGTGCGGGCCTGGTCGTCGATCACAATGCCGTTGTCGACGGATAATCCTGCGGCCGAGGCGAGTTCGGTGTTTGGCACCACACCGACGCCGATGATGACCAGGTCGGCGGGAATCGATTCGCCGCCAGCCAGCACGACCTGCTGCACTCTGCCGTCACCGGAGAAGGCTTCGACGAGAGCGTGTGTCCGGATGTCCACTCCCTCGCCGCGGTGGATTCGCGTGAAGAATGCGGAAACCTCCGGCGCGGTGACCCTTTGGAGTACACGCTCAGTTGCCTCGAGCACAGTGACTGCCATGCCCAGCGAACGCAGCGAGGCCGCCGTTTCCAGGCCGATGTAACCGCCGCCCACGATCACGACCCTCCGACCTGATGCGGTGGCGGCACGGATCAACTCGACGTCTGCGGCGGTCCGCAGGTAGTGGATTCCGGGAAGATCCACCCCTGGTGTGGGGAGTCGTCTGGCCCTTGCGCCGGTGCATAAGGCGAGCTTGGTGTAGGCCAGCGTGTCGCCGGTGTTCAGAGAGACGTGCTTGGCAGTCCGGTTGATGGCCTCCACGGTCGCGTTCGTGAGCTGAATATTCTGCTTGGTGTAGAAATCCGCGCCGCGAATCAGGAGATCGTCAAGGCGGCCCTTGCCGGCCAGGTATCCCTTCGACAGCGGGGGACGGTGGTAGGGCAGTCCCGCCTCGTCGCCGATGAGCACGACCTCCCCGGACCACCCCTCCCGCCGGAGATTGCCTGCTAGCTGCGCGCCGGCGTGGCTGGCACCGACGATCAC
The DNA here is from genome assembly GCF_000266905.1 of Mycolicibacterium chubuense NBB4. The sequence continues at coordinate 498,709 of NC_018022.1, read as the reverse complement.
CGCTCGTTCGGATGTCATGCACTCGGCTTGGGAGTGAGGCGAACCATCAGCTTGCTGATGCCCCGGACGAAGTTCGATTGCACATACTCGGGTTCGCCGACCACCTCGATGTTCTCGAAGCGAGGGAGCAATTCCTCCCACAGGATTCGCAGCTGCAACTCAGCAAGTCGGTTTCCCATGCACCTGTGCACGCCGAACCCGAATGCGATGTGATTGCGGGCGTTGCTCCTATCGATGATCAAGTCATCGGGCCGTTCGAAAACGCGCTCGTCCCGGTTGCCCGAGGCGTACCACATGACGACCTTGTCGCCCTTGCGGATGAACTGCCCGTTCAGCATGATGTCTTTTTTCGCGACTCGGCGCATGTAGGCGAGGGGGGTCTGCCAGCGAATGATCTCGGATACCATGTTGGGAATCAGGTCAGGGTTCGCCTTCAACTTCTCGAACTGGTCGGGGAACTGGTTCAAGGCGAGAACCCCTCCGCTCATCGAGTTGCGAGTCGTGTCGTTTCCCCCGACGATCAGCAGTACCAAATTGCCGAGGAATTCCATCGGGCGGTCGATGAGGTCCTTCGTGTCCTCGTTGGCCTGCAGCATCGTGATCAGATCGAAGCCCGGTTGCTCCCCGTTGGCGGTACGGGCCGCCTTGTCATGCCAGAGGGCGCTGAGCCCCTTTGCCATGTCGACCATGCCACGAAACACTCTGTCGTTGTCGGAAGGACCTCCATTGGCTTGCTCCATGGAGGTGGCGAGGTCCGACCATTCCACGAGCTTGTGCCGCTGCTCGTACGGGAAGTCCAGCAGGGTCGCGAGCATGCGCGCTGTCAGCTCGATGGAGACGTGCTGCACCCAATTGAATGGCTGATCCACCGGTAGATTGTCCAGCACTTCCTGGACACGCGAGCGGATCAGCCCCTCCATCTCACGCAGGTTCTTCGGCGCGACAACCCCTTGGACGGAAGCTCGCTGCAGGTCGTGTTGTGGCGGGTCCATCGCGATGAACATGGCGATGTCCAAAAAGCGGGGGGGTCTGCCGATGATGATGAACGGCTCTGCGGAGAAAGCCTCGTGGTTCTTGTCGACGGCGATGATGTCCGCGTGGCGGGTGACCGACCAGAACGGGCCGAACGGACTGTTGGCCTGGTAATGCACCGGCGCCTCGGTGCGCACGCGTTCGAAGTAGGACTTCCAGCGGCCTTGGCGGTAGAGGAACGGGTTGCTGAGATCGATGTCGGCGATATCGACGTTCTCGACCGGGGGAATAGGGGTCTCGGTGAAGATCTTCTTACCATTGGCGCCGGTTACCCACCGGCGTGTCTTGTCGTACAGGTGTGCGCCGCGGATTTGCAGCTCCAAAGGCACGGCAGACTGGGCTTTGGCGGTCACTGCCGCGGGAATACTCATATTTCTTCCTCCAAATTCATGACGTTGTTTCAGAGCTGGAACTCGGGTAGCTCGACCGTCAAGCCATCCCATGCCTTGGAGGCGGCCATCTGGCACGACAGCCTCGACGTCGGCTGACGCTCGGGGTTCATCGCGAGCATCTCCTCTTCGTTGGCGCCGCAGAGACCCACCGTGTCCGACCACTCGGGAGCGACGATTACGTGGCACGTTCCGCATGCGGCTTCCCCTCCACAATCGCCGTCGATGCCGGGCACCGCGTTGTTGACCGCGATCTGCATCAAGGACTGCCCCTCGGTCAACGGGGCTTCGTACTTCTCGCCATCATGAGAGACGTAGGTGACGACTGCCATGGTTAACTCTCCTCAATTTGGAACTCCTTGTAATTAGTGTTGTCGCGCGTGACCAACGTCGCTAGGCTCACAGAAGTCAAAGAGTTGTGTTTTTAGCTCACGCGCAAGGGGGCACGTGAAACTCGACGACTCGGGTATGCCAGCGCTTGCTTTCCTGCAGATGCTGGACAGTGAGGCGCTGGGGCATGACGCAAGCAATGCGCTCCGCAGCCTCATGGTTCGCGAGCACGTCACCGAGTCGATGTTGGTGGGGCGCGACGCGCAGGTCCCCTTGCGGTGGTTCAGGGAGGTATATCCCGATTTCGATTGTGATCAGGGAACCCGTCTGGGTTTCGCGTTCGCTGAACACGCCAAACTGACGTCCTTTGGGGCACTCAGTGTTCCGTTGGTCAGCGCGGGCTCGGTAGCCGAGGTTGTCGAGTTACTTGCTTATCTGCCGGTGATCACAACGGCCCTCAGCCCGTCGTTCCATTCGACTGAACGCGGCCTCACGATCGGGCTCACCGGTCGCACAGGTGACGCCGGCCTGAACTGCCTGGCCGTCACCTACGGTGGGCTGGCGCTGCTGCGTCTGCTCGACATGCTCGCGGGTGCCGTACCGAATATTGAACTGCATCTGAGTCATTCAGCGCCGGAGTCGTGGGTTCTTCGTGAAGAAGTGTTGGCGGGTCGGATCTTCTTCGACGCCCCTAGCTCGTTCGTCCACGTTCCCGCGGCTACGCTCGAGGAGGTCTGTCGATTCTCCGATCCTGTTGCGTATCGGATTGCTGTCACCGATTTGCAGCGAACTCTCGATCAACGACGTGACACGTCGTTCTCCGAAAAAGTAAGGGACCTGCTGGAGAAAGATCCGGGACACACGAACATTAGCCGTACGGCGGGCGAGCTCTCGATGTCCCCGAGCACGTTGAAGCGGCGCCTCGGCGAAGAGGGGACCACCTTTCGCGAATTACGTCAGTCGTTCTTGCAGGAGCGAGCAATTCTGCGACTTCTCGACAGATCGGTGTCTGTAAGCGAGATCGCGGCAGAACTCGGGTACGCGGACCTCACGAACTTCACACATGCCTTCAAACGGTGGACCGGTCGTTCACCGCGCCACTTCAGAAAAACGCGCGACTGAGCGCGCATTGATCCGCCCGCGTGCGCCGGGCGCCCACCGGAACCAGCGGGCTTCACGATCGGCCGCATCTGTCACCTGGACAGCGCCGAGAAACGACACGAGCGGCGCGGGTTTCGGTCATCCCGGCACCCTCTTGGGAAGAGGCGCAACGACTTTCCAGATTATTCATACCGCGCTAGCGGCGGGTGCGGGCGGGGGTGACTCGGGCCGCTGGGCACGCTATGCTAACCGTCGTTCACGTCGGGGCCGGCGTTGAACGCGTGGTCGAGAGGAGCGCGGATGCCACATGACCAGCCGGCCATCCTCGGTGCCGCCGAGCTCGCTCCAGGAAGAAACGTTCCGTACACCTCCACTGAATTGCATGTGCGCGCCGCGGTCGCGGCTCTCGCTGACGCAGGGGTGGTCCCAGACGAGGTCGACGGCCTGGTGTGCGCCGGGCCGATGACGAACGAGGGTTCGGTCTTCCTGTCCGAGGACCTGATGGACTATCTCGGTCTGCACAACCTGAAACTTCAGATGACCTGTCAGCTTGGCGGCGGGACTCATCTGGCCATGACGCGCATGGCGAGTAACGTCATCGCCCGGGGCGAGGCCGAGACGGTGCTGGTCGTGTCGGCGGGCAAGTTTCCGCCGATACGCGATGGCGGGCGCGAACTGATGGCGTTGGTCTGTGACCACGCGTTCGAGATGCCCTACGGACCGTCCGTGCCGGCGCTCTACGGTTTGATCGCGCAGGCCTGGATGCACGAGACAGGACAGGGCAAGGCGGACATCGCCGAGGTCACCGTGTCGCAGGACCGGTGGGCGGCGTTGAACCCCGCTGCGATCGCGCATCGCTCGCAACGCCTGAGTGTGGAAGACGTGCTGGCGTCCCGGCCGATCGCCGGGCCGTTCCACTTCTACCACTGCTCGATTCCCTGCGAGGGCGGTGGCGCGCTGGTGCTGGGCTCGGCCCGCCGGGCCCGCGAGGGCAAGCACCGGCCGGTCCACCTGCTCGGGTTTGGAGAGGGTCACACCCACGGGTTCCTGACCTCGCTGGCCCGGCCGGGTCGTACCGGGGCCGCCCGTTCGGGTCCGATGGCCTTCGAGCGCTCCGGACGGGCGCCGGCCGACATCGACGTCGCCTTGCTCTATGACGCCTTCGCCTCCAACCCGGCGATGATCCTTGAGGAGGCGGGCTTCGTGAAGCCCGGCGGGGCAGGCGATTTCTACCGTGACGGGCGCGCTGATCCGGGCGGCGACCTGCCGGTGAACACTGACGGCGGCCTGATCCGGTTCGGGCACACCGGGACCTCCTCTGGCATTTCGCAGATCCTTGAGGGTTACTGGCAGCTGTCCGGTCGCGCCGAGGGCCGTCAGGTGCCCGGGGCGGACACCGCGTTCGTGCACAGCTACGGCTCGATGCTGTGCAGTCACGTCAGCATGGTGATGGAGGGAGCGTCATGACCGCAGCTTCGAGTTCCCTCGACGGTCTGCACGATCCTGAGGCGCTGCCGCCGCTGACCGATGTCAACCGGCCCTACTTCGCAGCGGCGGCCCGCGGCGAACTCGTTTTCCAACGGTGCGCGAACGGCCACCCGTTCCTGTACCCGCGGCTGGTGTGTCCCGTCTGCCATGACGGTGAGTTGGCCTGGGAGACCGCGGCGGGCACTGGCGAGATCGTCAGTTTCGCGCCGGTGTACCGCCCCCCGTGGGACTCGTTCCCGCGCAGCGAGCCGTACGTCGTCGTGCTCGTTCGTCTGGACGAGGGGCCGCAGTTGCTGGCCACCCTCGAGGGCGTGGCCCCCGATGAAGTTGCGGTCGGCGCGAGGGTGCGGGCCGCGTTCGAGCGGGTGAACGAGAACCTTGGGCTGGTCCGCTTCGGGCCCTCGTCATGAGCACGTACGGGGTCTCGGTGCTCGGCGCGGACTTGGCCACCCTTGTCGAGACGGCCGAGGCTGCCGACCTGGCCGGCTTCGACGCCGCCTGGGCCTCGGAGTTCTACTCGCGCTCCGGCTCGATCTCGATGGCCGCGATGGCCGCGCGCACAAAGCGCTGCCGCATCGGGTCGTCGATCCTGTACGGCGTCGGGCGCAGCCCGCTCGTGCTGGCCACCGAGGCGCGTGACCTCGACGAGCTCTCCGGCGGGCGCGTCGTGCTGGGGCTCGGCAACGGCACACGCCGCATGATGAGCGACTGGCACGGCGTGGAGGACACCTCCGCTCCCGCTCTGCGCATGGAGGAGCTGGTCCCGCTCGTGCGTCGGATCTGGAACCTGCACGAGGGCCCCGTGCGCCACGAGGGGCGCTTCTACCGCATGAATCTCGTCCCGACCGGCGACGTCGCGCCGCCGAAGCGAGCGATCCCGATCATCACCGCGGGCGTGCGTCCGCGGATGTGCGAGGTGGCCGGGCGCGTGGCCGACGGGTTGGCTGGTCATCCGCTGTTCACCACGGCTTACGTCGAGGAGGTCGCCCGCCCAGCCGTCGTGCGCGGTGCGGAGCGGGCCGGACGCGATCCCGCCGACATTGAGATCGTCTCGATGGTTATCTGCGCGGTGCACGACGACCCTCAGATCGCACGTCGTGAGGCCGCGCAGCAGATCGCGTTCTACTCCTCGGTGAAGACCTACGAGCACGTTCTCGATGTGAGCGGCTTCGCCAGGCAGGGGGCGGCGATTCGCGAGGCGTTCGCACGGCGCGACCTGCCGGCCATGTTCGCAGCCGTCACCGACGACATGATTGACGCGATGGCCGTGGCCGGTACCGCCGCCGAGGTCCGCGACGGGCTGCGCCGCTACGAGGGCGTGCTGGACCACATCGTTCTGTACTCACCCTCGATAGGGGTCGCGCCCGAACGCATCGCCGAGAACCTCGGCAACCTCATCCGCGATTGTGCGCCGGCGCTCGCCGGTGGGAAAGGTGACCAGAGTGGCTGATCCCTCGCTCATCGGGACGCACTTGGGCACGACCACGTTCCCCGTCGACCGGTCCAAAGTTCGCGAGTTCGCGCTTTCCCTCGACGACGACGACCCGATCTACCAGGACGTCGCGGCCGCCCGCGCCGCCGGCTTCGGCGCGATCCCCGCTCCGGCGACCTTCGTCGTCTCCTCGGCTCACTGGCGCGCCGACGACGACATGTTCGGCGCCCTCGGCCTCGACCTGCGACGCGTACTGCACGGTGAGTGCGGCTGGGAGTATTTCGCGCCGGTGTTCGTCGGCGACGAGCTCACGGAGACGCGCCGGGTGTCGAACGTGACCAGCCGCGAGGGGAAGCGCGGCGGCATCATGACAATAGTGACGATCGAGACCGACTTCACCAACCAACGCGACGAACTCGTCGTGCGCCAGACCGACGTCTTGATCGAAACCGGAGGCTCCACCCAATGACGACATCCCCCCCGCCGGTGGCGTTGGCCACCGGCGACGAGATGCCGACCTCACAGTTCGGCCCGCTGACGCGCTCGCACATCGTGCGGTACGCCGGCTCCGGCGGCGACTTCAACCCGATCCACCACGACGAAGAGTTCGCCCGCGCGGCCGGCATGCCCGGTTTGTTCGGCATGGGACTGCTGCACGGCGGTGTGCTCGCCCAGCGGCTCACCGCCTGGGTGGGTCTGGCCAACATCCGCTCGTTCCGCATCCGTTTCACCGGTCAGGTATGGCCCGGTGACCTGCTCAGCTTCGGCGGCAGGGTCACCAGCGTGCGTGAGGCCGGAGGGCAGCAGGTGGCCGACCTCGAACTCGTGGTCACGCGCCAGACCGGCGAACCCGCGATAAAGGGGAGCGCCGTCGTGCAGGTGGCCCGGTGAGCGCGCCGACGAGCGACGTCACCGGCCTCGGGATGACGTTCGGGACCTTTGACGAGGGCCGGGCGTGGGTCGGTCATCGCTCGGAACCGCGGCGTGCGTGGTTCCCGATCGACCGCTCGATGGTGTTGTACTACTGCTCGCTCGTCGAGGACGCGAACCCCCGTTACTGGGAGGGTGAGGACTGCCCGCCCGGGCTGCTGATGAGCCTCGGCTTCGCGCCGCAGTGGGTGCCCGAGTACCTAGCGCGTGCGGACATGATGTTCGCGCTCAGCGTCCCGTTGCCGGGCCACCACATCATCAACGCATCAACGACGACGGAGTTCGAACGCCGGCCCCGGGTGGGCGATCATGTGTCGATTGTGGAGGAGATCGACTCGATCTCCGAGCCGAAGCCGACGCGGGTGGGCACCGGCGTGTTCATCACCACGGTGAGCACCTTCTCCGACCAGCACGGTGAGGTCATCGGCCGCAACACCAACGTGCTCTTCCGATACGACACCGCCGATAGTGAAGGCGCACCATGAACGTCTCTACCGGGCACAGCATGGTCCGCGTCCCCGTGCGGTTCGAGGACATCGCCGTCGGCGACACGCTGACGCCCGTCTCGATCGAGATCAGCTACAAGCGCATCTGCATGAACGCGGCTTCGACATGGGACTGGTTCCCCGGTCACCACGACCCCGACTACGCGCGCAGCCAGGGCCAGCGCACGATCTACCTGTCAACGCTCTTCTTCCATGGCTTCATCGACCGCGGCCTCAACGAATGGGCCGGACCCGACGCGCTCATCCGACGCCGCAAAATCTCGATGACCCGGTCGATCTACCCGGGCCAGACCGCGACCCTGAGCGGCAAGGTCGTGGCCAAACGCGACGATGGCGGACGGCGCCTCGTCGACCTCGAGTTGCTCGTCTCGAGCGAAGATGGTCCCTGCGTACCGAGTGAAGCCACCGTTGAACTGACCGACGAATCCGCTGCGGCGCCTGCGTGAACCACCGAGTACGTCCGCAGCGACGTTAAGAAACGGAGGACCAGTGGGCGAGCAACCGATTCGCTACGAGGTCGTCGACAGCGTCGCGTGGCTCACGATCAACCGCCCCGAGGCGCGCAACGCGCTCAACAACGCTGTGCGCACGGGGCTTTTCGACGCGGTACGCCGCTTCAACGACGATGACGCGGCGAAGGTGCTGGTCCTCACCGGCGCGGGCGATAAGGCGTTCTGTGCCGGCGGGGACTTGAAGGAGATGGCGCAGAACGCGCTCAAGGTGCCGCCGAAGGACTTCGCTCCGCAGTTCGGCCGCAACATCGATGTCGCGAAGCCGACGATCGCGGCCGTCAACGGTGTCGCGTTCGCCGGGGGCTTCCTGCTCGCGCAGCAGTGCGACCTGGTCGTGGCTGCCGAACACGCGACCTTCGCCGTCAGCGAGGTCAAAGTCGGCCGCGGGTCGCCCTGGGCGGCACCCCTGTCCTGGCTGGTTCCCCCGCGCATCGCCATGCAGATCCTGCTGACTGGCGACCCGATCACCGCCGAGCGCGCCCACCAGGTCGGCTTGGTCAACGAGGTGGTGCCGGCCGATCAGTTGCGCGAGCGTACCCAGCGGTTGGCGCTCAGCATCGCCGCGAACGCTCCGCTATCGGTGCTCGCGGCCAAGCGCACCGTGTACCTCTCGGCGCAGCATCACCTCGCCGCCGCCCACGACCTGGCCGACGAGATCTGGGAGCCGGTCTATCTGAGCGACGACGCGCAGGAAGGCCCGACGGCGTTCCGCGAGAAGCGCGCACCACAGTGGAAGGGACGCTGACATGGCGGTGACAATGCAGTCGGTTATCACCGACATCGAAGCGGAGACGGCAGCCCTACGCGGATTGGTCGCGCCGCTGCCCGAAGGTCCGCACGGCTGGGACGCGCCGACTCCGGCCGTGGGCTGGGCGATCCGCGACCAGATCAGCCATCTGGCGTTCTTCGACGACGTGGCGGTGCGCTCGGCCACCGACCCCGACGGGTTCAGCAGCGACTACCTGCCGATGATGGCCGACGGAAGCATCTCACCCGACGTCATCGCCGAGCGCTACCGTCAAATGCCGGCTGCCGACCTGCTCGCGTGGTTCGACACGTCGCGTGCAGCCCTCGTTGCGGCGTTCGCGAACATGGACCCGGCTACCCGTCTGCCGTGGTTCGGGCCGCCGATGAGCGCGGTCTCGTCGCTGACAGCGCGACTGATGGAGACCTGGGCGCACGGCCAGGACGTCGTCGACGCTCTGGGCGCGACCCCCGAGGCCACGGCACGGCTGCGTCACGTGGCCCACATCGGGGTGGGTGCGCGCGCGTTCAGCTACCTGGCCAACGGTCTCGAGCCGCTCACCGACCCGATACGCGTTGAGCTAGCCGCCCCTGACGGCAGCGTCTGGACGTGGGGGCCAGCCGACGCCGCCAACCGCGTGAGCGGGCCGGCGCTGGACTTCTGCCTGTTGGTCGCCCAACGCCGCCACCGCGACGACACCGCTCTGGCGGCCGAGGGCCCGCTGGCCGACCAGTGGCTCTCGATCGCCCAGGCCTTCGCTGGGCCCCCTGGCGCCGGGCGCGCCGCGGGCCAGTTCGCAGGGGGTCAGCGGTGAGCGTCCCGGTCCGCATCGGCAACTGCTCCGGCTTTTACGGCGACCGCATCGCCGCAGCCCGCGAGATGGTCGAGGGCGGTCCGATCGATGTCCTGTGCGGTGACTACCTGGCCGAGTTGACCATGCTCATCCTGGCCAAGGCCCAGGCCAAGGACCCGGCCGGCGGGTACGCGCGGACTTTCCTCACCCAAATGGAACAGGTGCTGGGCACCTGTCTCGATCGTGGCATCAGGGTCGTCGCGAACGCGGGCGGGCTCAATTCCGCCGGCTTGGCCGCCGCGTTACGCGAGCTGTCCGCACGTCTCGGCCTCACCGCGCGCGTCGCACACGTCGAGGGCGACGACCTACGTGGCGACCTCGACGCAATCACGCCGCCCGTCGGCGACATCAAACCGGTATCGGCCAACGCCTACCTCGGCGCCTGGGGCATCACCGAGGCGCTGCGTTCGGGCGCCGACGTCGTCGTGACCGGCCGGGTCACTGACGCATCCCTGGTCGTCGGTCCAGCCGCCTGGTGGCACGCCTGGGCACCCGCCGACTGGGATCGGCTCGCGGGCGCGGTCGTCGCCGGGCACGTGATCGAGTGCGGCCCTCAGGCGACGGGCGGCAACTACGCGTTCCTCAACGAGATCACCGACCGCCGCTACCCGGGGTTTCCGATCGCCGAGGTCGCCGAGGACGGCTCTTCGGTGATCACGAAGCATCCCGGCACGGGGGGATTGGTCTCAGTCGGCACGGTCACCGCCCAGCTGCTCTACGAGATCGCTGAACCTGCCTACCTCGGCCCCGACGTCGTCGCCCACTTCGACACCATCCGCCTGGCTCAACAGGGTGAGCACCGCGTCGCGATCAGCAACACTAAAGGCAGTCCGCCGCCGGACACGTTGAAGGTGGCGTTGAATGAGGTGGGCGGCTTCCGTAACACGATGACCATGGTGCTCACCGGCCTGGACATCGAGGCGAAGGCCGCCTTCGCCGAGCAGCAGCTTTTCGACGTTCTCGGCGGGCGGGAAGCCTTCGACGAGGTCGACGTGAAACTGCTGCGCTTCGACGTCTCCGATGCCCCGACGAACGAGCAAGCCTGCGCGCACCTGCGTGTGACGGTTAAGGACGCCGACCCGTGCAAGGTGGGCCGGGCCTTCTCCGGCGGGGTCATGGAGATCGCTCTGGCCGGTTTCGCCGGCTTCCACACCACCACGCCACCGTCCTCGGAGACCGCCTTCGGCGTCTACCGGCCGGCCCACGTGCCGCGCTCGGCCCTCACGCACGTACTCGTCGACGCCAACGGCACACGGCACGAAATCTCCGACCCGCCGACCGGTGCCGTTCCGCCCGCCGAGATCGCGCCGCCCGCGAACCTGCCGGTGCCGTCCGGGCCGACGCGGCGCGCACCGCTCGGGTCGGTACTCGGCGCGCGGTCCGGAGACAAGGGCGGCAACGCCAACCTCGGCCTGTGGGCACGCGACGACCCTGGCTACGCGTGGGCGCGCGACTACCTCAGCGTCGAGCGGCTGCGCACACTGCTCGGGCCGGAGACGGCGGACCTGCGCATCGAGCGCTTCGAACTGCCGAACCTGCGCGCCCTCAACGTGGTCGTGCACGGTTTGCTCGGTGACGGGGTGGCCTCCTCGACCCGGCCGGACGCGCAGGCCAAGGGGCTGGGGGAGTACGTGCGGTCCCGTGTGGTGGACATTCCCGAATCGCTGCTCGACACACGCTGAACAATCCGGTGCGCGCGCCGCACCGTCTAGCTGTCGTGACCCGACACGTTGTTGTCAGGCGGCGAGCCGGCTGATGGGTGGTTTCCCGCCGAGGGCGGAGTGGCCTCGTTGAGTGTTGTAGCGGCGAAGGAATCGGTCAAGACCGCTTTTACGGAAGCTGTTGCTGGTCCAGGGGCGGGCGTAGGCCCATTCGGTGAGCAGGGTCCGGTTGAAGCGCTCGGCTTTGCCGTTGGTCCAGGGACATCCTGGTCGGATGAATCGACGTTTGAGCTGCCAAGCCGAGCACACCCAGCCCCAGTTCGTGCCGCGCCGGTAGACCCACGCGTTGTCGGTGAGCAGACGCCGTACGCGCACGCCGTGGCCGGCGAACCAGGTCAGCGCCCGGTGCAGGAATCCAGCGCAGGTCAGGTCCTTCTCGTTGGGCAGTACTTCGCTGTAAGCCAACCGGGAGTGGTCATCGATGGCCGTGTGCACGTAGTCGTAGCCGATCCTGACCGTCTTGTTCCTGTGGGCAACGGAGACCGGGGCATGGCGGCCGTGCAGGCGCCATCCGCCACCTGCCGGGATGCGGCCGAGCTTTTTGACGTCGACATGGACCAGTGATCCGGGTGTGCGGTGTTCGTAGCGGTGGGCGCTGCGCCGCGAGAAGCGCACCGACTCACCGGTGATCGGGTCGATGTCAGACAGATGCGGCACCTCATGGCGTGCCAGGATCCGTCCGACCGTGGACGGATTCAGATCCAGTTCGGCGGCCAGCACCACCGCGCCACGCTTGCGGCGGCGCCGAGCGGCAAGCACTTTCTGCTCGACCCGATTACTGGTGCGCTGCGGCATCCGGATCGGCCGCGACGACCGGTCGGCCAACGCCGCGTCCCCGCCTCCCTCGGCATATCGGCGCAGCCACTTGTACACCGTCGCGCGCGAAATCCCCAGTTGCTCAGCCACATGCGCAGGCGGCCAACCAGCAGCGACACGCTCAACGATCAGGCGACGAGCGAACACGTTGGTACGGGCGTTAGCGTGAGACACGAGGACCTCCTACGGGTGAATGCCAGACACATCCACTCCGTCAGGAGGTCCTCCCAATTTCAAGCAGCCACGCCGTCAACAACCTCCCAGGTCACGACACCTAGCCGCTGTGTATCCCCGAGTCCGACTACGTCAGCGGACAGGTCGTGCAATGCTGGGGCGGCTTCAACCCCTGAGGGGACTCAGCCGACCGCCACGCCGAAATCCGGTCACGGCGCGCCGCTGAACAGCGCTGCAGTGGCCGCGGCGGCCAGCATCGCCTCGATCGTCGCGTCGTCCAGCGACGCCGGCATGTGCGCGGACGCGTTGAGCAATGACAGCACGGCGGCGACCAGGCCCTGTGCGCGCTCACGGTCCAGATCGCCGCGTGCTCGTACGAGCGCGTCGACCCAGATGGACTCGTAGCTGTGCTGTCGGCGTCGCAGGGCGCGGGTCGCCAGCGGTGATAGCGAACGGTGCTCGCGGGCGTAGACGGCCAACAGGCCGCGTCGTCGCGCGCCGAAGGCCGCGTGTAGGTCGACAAGGGCGTGCAGGACCTCCGTCGGTGTGCCGGCATTGGTGGCGCGCCGGGCGCCGGCCAGCAGCTCAGTCATGGCGGCGTCGCATAACTCGCGCAGGATCGCGTCCTTGTTCTGAAAGTGCCGGTAGACGGCTGGCCCGCTCACCCCTGCTGCGGCACCGATGTCGTCGATGCCCACGGCGTGAAAGCCTTGCCGCGCGAACAGGTCGGCGGCGGCCTCGAGGAGCAGTTTGCGGCGCAAACCGGCCACTTTCAGGCCTCCTGTCGATTTGTGGTTACGTTGTTCGCCGTCCGATCCGCTGGGCCGGGCTGGGATCCTACCGGCGCTGGGGTTGCCTGCGTCGGCACCCGCCGCACCAAATCAAGGGAGGTGAACGAAACCGCTAGCCCCCGCCGATGCTGTCGCATCCTCTTCCCAGTTCATGATTTAGGGGCCCTGCTTCGAACCCGCGATGTGCAGCGGCACGACTCAGCGCAAAACGACTCCGCCCTCGATGCCCGTGAACTGCGCACGCAGCTCGGTCTTGAGCAGCTTGCCGGTGGCGTTGCGCGGCAGTTCGGCGACGAAGTGCACGTCACGCGGACACTTGAAGTGTGCCAGCCGCTCCCGGCACCACGCTACGATCTCCTCGGCGCTAGGTGCCTGTGTTGCCGGGTCGGCGACGACGACCGCGACGACGCGTTCGCCCCACTTCGCGTCCTTGCCGCCGATCACGGCGGCGTCGAGCACCGCCGGGTGGCGGAAGAGAACCTGCTCGACCTCGATCGGGTAGACGTTCTCGCCGCCGGAGATGATCATGTCCTTCTTGCGGTCGACGAGGGTGATGAAGCCCTCGGCGTCCATGCGCCCGAGGTCGCCCGTGTGGAACCAGCCCCCGCGTAACGCCTCGGCGCTCGCCTCGGCCTTCATCCAGTAGCCGGTGAACACATTCGGGCCGCGCACGATCAGTTCGCCCACGGTGTCGGTCGCGACGTCGCGGTCGTCGTCGTCGACGATGCGGGCGTCGACATGCATTGCGACGCGGCCGATCGACCCGGCCCGCGTGCTGACGTTCTCGGCGTCGAGGACGGTCACCAGGGGAGCGGTCTCGGTCATGCCGAAGCCCTCGGTGAAGGGCACGCCTCGCTCGCGCATGAAGTCGATGACGGTGAGGGGGACGGGCGACCCGCCGCCCATGGCGAAACGCAGCGCAGACAGGTTGAAGGAGTCGAAGTCGGGCACCTGTTTGAGTGCGGTCCACATGGCCGGCACCATGAACTGGACCGTGACGTGGTGGTCGGCCATCGCCTGTAACGTCGCTCGCGGCTCGAAGGACGGCATGATCACGCTGGTGCCGCCGACGTACAACAGCGGCAGTGTGTGTACTCCCAGCCCGCCGATGTGGAACATCGGCGCCACCGCGACGGTGACGTCCTCGCCCCGCAGACCGATGTCGGTGCCGAGGACGTTGATCGCGTTCCATAGCAGGTTGTCGTGGGTGAGGATCGCGCCCTTGGGTCGGCCCGTCGTCCCCGACGTGTACATGATGAACGCGGGGTCGCGGCCGTCGACGTCACCGCCGAGCGGTTCGGGCGCTCCCGCCGAGACGATGTCTTCGTAGCCGAGCTCACCCGGCGCCGGCACCCCACCGGCGCGCATGACGTGGCGCACGCGGACTCCGGGCTCGGTGACGGCGCTCCTGGCCTGCGCGGCCAACGGCTCGTGGAAGACCAGAACATCGGCGCCTGAGTCGGCCAGGATGTAGCCGATCTCGGATCCGGCAAGGCGCACGTTGAGCGGCACTGCAAGTGCGCCGATTTTGGCGCAGCCCAGCAGCACCTCGATGAACTCGGTCGAATTGACCAGCAGCACCGCGACCCGATCGCCCCTGCGCACGCCGAGGGCGATGAGTGCGGCGGCGACCTGGTTGGTGCGCCGATCGAGGTCGGCGTAGGTGATGTGCGCGCCGTTGCTGATCAACGCGGTGCGCCCGCCATTGAGGAAGGCGCGCCGGGTGACCCACTGACCGATGCCGAGTTGCATGCGATTCCCTTTCAGTCCGCGGCGACTCAGTAGGACGCGGGCAGTTTCAGGCTGTGCTGCGCCACAAAGTTGAGGATCATCTCGCGGCTGATCGGCGCGGTGCGCATGAGCCGGGCCGGACCCCACAACGTGGCGAGGCCGTACTCGGTGGCCATGCCGTTGCCGCCGTGGGTCTGAATCGCCTGGTCGAGCGCCAGGATGCCCGCCTCGGCTGCGGCATATTTCGCCATGTTCGACGCCTCACCCGACCCGGGGTCGCCGGCGTCGTGCAGGGAGGCGGCACGCTGAGTCATCAACCGGGCCAGCTCAACCTGGATCTTGGCGTGGGCGAGCGGGTGCGATACGCCCTGGTGCGAGCCGATCGGAGCTCCCCACACGTGGCGCTTGCGGGCGTAATCGGCGGCTTTATCCAGCGCGTAGCGACCGATGCCGTTGCCGAGCGCCGCCCCCATGATTCGCTCCGGGTTCAGGCCCATGAAGACCTGGCGCAGGCCCTCGTTCTCCGTGCCGATCAGGTTGGCGGCCGGCACGCGGACGTCATCGAAGAATAGAGTGAACTGCTTCTCCGGAGTGACAGCCTGGACCGGGATGAGTGACTTGGTTAGCCCGGGGACATCGGTGGGCACGACGAGCAGGCTGAGCAGTCCGCGGCCACGGTCATTGGTAGACGTTCGGGTGACGACCAGGACCGCCTCGGCTTCGTCGACACCAGAAATGTAGTACTTAGTGCCGTTGATGACCCAGTCGTCACCGTCGCGTTTGGCGGTCGTGGAGATGTTATGCGAGTTCGAGCCCGCGTCCGGCTCGGTGATCGCGAAGGCCATGATCGTCTCGCCGCTGGCGATGCCCGGCAGCCACTGCTGCTTGAGTTCCTCACTGCCGAATGCCTGGATGATCGTGCCGCAGATGGTCGGCGAGACGACTGTCATCAGCAGCGGGCAGCCCGCTGCGGCGAGCTCCTCGCCGACGATCTGCATGTCGTAGATGCCGCCGCCGCCGCCGCCGTACTGCTCGGAAAGGTTCACCCCGAGGAAGCCCTGTTTGCCCACGGCCTGCCACAGCTCGGTGCTCTTCCCCCCGGCCAGCGACTTTTCCAGGTAGTACTCGTGTCCGAAGTCCTTGGCGATCTCGGCGACCGCCTTGCGCAGGTCCTGACGTTCCTCTGTCTCGTGCAATTCCATGACACTCCTCACGTCGGTATCGACGCGCCACCGATCGGCAGCGCGCGAGGTTCATTTGAGCTTCGTGGCGTCCGACGCCACTTCGCCGCCGTCCACAGCCTCGACCACGGCGAGTACATCACCGCTCGAGACCTGATGGCCGACCTGGACCGGCAGGGCGCTCAGCACCCCGTCGATCGGGCTCGCGACGGTGTGCTCCATCTTCATCGCCTCCAGGACGACGAGCGTTTGACCGGCTGACACCGTTTCGCCCTCGGCGACCGGTAGTCGGATCACCGAGCCCGGCATCGGCGCGGTGAGCGACCCGGGCGGGTTCAGAGTGCTCGGGTCGACGAAGCGTGGCGCCAGCCGCAGGGCGGAGTAGCCGGCGACCGAGTCGACGTGGGCAACATCGCCGTCGAGGACGACATCATAAGTGCGGCGCACCCCGTCGACGCGCAGCACCACCCGCTCGCTACTGCCCTCGACAACCTCGACGTCGGCCAACGGCTCGTCGTCGACCTGCAGGCCGGTCCCTGTCGAACCTAACGTGTACCCGACGCGCACTTCGCGCCCGCCCTGGGTCTGCCAGGTTGTGGTCTGCGGCTGCGAAGGGTTGTTGCGCCAGCCGGCGGGCAACGTGGCCTGCAGAGTTGCGACGGCACGCCGCGCGGCCACCCCGGCCACGGTCGCCGCGACGGCGTGCAGGCGCTCGGACTGCGTGTCTGGGAGGGCAGCGCCGAGTTGGGCGACGTCGTGTCGGTCAAGGAAACCAGTGTCGGTGCCCCGCCCGGCGAACTCGTCATGGCGCAGGACGCGAACAAGCAGGTTGCGATTGGTCGTCACGCCGTGAATACGGGCGCCGGCCAGCGCCGCCGAGAGGCTGGCAAGTGCCTCGTCGCGCGTTGGTGCCCACGCGATGACCTTGGCAAGCAGCGAATCGTAGTAATGACTGATGACCGAACCGGCACGAAAACCCGAGTCAGCCCGCACGCCGGCAAGCGCCGGGACATCCAAGGTGCGCAGGGTGCCGGTACAGGGCCGGTAGTCATCGGCCGGATCCTCGGCGCACAGACGGGCCTCGACCGCGTGACCGCGAATTCGCGGGTTGTGCATCTCCTCAGGCAGCGGGCGGCCCATGGCTACGAGCAGCTGGGCACGCACCAGGTCGAGGCCGGCGATCAGCTCGGTAACCGGGTGCTCGACCTGCAGCCGGGTGTTCATCTCTAGGAAGGCGAAGGAGTCGGCTTTGCCATCCTGAGCGGCGTCGTAGACGAACTCGACCGTCCCGGCGCCTACGTAGCCGACGGCGCGCGCGGCGGCGATGGCGGCCTCGCTCATCCGAGCACGCAACGCGTCGTCGACGACCGGTGACGGCGCCTCCTCGATCACCTTCTGGTGTCGACGCTGCACGGAGCACTCGCGCTCGAACAGAGAGACGACGTTTCCGTGCGTGTCGGCCATGATCTGGATCTCGACGTGGCGTGGGCGCTGGACGTAACGCTCGAGGAAGACGGTGCCGTCGGCGAACGCGGCGGCGGCCTCACGCGAAGCGGAGGTGACCGCTTCGTCGAGCTCGTCCGGCGACGCGACAATGCGCATGCCTCGGCCGCCGCCGCCGGCGCTGGCCTTGACCATTACGGGGTAGCCGACGTCGGCGGCCAGCTTCGCCAGCTGCTCGGCCGATAGCCCCGTCGTGTCGCCACCGGGCAGCACAGGCACCCCCGCGTCGGACATCGTCTTCTTGGCCTGCAGCTTCGAGCCCATCGCGTCGATCGCCCCGGGCGGCGGACCGATGAAGACGAGGTCGGCGGCGGCACAGGCGCGCGCGAACCCGGCGTTTTCCGAAAGGAAGCCGTAGCCGGGGTGTACTGCGTCCGCGCCGGTGAGCGAGGCAGCGGCGATGATCCGGTGGATGTCGAGGTAGGTCTCGGCGGCAGACGAGCCGGGAAGGTGTACGGCCTCGTCGGCGTCGGCGACGTGCCACGCGTCGGCGTCGGCGTCGGAATAGACCGCCACGGTGGCGATCCCGAGGTCGCGGCAAGTGCGGAACACCCGCCGCGCGATCTCGCCACGGTTGGCGACCAGGACCTTGCGGATCTTGGGCATCGCCATCACATCCGGAACACGCCGTAGCCACGCTGGCCACGGACCTCGCCGTTGTGGATCACCGACAGGCAGAACCCGAGAACGGTCCGCGTATCGCGGGGATCGATGATCCCGTCGTCGTAAAGGCGGCCGCTGTTGGCCAGTGCGACGGATTCGCGCTCGATCTGTTCCTCGACGGCGGCGCGCATCTGGGCGTCGGCCTCCTCGTCGAAGGGCAGCCCGCGGTCGGCGGCGGACTCGCGCGCCACGATGGACAGCACTCCGGCCAGTTGCGCCGGACCCATTACGGCCGACTTCGAGTTAGGCCAAGCGAATAGGAAACGCGGTGAGTACGACCGCCCGCACATGCCGTAGTTCCCGGCACCGTAGGACGCACCCATGGTGATGGTCACGTGGGGGACTGTGCTGTTTGATACGGCGTTGATCATCTTGGCGCCGTCCTTGATGATGCCGCCCTGTTCGTACTCGGCACCGACCATGAAACCAGTGGTGTTCTGCAGGAAGATGAGGGGGGTGTCGATCTGATTTGCCAGTTGGATGAACTGCGAACCCTTCTCGGCCTCCTCACTGAACAGGATGCCCCGTGCGTTTGCGAGGATGCCGACCGGGAAGCCGTGGATCGAGGCCCAGCCGGTGACGAGTGACGTGCCGTAGAGAGGTTTGAACTCGTCGAAGGCCGAGCCGTCGACCACTCGGGCGATGACGTCGCGGGGGTCGAAGGGCACCTTCGGATCGACGGAGGCGATGCCGAGCAGCTGATCGGGGTCGTGCACCGGCGGGTGCGGCGGCGTGGTGGGTCCGGGGCCGTTCTTCCGCCAGTTGAGCCGCGCCATGATGCGACGGCCGATGCGGATCGCATCCTGCTCGTCCTCGGCCATGTAATCGGCCAGCCCCGAGGTGCGGGCGTGCATGTCGGCGCCGCCGAGCGACTCGTCATCGGAGACCTCGCCCGTGGCCATCTTGACCAGCGGCGGACCCCCGAGGAACACCTTGGAACGGTTGCGCACCATCACGACGTAGTCGCACATGCCCGGGACGTACGCACCTCCCGCGGTCGAGTTGCCGAAGACCAAGGCCAGTGTCGGCAGCCCCGCTGCGCTGTGCTGTGTCAAGTCGTGGAACAGCTGTCCGCCGGGCACGAAGATCTCTGCTTGCGTGGGCAGGTCGGCGCCGCCAGACTCGACGATGTTGATGATGGGCAGCCGGTTCTCCCGCGCGATGGCCATGCCGCGGAACACCTTGCGGAAGGTATAGGGGTTCGATGCGCCGCCGCGGACGGTGGGGTCGTGGGCGATGATCATCGACTCGATGCCCTCGACCACGCCGATGCCTACCACCACGCTACCGCCGACGGGGAACTTACTGCCCCAGGCGGCGAAGGGGCATAGTTCGAGGAACGCTGTGTCGGGGTCGAGCATCAGCTCGATGCGCTCGCGGACAAGCAGCTTGCCCCGCTTGCGGTGGCGCGCAACATATTTTGCGCCGCCGCCGCCGTTGACCAGCGCCAGTTGCTCCGCGATGGTGTCGAGTTGCGCGCTCAGTCCTTCGCGGTTCTTGAGATAGCTGGGCGCGGTGTCGTCGACCCGATCGGGCAGGACCTGTACCAAAGTTTTCCCTCCGGGCGAGCATCGACGTCGATCTGCTAGGCGCTGATGTTAGCCGCAATTAACATCAGGTGACAACGGCGGCAGGCCGGGCGTCAGATTTGTTTCCCGCGCCGCGATTCCGTCGAATCGCGATGGACGAAGCGGTGCGCTTCGCTGCAGATCGAGCGATCGAAATAGACTGCAGGCGCGACGGCACACAGGGCCCTTGCGAGGTCGTATCGAGTTCCTCGTCCGGCGCGTGTGGTCTACGGTCGCGATCTCGGGTGAACGCCAGCAGTGATTGTCAGCGTCGCGCCATGCGCCTCAGCCAACCGAGCCTGCATAACGCCGGGTCGCTCAGAATCTATCGGTTCTCGTCAACTGCGGCCAGCCGCGGAGCGGCCTGATCAGGTGCCTGCCCGAGGGTATACAGCCCGAGACTGCCGAGAAAACCCGCACCGTGCTCGATAAGCATTTCAGTCGAGAGGTTCAGTTGTCCGTCTATCCAGCGACGGAGTATCTCGAACAGGCCCCCGACACCGTAGGTAGCGGCGAGATCTGCGACTTGAAGCACATCGCTGGGTATATCGAGGTGCAAACGGGCCTCTCTGAGGACCAGCTCCGCAAAATCGGTCATCAGTTCGCTTCGCAGTTGCCGAAGAAGGGGTTCTGCGCCCGACTCGACAAACAGTATGCGGGCCATGCTGGGATCGTTCTCGATCACCTGAACCAGGGCCTTGATCGGAGCGTAAGCGAGTTCTTGAGGCGCAACCGTGTCGTCCGGAATGGCGCTGGTTACCACCGCTTGGAAGGTGGCGGAGATCTTGGCAAATACCGCGTGCAACAGCGCGTCTCGGTCGCGAAACTGCTGGTAGAAGTACCGGCTCGTCACTCCTGACTTCGCACACACGGCGGTCACGGTGCACGCGGCAGCTCCGTGGGTGCCCATGATTGAGACTGCGGCATCAATCAACATCATCCGGCGCTGCGCATCGCGTTGAGCTGCGGACAGCCCGCCATAAACACGTGCTGGACTCATGTCCTACAGTCTGGCAGTCTTATCTGACAAGGTATAAAGTCAGATACAACTTCGAGGAAGGACCTCAAATGTCGGAAGATCAAGCCCCGACCAGGACCCGCGTGCTGCCAAAACCCAGGCGTGTTCGTTTTCCGATGCCGACCTCCACGAAGCGGCAACATTTTGTCGATGGCGACCTGGTGATGAGCCATTTCATCTCGGTGCTTTCTGCGACGTTCCCGGAAGGCGAGGATTTCTTCATCCGCTCGGTCAGGAACTTCCAGAGTTCCATCGAGGATCCCCAATTGGAGACAGCGGTCAAGGGTTTCATCGGACAAGAGGCCACACATCGACACCAGCATCGTCTCCTCAACGAGCGACTCCAGGTCATGGGGTATCCGACCGCGCGAATCGACCGTCATGTCGCACGCCTGATCAAGCGATTGGAACGGCGCTTTTCGCCGGAAATGCGGCTGTCCATGACGTCCGCGTTGGAGCACTACACCGCTACGCTGGCAGAAATCATTCTTACCAGCGAAGACGCCCAGAAGCTCATCGGACAGACAGAGGTTCGACCGATTCTGCTGTGGCATGCCTTCGAGGAGTCGGAGCACAAAGCGGTTGCCTTCGACGTCTATCGGCTCGTGGGAGGAACCGAGCGCACCCGTGTACGGGGCATGCGGATCGCTTCAGTAATTCTGTTCGGCGAACTCATTCTGCAGACTGCCCTGTCCATGGCCGCTGATAGAGCCTCGTATAACCCGGTCACGTTGGTGCGCAGTCTGTACCGCTTCAGTCGCACCCCGATGTTCACCGCCGATGCGCTGCGGCGATTCCGTTCCTACAACCGCCCGGGTTTCCATCCTGATGATTGGGACAGCGCCGCGGTCCTGGAGCGTTGGAGCAAAGAACTGTTCGACCAAGACGGTTCACAGAGAGTTATCGCTCAGCCGGGATAGCAAAGGTACGGAAGTTCGGCGACGCAGGAGCACCGTTCCTGCGTCGCTCCTTCCGAACAGGGTGTGACGCGCCGGCGACTCACGGATTCGGTGCTTGGTAGCCGGGCGAGACGGCGGTCGGACCCGCAAATGCGGTTCGCAGCGATCGCCACGGGGCTGGCTGGCCCTGTTGTGAGCCTCGATCAGTCGCTGACGACATAGCGTTGAGCCAGGGTTTCAGCAAGTCTGCTAGTGTGCGCGACCACTTCCTTCTCGGTCACCGCGAGCAAACCCGAGTGCCAGGCGGTGATGACTTCGACGAACCCCCCGACAGCGATCAGAGTGTCCATGCGAAGGGCTATCTCGTCGGCATCTTGTCGGAGGTGTGGCCGGCTTGCCTCAACGACTAACTGCGTTGCTTCCTGTAGCGCCACGGCGCGGCGGTCTTGCAGCGGTGAGCTACCTACGTGCTGAGCGAGGAGGATGTGTGCTCGGCCGGGATCGCGTGCGATCCGGTCGACCACGATGGTGATCGCTGCGGTGATTGTTTCGATCGGCGGCCGATTCGCACGCTCGTTGAAGAGCGCGGCGACCTCGCCGAGCATGTCGTAGCGGACGCCATCCCACGCGGCAACGAGCAGCTCATCGCGCGTCTTGAAGTCCTCGTAGAAGTATCGATCGTTGAGCCCTGTGCGGGCGCATACTCCGCGCATAGTGACCGCGGCCCAACCGCTCTCACTCCAAATCTCGGTTGCGGCCTCGATCAATTGCTGCCGTCGTTCTGCACGACGCTCGGCCCCGGTCCGACCACCCCAGCGCTTATTTCTCGACCGCACCTCTCCATCTTGACAAGGTGCTCGGTCCACGACAAAACTGGTGGCATGCGACACCAATGGTGGCTGGTGCCCCCAGATGAGAGTTCCCTCACAGCAGACGTCAATGTCGCGACCCGAAAGGCAGACGAATGAGATTGCTGCCATTCGGCGGCGCACCAGGCAGAACGCACCGAGCCGATGCAGTCGTTACGGGCGCAGGAAGCGGTATCGGCCGCGCATTCGCCGTTGAGCTTGCACGCCGAGGCGGACGCGTGGTTTGCGCTGACAGAGATCCCGTGACCGCAAAAGAGTCGGCAGAGTTGGTGAGGCAGGCTGGCGGCGAGGGCTTCGACATCGCATGCGACGTCACCGATCTTGAGCAGATCCGCAACCTCGCTGATGTGAGCGAAGACTGGTTCGGGAAGGCCGCGAGCCTCGTCATCAACAACGCCGGAATCGGTGCAGGCGGCAACCGCATCGGCGCGACGTCAATCGAGGACTGGAAAGCGGCGATTTCTGTCAACCTCTGGGGCGTGATCTACGGCTGCGAGACTTTTGTGCCTCGGCTCCGGAGCAATGGGCATGGCGGAGTCATCAATGTGGCGTCCGCAGCGAGCTTTGGCTCGGCCCCTCGGATGGCGGCTTACAACGTCAGCAAGGCCGGAGTGCTCGCTCTGTCGGAGACACTGGCGGCCGAACTGAGCGGTACTGACGTCAACGTCACAGTGCTTTGTCCCACCTTCGTGAAGACGAACATCGCCAATAATCCTCACATCGACGAGGCGGCTGCACGACTCGCGACCAACCTGATGAAATGGACCGGCATTTCGCCACAGCACGTTGCTCGAACGACGTTGAACGCGCACGATCGCGGACGAATTTATGTAGTACCCCAACTCGATGCCAAAGTCTTGTGGCAACTCAAGAGAGCCCTACCCGGTCCTTTTACACGCACGCTGGGCCTCGTGGAGCGCATGGCCTCAAGGAACGATTCAGCCGAGTAGAGGAGCAGGAAAATGGCTTTCGCATACAGCGACATGCTCGAGACAATCAAGAACAAGCAATGGGCTCTCGCCGATATCGATTGGGACGCCCCTGGCGCGGAACTGATCACCGATGAACAGCGTCCCACACTCAAGCAATTCATGTCCGACGTGGTGTGGATTGAGCATGTTGGAGCACGTGCCTTCGCCGCGATGGCTCCGAAGGCGCCATTCGAAGCGCTCGGAGACATTTACCGTTACTTTCACGCCGAGGAGCAGCGTCACGCCAATGCCGAACTTGCCCTGATGCGTCGCTGGGGCATGCTGGAGGAAGGCGAGAAACCGGTCCCGAACAAGAATATTCGGCTGGTGATCGAATGGTTGGACCGTTATGCCGAAGCCCTGCCCCTGACCGTCATCGGGGCCGCGATTCCGGCACTGGAGACTGCGCTCGATGGAGCGCTGCTGAAGTTTCTCCTCGATGAGGTTGACGACCCTGTGTGCGGGGAGGTGTTCAACAAGGTCAACAGCGACGAATCGCGGCATCTCGCGGTTGGCTTCCAGGTCTTGAATGACCTGGGCGCCAGCCCGATGCGAATCCACGCCATTCAAACTGCGGGTGCTCTGGTCGACCCGCGCATTCTCACCGGCGCGTTGCTGTATATCCCGCTCCTGACGCGTATGTTGATGAATCTCAACGCTATGGGTCTGTCCGAGGAGAAGTTATACAATGCAGTGACGCGGTATGCCAATGTCGGCGACCGGAGTGAGCATACGCGGAGGGTGCCCGGTTATCACATCTTGAAGGCGCACATGTCGTCTTCCATCAAGCGGTCCCAGCCTCTGCACTTCGTGTCTCAGCGCCTTGGCAATGCGATTGATGTTTTCCCTGTTCAGATTTTCGGTCGGCCGCCATCCTGGACGGACGAACTGACCTACGAACCGGTTGCCAAATGACAGGCACCACGACGACGTTGATCGTCGGCGCCGGGTTCGCAGGTATCGGTGCGGCGATCAGACTGCTTCAGGAGGGCACGGATGACTTCGTCATCCTGGAACGGTCAGATCGCGTTGGAGGCACCTGGCGAGACAATACTTATCCCGGTGCGGCCTGCGATATTCCCTCGCTTCTCTACTCCTACTCGTTCGAGCCGAATCCGGGCTGGACTCGTACCTACTCGGGGAGCGCTGAGATCCTCGAATATATCGACGAGATCGTCATTAAGTACGACCTTGCCCGGTTCATCCAGTTTGATACCGATGTAACCGCCTTGGAATTCGATGAGGGTGCCGGCATCTGGGTGGCCGACACGGCCGACGGAACGCGTTATCAAGCTCGTTCGGTCGTGATGGCCAGTGGACCACTTGCCGACGCGAGCTTTCCGGATATTCGAGGTATCGACTCGTACGAGGGAAAGAAAATCCACAGCGCTCGATGGGACCAGGGCTACGACCTCCGCGACAAGAGGGTTGCAGTCATCGGGACGGGCGCGAGCGCGGTGCAGATCATTCCTGAGCTCGTGAAGTCGGCTGCGTCGGTCAAAGTCTTCCAAAGAACGCCCGGCTGGGTATTGCCCAGGTTTAACTTCAAGCATCCGGCTTGGGCGCGCTCGACCTTTAAGCAATTGCCGGCGAGCGAACAGGCGCTCCGTGACGCTTGGTTCTGGGCACACGAAGTGATGGCAGTGGGTATGGTCTGGAACACCGCCGCGACATCGGCGATACAACTGATGGCGAAGGCTCATCTGCGTCGGCAGGTGAAAGATCCCTGGTTGAGACGTCAATTGACGCCCCATTTCAGAGCAGGTTGCAAACGTATGCTCATGACCAGCGATTATTATCCTGCGCTACAGTCGGATAACTGTAAGCTGATCAGTTGGCCGATCGCCACGTTGTCACCGAACGGTATTCGGACCGCTGACGGTGTGGAGCACGAGGTGGACTGTATGGTGTTTGCCACTGGCTTCGATGTGGCCAAACGTGGCACCCCGTTCCCGATCAGCGGCCTCGGTGGTCGGAAGCTCGGCGATGAATGGTCCTTGGGGCGATACGCCTTCAAGAGCGTGAGCGTGGCCGGGTATCCGAATTTGTTCTTCACTTTCGGACCGAATTCCGGGCCAGGCCACAATTCGGCGCTCGTATATATGGAGGCCGCAATTGACTATATAGTCAAGGCGATCAAGCTCCTTCAGCAAAATGACATCGGTACTTTGGATGTGAGGGAGGATCGCCAGGACCGCTATCACTCCGAAATTCAGCGCCGCCTTCGACGTACAACATGGAATTCTGGCTGCAGCAGCTGGTATTTGACCGAGGACGGCTACAACGGGACCATGTACCCAGGTTTCGCGACCCAGTTTATGAGAGAACTATCCCACTTGGATCCTCATGATTACGTGATAACCCGGCGCGACGATACACACCTCGAGCTGACGCAATCACTCTGAATACAAATTTGCAAGGCTGACCGTCAGAACGGTGAAATACAGCAATGGATCGCAAGTCCGACCGTAATTACGAGATAATCATCATAGGAGCTGGATTTTCCGGCATCGGGTCTGGCATTAGCTTGATGAAGGCGGGATTTACCGACTTCTTGATGGTTGACGACGCCGATGGCGTAGGTGGTACGTGGCACTGGAACACCTATCCCGGTATCGCGGTCGACATACCGTCGTACAGTTATCAATTCTCATACGAAATGCGGCCCTCTTGGTCGCGTACATACGCCCACGGCAACGAGCTCAAAGCCTATGCGGAGCAATGCGTTGAAAAGTACGAGCTTGGAGACCATATTCGTTTCAATACAACCATCACCGCAGCTTGCTTTGACGAAAATGCAACATTTTGGCGTCTGACGACCGCAAAAGGTGAGGAGATCACCGCACGCTTCGTGATCAATTGCTCCGGCGTTCTCAGTCGGCCGAAATGGCCTGAAATCAAGGGGGTGCGAGATTTCGCCGGCGTTACGCTCCACACGGCTAGATGGGACGATACCAAAGATCTCAGCGGGAAGAGGGTCGCAGTAATCGGTACCGGTGCGTCAGCCGTGCAACTGATACCCGAAATCGCAAGAAAAGCAGAGAGTCTGACGGTCTTTCAGCGAACTCCAATTTATTGTCTGCCCAAGCCAGACTTCCCAATACCGACGTGGGCTGGAAGGCTTCTACATTTCCTGCCGGGGGCACAATTGGCGACCCGGACCGCGAGCCAGGCGTTCGTAGAAATCACTTTCCCAATCGCCGCTCACTTTCATACGGTGATACCGTTCGCCGATGTCATGGAGAGCGCCGCAAAGCGGTACATGCGGCGTGAAGTCCATGACCCGACGACGAGAGAACAACTCATTCCGCGCTACTCGTTGGGCTGTAAACGACCCAGCTTCCACAATTCCTATCTCGCAACGTACAACCGGTCCAACGTTTCGCTCGAGACGAGCGGCATAACCCATATCGACCATGCATCCGTCCATACTCGAGACGGCAAAGCTCATCCCATTGACGTCTTGATCCTGGCCACCGGCTTCAAAGTGATGGAGTCGGGCAACATGCCGACGTACGTGTTGAAGGGACGCGGCGGGCTGGAGCAGGCTACATGGTGGGACGAGCATCGACTGCAGGCCTTCGAAGGGGTGAGCGTCCCGGGATTTCCGAATCATTTCAACATCTTCGGTCCCTACGGCTACAACGGCGCCTCGTACTTCACGCTCATCGAGGCGCAGAGTCGGCACATCGTCCGCTGTCTTCGTCGCGCGCGGGCACTGGGTGCGAGCCTCGTCGAGGTTAAGAAGGAGGCGAATGACCGTTACTTCGCCGAAGTGCTGAGTCGTCGTCACAGGCAGGTTTTCTGGCAGCCGAGCTGTTCCAATGCCAACAGCTACTACTTCGACAAGCACGGCGACGTTCCACTCCGTCCATCAACGACTCTGGAGACGTATTGGCGAAGCCGCACCTTTCGCCTCTCGGACTACCGATTCGAGAATCGGCCCGAGGAGGTGTGTCCCCGGTGACCAGAATGGATGCCCCCGACTGGCAGCCCAGCCTTGCCAGCCATCTCGTCGCGATGTCCTCGCGAACCACGCTGCGCCCACTGACACAGCTGATGCCATCAAACGCCTACGGACTTGCGGTGATGGATCGCGTGCTGCGAACAGCGCTCGTCGCCTCACGGCCTCGGCGCGGCGTCACAGTGCGCAAGGTTGACACTGTATTCGCCGGAGGCCCGGTTCGTGGGGACTGGATCACCACACCTGTGATACATCCGCATGCGAACCCATTGCTGTACATCCACGGCGGTGCCTATTCTATGTGCTCGCCGGAGACGCACCGCGGTCTTCTCGGCGAACTCGCCTCCGCAAGCGGACGCCCAATCTTCGCCGTCAAGTATCGACTTGCGCCACGATATCCCTATCCCGCAGCCGCGGACGATGCACTGAACGCGTATCGCTGGCTTACCAGCGGAGGGTCCCCAGGTTCTTGCCAGCGCACCGTCGCGGTTGCCGGAGATTCAGCGGGCGGTCAGCTCACGATGGCCACGGCCTTGGGCGCACGTGCAGCTGGATTGCCGCTCCCTGATGCGATGCTGCTGATGTCTCCCGTCCTGGATCTCAGGTGCGAACTCGCCAGAGCGCGTGAACTTCGCCGCCGGGATCCTTTTGCCTCCGCTCAATCAGCGGCGCGCGCTCTTGACCTCTACGTAGGTGGTGCAGATCGCGGAGATCCGCGCCTCAGCGTGCTTGACGCGGACCTCACCTCGATGCCGCCGATCCTCATTCAGGTGGGCGGGAGAGAAATGTTGATCGATGACTCGCGCCGTCTCGCCGAGCGACTTCAATCAGCTGGATCCCACGTCGAGATCCAGGTATACCGGGGACAGATCCATGTATTCCAGGCTATGTTCCGGATTCTTCCCGAAGCCCGAGACGCGATTCATCGAGCGGGACGCTTCCTTGAAGCCTCGGGAGTCAGGTGAAAGTGTCCGAACAGGCAATGCACCTACACCTACACTTACACCACCTCCACCGCCGCAGCGTGAAGTCAGTCGTCTCTGCCTCATGAGCAGCAACTTCGCGACGGCCTGTCGCGCATACGATCCGTCGATCGTGATCATCGGGGCCGGCTTCGCCGGGGTTGCGATGGCCCACCGGCTGAAGAAGGACGGGTTCACGAACTTCACGATCCTGGAAAAGGCTGCAGACATCGGGGGTGTTTGGCGTGACAACACCTATCCGGGAGCGGCCTGCGACGTGCCGTCAGCGTTGTACTCACTCTCGTACAAGCCCAATCCTCGTTGGTCACGGCGGTATGCCGAGCAACCCGAGATACTCGAGTACCTCCAACGACTCGTGGAGAGTGGCGGACTGGCCGCACATCTACGCACACAGACCGAAGTTGTCGACCTGACCTTCGACGATCAGTCCGGGCGTTGGACCCTGGCTACGAGCTCGAACGAGACGATATGCTGTGATGTCGTCGTCTCGGCCGTGGGTCAGCTCTCCTTACCCCACATACCGGATATCGCCGACGCAGACACCTTTCAGGGGCCGCGCTTTCATTCGGCGCGTTGGGACCGATCGGTTTCGCTTCGCGGCAAGCAAGTAGCCGTCATCGGCACAGGGGCAAGTGCGGTCCAATTCGTGCCACACATCGCCCGCGAGGCAGAGCATGTCACGCTGTATCAGCGCACGGCTCCGTGGATCTTGCCGAAGTGGGAAAGCAGGTATGGAGTCCTTCACCACAGGGTGAGCGAATTATTGCCGATGGCGCTGCGCCTCGAGCGTTTCGCGGTATGGCTACTTTTCGAGTTGCTCGCTGTGACGCTAGTCGACGCGAAGCCCCTCTCACGCGTTCTCGGTGCGATCGCGCGCCGCCACCTACATCGGCAGGTTGCTAGCCCATCTTTGCGCGAGCAATTGATGCCTTCCGACGCGCCAGGGTGCAAGCGAGTGCTGTTCTCGAATGATTACTATCCAGCAATCGCGAGTGATCGCGTGTCGTTGGTGCCGAAGGCTATCGCAGAGCTCTGCGACAAGGGTGTGAAGACCGTGGATGGAGAGTTTCGTCCTGCAGATGTCGTGATCTACGGAACCGGGTTTCGCGCCACCGATTTTCTCGCCCCGATGTCCGTGCGCGGCTCTCGCGGAGTCTCCTTGGCCGAGGTGTGGAAGACCCAGGCATACGCATATCTGGGCATCACTGTCCCCATGTTCCCGAACTTGTTCCTGCTTTATGGTCCCAACACGAATGTGGGCTCGGGGTCGATCCTCTACATGATCGAGTCACAAGTCCGTCACATCGCAACGCTCATCAAGGTCGTGGCTGCTCATCCGGGTCATGCGGTCGAGGTCAAGTCAGAGATCGCGCAACGTTACAACACGCGCTTGAGAAGGCGACTACGGAGGTCGGTGTGGGCGCTGTGTGCGAGCTGGTATCGAACCTCGAGTGGGGAAATCCCGACGAACTGGCCGGGGCCTACCTTGGTTTATCGACTCCTCACGCGGAAGCTGCGCGGCGGCGATTACGTCTTGAGAAGGGTCGGGCGTCTAAAGGTCGGAGGCCCCGCTGCACCGAGTCTGCCGGGTCCTGGGCCGGCCATGGGTGCGAGACGCGCACTTAACTCCTAGCCCAATATTGTCCAGATATTGACATCTAGCGCGCTTATGTAAAGACTAGCGATGACACGGTCAGAGCGGCTCAGCGTCCAGGAGGAACCATGACGAATCACCGTCTCGCACCCGCCCACCACGTGAAGGAGCGGTTGTCCTCTGTGATCATGGTGCCTGCGCCTCACGCCGTCGACGACAGATGGCGTCGATGGAGCCGGGACTGGCCGGTTCGTGAACTGGCACCGGCACCCGCGGGCAGTGGATTGAAAGCCGTCCGGGGGGATGCCGGACTGCCCTTCGTGGGTCACACGCTCGACTACATCCGATTCGGCTCGGATTTCAGTCGAGAGCGCTACGACCGTCTGGGTTCGGTGTCGTGGATGGGCGCGTTCGGCACCAAGATGGTGGTCATCGCCGGCCCTGACGCCACTCGAGAGGCGTTCACGAGCGAAGCGAAGGCATTCTCTCAGGATGGCTGGTCTTTCCTGATCGACGCCTTCTTCCATCGCGGTTTGATGCTCATGAGCTTCGACGAGCACTTGATGCACCGGCGCATCATGCAGGAGGCGTTTACGCGTCCGCGCCTGACCGGATACGTCGAACAGGTAACCCCATGCGTTCGCTCGGCAGTGCCTGCGTGGCCGGTGGGCCCGTCGGTTCGTATCTACCCACTGTTGAAGGAACTCACCCTCGACATAGCTACCGACGTCTTCATGGGCGGCCGTGGCAAGGACGAGAGCGATGCCGTCAACAAGGCGTTCGTCGCTACCGTCCGGGCGGCGAGTTCCCTTGTGCGTGTTCCGCTTCCGGGAACCAGATTCCGCGCTGGTGTGCAAGGGCGGCGCGTCTTGGAGGACTACTTCTTCCGGCATCTGCCGGCCGCGCGAGCCGGTGAAACGGAGGATCTGTTCGCTGCTCTCTGTCAAGCCACCACCGAAGACGGGGAGCGGTTTTCCGACGAGGATGTGGTGAATCACATGATCTTCTTGATGATGGCGGCCCACGACACATCGACGATCACCACCACAGCGGTCACCTATTTCCTTGCCAAGTATCCGCAGTGGCAGGAGGCAGCGGCTGCGGAAGCCGATGCCGTCGGTGACGGGTTGCCGGACATCGATGCCCTGGAGAAGATGACGGTCATCGACCTCGTGATCAAGGAAGCGCTCAGACTGCTTGCACCTGTTCCGCTGGTGATGCGCAAGACGGTTCGAGATGTCGCCATCGACGGATATCACATCCCCGCGAACATTTTGTGCGCCATAACGCCTGCCGTGAATCACTTCGATCGAACGATCTGGAGTGATCCGGAGCGGTTCGATCCCTCACGTTTCGACGAGCCTCGGCGCGAAGATCAACACCACCGATTCGCCTGGGTTCCGTTCGGAGGTGGAGCGCACAAGTGCATCGGCATGCAATTCGGGACGCTCGAGGTCAAGGCGATCCTGCACAGGATGCTGCGTTCGTTCACCTGGACGGTTCCGGAGAACTATCACGTCCGATGGGACAACACTTCGCTGCCCATTCCGGTGGACGGACTTCCGTTGGAAATGAAGCGCCGATGACCATTGACCACAGGCCCTACCTCGAACCCACGGAGTTCCTTGACTGGCAACAAGATTCGGTACGTGACTTCGTGTCATCGGCGATCCGTGGTGCCTGCGGCGACACCGAGAAGGCCATCGGCATCTTCACCGCGGTCCGCGACTCCATTTGGTACGACCCCTACACGGTGACCGATAACCCGCACGCCTATCGCGCCAGCACCGTCGCAACCGCAGAACGCGCCTACTGCGTTCCGAAGGCCGTGCTCTTGACTGCAGCGTGCCGAGCGGCGGGCATCCCGGCCCGGCTGGGGTTCGCCGACGTCCGAAACCACCTCCAGACCAAGACATTGCGCGAGCGGATGGGTGGTACCGACGTTTTCGTCTACCACGGTTACAGTCTCATGTTTCTCAACGGTGCGTGGGTAAAGGCGACCCCGGCGTTCAATCGCGAGCTGTGCGCACGTTTCGGTGTCTCGCCGATCGAATTCGACGGCCGTAGCGACGCGCTGCTCCATGGTTTCACCGGTGACGGCACCCAGCACATGGAGTATCTGCGCGACCGGGGAGCCTACGACGATCTACCCCTGGCAGACATCCTGCAAGCACTGAGAACGTATTACGGCACATTCATCGACCAGCCGAACTGTCGTCCCGACCTCTTCGCCTGAAAGGGCACTACGCGATGCAAAGCACGATGCAAGATGTTCCGCTCACGGTTTCGGCGATCGTTCAGCATGCGGCAGCCATACACGGTGACAGCGAGGTCGTCACTCCGACCGGAAATGGATATCGGAGAACGCTTTACCGCATTGTGCTGGCGCGAGTGGCTCGCCTTGCCAATGCGCTGCGCAGCCTTGGCATCACTGCAGAACAACGCGTGGCCACCTTCCAGTGGAGCAACCAGGAACATTTGGAGGCCTACTGTGCGGTTCCCTCCATGGGTGCGGTGCTGCACACTCTGAACATTCGTTTGGCTCCGGAGCAACTCGCGTACATCGCCAACCATGCGAGCGATCAGATTGTGCTAGTAGATGCTTCGGTTGCGCCGTTGTTGGCTTGCGCGCTCCCGGCGATGGCGTCGGTGCACACCGTCATCGCGACCGGGGAGGGCGACCTTGCCCCGCTACAGGGATGCGGGAAGACCGTTCTGCGTTACGAGGAAGTGCTTGCCGGCCAGGAAGAGTCATTTGACTGGCCTCGGCTCGACGAGCTGTCCGCCGCGGCCATGTGTTATACGAGCGGCACCACCGGGGATCCCAAAGGGGTCGTCTACAGTCACCGTTCGACGTACCTTCACTCCCTGACCGCCTGCACGGCTAACGCGTTGTCAGTTAGCGAGGCCGACCGTGTGCTGGCCATCGTCCCGATGTTTCACGCCAATGCGTGGGGGCTTATCTACGCAGCGTTGATGTCCGGTGCGGATCTGGTGCTGCCTGACCGGTATCTCCAAGCCGAACCGTTGGTGTCGATCATCGAAGACACCAGGCCGACCGTGGCCGGTGCAGTGCCGACGATCTGGAATGACGTCGACCGATATTTGGATTCGCACCCTGACCGAGACATTTCTTCACTGCGGCTGGTCGCATGCGGGGGATCTGCTGTTCCGCTTTCCCTGATGCGGGCGTTCGAAGAGAAGTACAACGTGCCCATCGTGCAGGCATGGGGTATGACCGAAACCTCTCCACTGGCTACCGTTGCACGCCCGGCTCGCGGAGCCGACGAGACGCGACGATGGGAGATGCGCGCAAGCCAGGGTCGACCGATCTGCGGTGTCGAAATCCGGTTGCGGGACGACGACGGGAAAGACGTGCCGTGGGACGGTCGGTCAGTTGGGGAAATTCAGGCGCGCGGCCCTTGGATCACCGGTTCCTATTTCGGAGACAACGATACGGAGAAGTTCGATGAAGGATGGCTGCGTACCGGTGATGTGGGCAGGATCGACCCCCAGGGCTATCTGACACTGACCGACCGCTCGAAAGACGTCATCAAGTCAGGTGGCGAGTGGATCTCCTCGGTAGAGCTGGAAAACACGCTGATCGGGCACCCTGCCGTGTACGAAGCGGCGGTAGTCGGCGTCGCGGACGATAAATGGCAGGAAAGGCCGTTGGCGCTTGTCGTTGTCCACCCCGGAACCGACGTTGACATTGACCAACTCCGATCGTTCCTTTCGGGCAAAGTCGCCAAATGGTGGATTCCTGAGCGATGGAGCTTCGTGTCCGATATTCCGAGGACGAGCGTCGGAAAGTACGACAAAAAGGCCATCCGTGCCCGCCACTCTGCCGGCGAATACCTCATCGAAATCGAAACGTCATAACGTCGAATCCCAGGAATTCCAACAGTCGGAAGGTAATCATGTCCTCACCAATCTCTCCCTGGATGAATGCCGAATTACTCGAGCTTCGTGACCTCGCTGCGAAGTTCTTCTCGGCCGAATTGGCGCCGCATGCCAATCGCTTTGCAGACCAGCACCACGTCGACCGAGAACTGTGGAACCGAGCGGGCGAGCTGGGCCTGCTCTGCATGTCTATACCTGAGGAATACGGCGGAGGCGGTGGCACTTTCGCGCACGAAGCGGTCGTGCTCGAAGAGCAGGCCCGCATCGGTGACAGCTCATGGGGCGCGGGACTGCACAGCGGAATCGTGGCCCACTACATCCTGCAGTACGCGACTGAAGAGCTGCGCGCGCAGTGGCTTCCCAAGATGGCATCCGGTGAAATGATCGGGGCGATCGCCATGACAGAACCGGGGACCGGGTCCGATCTCCAGAGCGTCAAGACAAAGGCCCTCCTTGACGGTGACGAGTACGTGATCACCGGCTCCAAGACTTTCATCACCAACGGCCAACAGGCCGACCTCATCATCGTTGTTGCCAAGACAGATCCGAGCCAGGGCGCTGCGGGCATCTCTTTGATCGCTGTCGAGGCTGACCGGGTGGGATTCCGGCGGGGCAAGGTTCTCGACAAAATCGGCCAGCGCGGCCAGGACACCTCCGAGTTGTTCTTCGATGAAGTGAGAGTTCCGCGCTCGCATCTACTGGGCCAGGCTGAGGGACAGGGCTTCATTCAGCTGATGACGCAGCTGCCACAAGAGCGACTCATCGTAGCGGTGGGGGCTGTCGCAGCGATGGAACTTGCCCTGGAGCAGACGCTCAAGTATACGCGTGAGCGGGAGGCATTTGGTCGGCCTGTCTTTGGCTTTCAGAACACCAAGTTCACGCTGGCTGAAGCCGCGACCGAAACGCGCATCGCACGAGTGTTCCTCGACTACTGCATCGACCTGCACCTTGCGGGTCAACTCGACGTGCAGACCGTCGCCATGGCGAAGTGGTGGACCACTGAGCGAGCGATGAAGGTACTCGATGACTGTATGCAGCTTCACGGCGGATATGGCTACATGACCGAGTACCCCATCTCGAGATTGTGGGTGGATCAGCGCGTGCAAAAAATCTATGCCGGCACGAACGAGGTGATGAAGGAAATCATCTCGCGTTCCCTATGACGCAGATGAGTTGCCGCCTGCACGTTAGTCACCTGGAGGAGGATTGATGGCATCGATGGTGGTGCCGTATCGCCACGACATGGGCGGCCATTGCGGATCGGGGGCTCTTCGGGATTTGACCGAATGGGCCGGGATCCGTTGGAGTGATGACACCCCGGACGAAGGCATCGTGTTTGCTCTCGGCGGGGCCCTCGACTTCTCGTATGTTCGCTCGGCGCACCTACGTCCACCGATCTACCTCGTTGGACGCAGCGCGGACCTCGAAGACGAATACTTGACCCGGTTGGGCGCGCGCTTCGAGTGTCGTTCGACAGACGACCCCGATCTCGGTTGGAAATGGGTGACCGAACATATCGATGCCGGTACGCCGGTCATGGTGTGGACTGACATCGCCGAATTACCCTATCTGAGAACGCGTCTGAGTATGAGCCGACACGATGTCGTGATCGTAGGGTACGACGACGACGAGGAACTCGCGTTCGTGGTTGATAACGATCGCGATACACCTCAAGCCGTGCCTTACGAGAATCTACGGAAGGCGCGGGCATCGACGGGATTTCCCGTCCCCACGCGGCACACCACCTACGTGGTCGAGTGGCCCGGCGCCGCACCAGATCTCGGCAATGCTGCCCGGTCGGCCTTCCGTAGGTCCGCGGACGCGATGCAGGGTTCGTTTGTGAGCGCGCCGATCACCGAGGGCTCCGATTGTGAGATTCAGGTGCGTGGATTATCAGGGGTATCGACCTTTGTGGAGGACCTCAAGCGGTGGCCGGAGATCTTTGACGACGACACCCTCGACGGTGCCTTGTTTGCGCTGAGCGCCTTCATCGAAAAGGCTGGAACCGGAGGCGGTCTGTTCCGAGATCTGCAGGCACGTGGATGTCGACGCATCGCTGAAGAGTTGAGTTTCGAACCTGCGTTCCGAGCAGCGGAGGCTGCGAAGACCGCATCTGAGTTGTGGACCGCTGTTGCGCACACCGCATACAAACGCGGTGCAGATCCGCGCCGGCGAGCGAGTGGCGCCGCGTCCCTCGCTGCGCAGTTGCCGCGAGCCGAACGTCGACTTGCGGAGGCGCTGAGGGAGGCAGGGAATTTACTCCTATGAGTCCTGATTGCCTGTGGAGGAAATCAACCTGGGTGCGACCCAACGGATTTCTTTGTGAGTGCTTGGATTGCGTCAATAGAATGGAGATTCACGATGGCTGTCTTCGCTGATGCGGAAGAGGTTTACCGCTACCTCGCCGGCATCTTTCGACGAGGTTTGGAGAACGAAGACCTTGCGAACAGACTTGCCGGGTCCGGGGTGGTGTTACGGATCCACTACACCGATCCGGACGCGGTAGTAACCGTGGATATGCCGAAGAAGGTGATAGAGACCGGCGCGGACAGTGGCGTTACACCGAATGTCGAATTGTTCATGTCCGCGGATACCGGTAACAAGTTCTGGTTGGGAAAGGTGAACTTGACCATGGCGATGGCCAAAGGAACTGTACGAGCGAAAGGTCCTGTCACGAAACTGATCAAGCTCATACCGCAGGCCAAAAACCTTTTTCCAGAATATCGGGCAATCCTCGAAGCCGACAAGCGTCACGACCTGCTCGATGTGTGATGTCAGTCCGGTGTACGAGACCGGGCGCGGGCGAGCGGCCGCCGCGGCCCCTGGGCGACGTGCCCGGAGATCATTCACGACAGTTCGCGGTATCGCCGTGCGCGGTCGGGGTAACTACTTCAGAAGCGTCATTAGATAGAAAAGAAGGGACTTCAGCATGAAGACACGTGCCGCTGTTTTGTGGGGCTTGGAGCAGAAGTGGGAGGTCGAAGAAGTCGAGTTGGATCCGCCAGGTCCCGGGGAGGTCCTCGTGCGGCTGACGGCCACCGGCTTGTGCCATTCCGACGAACATCTGGTGACCGGCGACCTCCCGATCCCATTGCCGGTAGTAGGGGGCCATGAGGGTGCCGGCACAATCGTGGAGTGCGGCGCAGGGGTTGAGGATCTGTCCGAAGGTGATTCTGTCATCTTGACCTTCCTTCCCTCGTGTGGGCGCTGCTCGTACTGCGCGCGCGGCATGGGCAATCTCTGTGAGTTGGGAGCGGCGCTCATGATGGGCCCGCAGATCGACGGCACCTATCGCTTTCACGCACGAGGCGAGGACGTCGGGCAGATGTGTTTGCTCGGAACGTTTTCCGAGTACACCGTGGTGCCGCAGGCATCCGTGGTCAAGATTGACGGCCGAATCCCGCTGGATCGGGCAGCCTTGATCGGTTGCGGCGTCACGACGGGCTACGGATCTGCGGTGCGGACTGGGGAGGTGCGCGCCGGGGACACCGTCGTGGTAGTGGGAACAGGCGGGATCGGAATGAATGCGATTCAGGGCGCGCGAATCGCGGGGGCGCTAGCGATTGTGGCGGTCGATCCGGTGAAGTTCAAGCGAGAGCAAGCGAGCGGGTTCGGTGCGACGCACACCGCCGCCTCGATGGATGAAGCTTGGTCGCTGGTCAGCGATATGACGCGGGGCAAGCTGGCCGATGTCTGCATCCTCACCACTGATGTGGCTGAGGGCTCTTATACCGCCGAAGCGCTGGCCTTGGTCGGAAAGCGCGGACGCGTCGTGGTTACGGCCATCGGGCATCCCGACGATTCGTCGATCTCAGGGTCACTGCTGGAGATGACGCTTTACGAGAAGCAGATTCGTGGCGCTTTGTATGGCTCATCCAATGCGCCACACGATATTCCGCGGCTGGTCGAGCTTTACTCCGCGGGGCTGTTGAAGCTCGACGAGTTGGTCACCCGCGAATACTCCCTCGACCAAATCAATGAGGGCTACCAGGATATGCGTTCAGGAAAAAACATTCGCGGGCTCGTCCGGTTCTGAGGAGAAGCATGTTCCACAGCTCGTGTTCATGTCCTTGCGCCGCTGCAGATTACACGCCGCCGGACCGCTTAGCTTAGCCTCGATCCACCGATCGAATTGCGTGGGGTTCGGGGTGTTGATATGAGGAACTGCCTCTTGAGCTGGGATGATTGGAGTTCCGACACACAGCAATCTGGCCAGCGACACGAAAGGCACTTCCGGTGCAAGTGTCGCACAGGTTCACGCTTACGTCGGCGGCGTTCGATGATGATCATCTCGTGTTGTGTGCCGGGCTGGTCCCGGTCATGACGCTGGCCGCCCAGAGCGGCTTGCCGAGGCTGCTGGCCGATAAGATCAACATCCCTGAGCCCAGGATCAAGTCCGGGTCGGCCAACCCGGCGCCGAAGTTGGCGACGCTGATCGCTGGCATGTGTGCCGGAGACAGTATCGATGATGTCGCCGTCGTCCGTGTCCGGCGGGATGAAACCCTCTCCGGCGGGGTGTATGCGCCCTCGACGATCGGATCCTGTTGCGGGAGTTCACCTTCGGGCATGCCAACCAACTTGAATCCGTGCTGCGCCACCACCTGTCCGGACTCTGCGCGCGGGTCGAACTGCTGCCCGGCGCCGACGCCCGGGCCTTCGTCGACATCGACTCGCTGCTGCGCCCGGTCTACGGCCATGCCAAGCAGGGCGCCTCCTACGGGCGTTCGAAGATTGCCGGCAAGCAGATCCTGCGCAAGGGCCTGTCTCCGCTGTGACCACGATCAGCACCGAGGCGGGAGCGCCCGTGATCGCCGGGGCCCGGCTACGCGCCGGGCGGGTCAACTCAAGCAAAGGCGCTGCCCGGATGATCGCTTAAGCTGTGGGCACTGCCCGAGACGCTGGGGTCACCGGCCAGATCGTGGCAGGTGGTGACAGCGCGTATGGCACCGGTGTGGTGGTCTCAGCCTGCCGCCGCGCCGGTGGGAGGTTCTCCCTGGCGGTGGCCAAGAACCGCTCCGTCGCCGCCGCTATCGCCGCAATCGAGCAAGGCTCCTGGACTGCGGTGTCGTATCCGGGCGCGGTGCGTGATCCCGACACCGGCGACTGGATCTTGTGCCCTTCAATCGCGCACAACCTGCTGCGCGCCATCGGCGTGCTCACTGGAGGCGCCCACGCCGTGGCCCGTGGGGCCACCCTGCGTCGGCGGATCGTCAACATTCCCGCCCGGCTGGCCCGACCCCAACGCCGACCCGTCTTGCACCTGCCATCACACTGGCCCTGGGCATAAGCATGGAAAACCCTGTGGCACAACACCATCAGTCACAACCTTGCGCCGACGCCGACGTCCACCCCCAGCGGCCACCCCCACCTGACCACCGCCGAACGGCCCGACGGAGCACGACAGGAAAAGCTGGGCAGACCAGCAGCTACCCCCTACCCACCAACAGCAAGCGCCTACCAGCCGTGGCCAGCAGCCTCACCAACAGCTTCATCGGTGAGCCGGGTTCAATTTCCTGTCTCATCTGATGCTGCAGGCCACCGGTCGGTGCGCGTTGGGGTGCGTTTCCCGCCAGGGATCCTATCGACGAACCGGCCTAGCCGCGCCACGGTGTTGTCTAGCGGGTCGACGATCTCGGTGAGTCGCTGAACGGCGGGCAGCGCCTGCGCCAGGCTGCCCGCGCTGTTGTCGATGCCCTGCGCCGCCTCGGTCAGCGTGGCGATCTCGGCAGCGATTTCCCCGGCGTTGCGGTTAAGACCGGCCGCACTCTCGGTGAGTTCGCCGATGTTCTCGGCGATGAACTGGATGGACCGCCGCAGTTTGTGCACGTCGTCGACCAGGTCGTCGGCGCGGTCGAGCAGGCGCAGCAGCGCCACGACACGTCGCCCCGTCGTCTCGCCGGCACGACGGGTCCGGGTCACGGCCGCCCAGGGTGAAGCCAACACATAATTAACGATGACACAGCTAACCATGCTGGCGCTCAACAGGCCAAGATTCCAGGACGTCGGTGTGAGGGACTATCTCGTGAAGGGTGTTTCCGGCGGTTTTCATCAGTAGGTTTCGGGGAATTGGTCGCCGAAGGTGATTGCGAACGCGTTCAGAGCAGGTTTCCACCGCATCGTCCATCGTGCCCTGCCGACACCGGTCGGGTCCAGCGATCGGGGCCACAAGTACAGGCACTTCAGCGCAGCTTGCTCGGAGGGGAGTGCCCGCGGGCCTTGATCACGCGGCGGTAACGGGCGTTGAGGGACTCGATCGAATTCGTCGAGCAGATCACCCGCCGGATCTCCACGTCATAATCCAGGAAGGGGATGAACTCGTTGCAGGCGCTGTCCCATAATCGGATCACTGCCGGGTTGAAGCATCCCGGGTTTCGTGCACACCTTCTTTTGAGGGAAGGATGGCACGATGCCGAGCAAGTACGACGAGAACACCAAGGCCAAGGCGGTGCGGCTGGTCCGCGAGCATCGCGATGACTACGAGACCGAGTGGGCGGCGATGCGCGCGATCTCGACGCGGTTGGCGATGAGCGCGGAGACGCTGCGCAAGTGGGTGCGCCAGGCCGAGGTGGACGAGGTGAGGCTGCGGGTGTGCCGACTGAGACCGCATGCGAGCTGCGGGAGCTTCGCCGCAAAACTAAGGAACTTGAGCAAACGATCGAAATACTGAAAGCCGCAACAACTTTCTTTGCGCGGGAGTGCGACCCGCAACACCGTTGATCTGCGCGTTCATCGACGAACACTGTGAGGAGTTCGGGGTCGTGCCGATCTGCCGGGCACTGGCCGTGCACGGTGTGCAGATCGCCCCGCGCACCTACTGGGCGCACGGGTCGTCGGCGCCGTCAAAACGGGCCCTGTGGGACACCACGATCACCGAGATCCTCGCCGGCATCTATGAGCCCGACGAGCACGGCAAACGCCCACCGGAGTGCCTGTACGGCAGCCTGAGGATGCGGGCGCACCTGCAGCGCCAGGGCATCCCGGTGGCGCGCTGCACGGTCGAACGGATCATGCGCACCCACGGCTGGCGGGGGGCCACGCGCGCCCGGACGATACGCACCACCGAGCGCGATCCGGCCGCCGCGAGGGCGCCGGACCTGGTGCGGCGGCGCTTCTATGCATCGCGGCCCAACGCGCTGGAGGTGGCCGACTTCACCTACGTGCCGCTCGATGGCGGCGGGTTCGGCTACACCGCATTCGTAATCGACGCCTTCGCCGGGCTGATCGCGGGCTGGGAGTGTTCGCTGACGAAGAACGCCGCCTTCGTCGAGCGGGCGATCCGCCAAGCCACGGCCTACCGCGCGCGGCAGGGACATCCGCTCACCGGTGACACGATTCATCACAGCGATGCCGGATCACAATACACTGCAACACATTTCACTGAGACACTGATGCTGGGCCGGGCTCGTCGCGTCGGTCGGGACCGTCGGGGACGCCCTCGATAACGCGTTGGCCGAAACGACGATCGGGCTCTACAAGACCGAGTGCGTGCGCGAGGGCTCCCCGTTCCGTACCGGACCGATCTGCACCCTCGCCGACCTGGAGAACGTCACCTCGGCGTGGGTGCACTGGTATAACACCGCCAGGCTCATGCACCGCCTTGGCCGCCGCCCGCCAGCCGAAGCCGAGGCCGAGTACTACGCCCGGCTGCAAGCCGGTGACCCCATCAGCAGTCCGTAGGCTCGGGTCGCGACGGGGGTGTCACCGAACACCGATGGCAGACTCGGGACTTATGGCGGAGTTGTTGATCGCGGTCAACCCGGACGACGACTCCCGGCTGCGGCTGCTGCTGAGGGTCCCGCTCGCTGGCGGTGATCTGCTGTTCCGCACGTCGGGGACCTGGCCGCGGGAAAAGGCCTTGTTCGCCTACCCCTACTCGCAGCTGTTCAAGCTTGACCGCGTCCGTCCCGCGATGGTCGCCGACGGGCTCGCCGAGCTCCAGATCCGCTGGCCAAACGTGCCCGTCGTGTTCTGCGAGACCCGCCAGCTCGCCGAGGAATACACCTACCGATTCCTCGCCGCCGCCAACGCCTGGGCGATCACCGAACACACTGCCATGCAACGTATCTCACCGATCAGAGTCGACATCGCCCACCTCGACCAGGCACCCGCGGCGCCGACACCATCCACCGCGGAAGTCCGCGCCTGGGCTCGCAGCACCGGCTTACCGGTACCCGACCGCGGCCGGCTCCGCCCCGAGATCTGGGCTGCTTGGTACGACACCAACTCGTCGAACCGAACCTAGCGTCTACGGCCGCGTACTACGCTCACCACCAGATCGGGAAGCACACCGGTCACACGAAACGAGGTGTGCATCAAAACCGGGACGGTTCAGGGTGGCGACCGCCGACCGCTGCTGGGCGCCGACGATGAGGTCACCTTCCCAGTGGCCCGCGTGTCGGCGGGTTTGGACGCTCGCCGGTCGCTCATGGATCGACCTGAGCTTGGTGAGTTGTTTCAGAGCACCGTCTCGCGAGCGTCCACGCCCGCGTCGATGCCGATAGATACGGCCGGTCCGCAGGATGTTGGCGCTCTTTCCCGAGTTGCGGTCGTGCTGGTCGAACTCGACGACCAGGCCCCGGTAGACACCCTCGCAGATCGTCTCAGTGCATAAGTGCCACTTCGGCTGCCGCCGATACCGGTGGCGCAGCCAGCGGCTAATCTGGGCTGGAGACCACTTCTTGGCCAGCTTCTTGGCTACAGCGGCCCGCAGTCCCTCATCGATGGCCAATCTACGCATTTTCGGCCGGCGGCGACGTTGATAGGCCTGGGCGTGGGCATACCACGGCTGATAGGTCCCGTCAGGCTTCCGGTTCCTTGCGATCTCGCGGTACACACCCTGGAAGGTCTTGCCGATCCGCTCGGCAATTACCTTCACCGGCTCCCCAGCGGCGAGGCCGTCTGCGATCTCAATGCGATCGTCTTGGGTCAGGTAACGAGAACTTATTGGTTTGTCGATGAAACGCACGCTGCCAGCGTCGATGAACCACAACGACCCACAGCTGAGCGACACTCCCACCGCCGTGGCCGCCTCCGAACCCGACATTCCAGTGCGGATCAGTTCGAAGTATCGACGCTTAATACTCGGCGGCATCTTGTTCGGCGCGTAACGAGGCATGGCAATCCCATCGGACCAGGATTCGCAACGATCACTAGAAGCTGCCTCTGATCCAGCGGGCGAACCGTCCAATCGTTCATCTCTTCGATGACCTTGTCGGTCATCCGACTGATCGTCTCTTGGACACAGAGGCACCGTAGATCTCGGCGAAGTGCGCCGAAATCTCGCCCGTGGTAAGCCCTTTGGCGTACAGCGACAGTACGACCTCGTCGACACCGGAGAGTCGACGCGGACGTTTCTTGACGATCTGCGGTTCGAACGTCGCCGCCCGGTCCCGCGGCACGTCGAGCTCGACAGCACCGGTGGTGTCGGTCAACACCGTCTTGGTCTGAGTCCCGTTGCGGATGTTGCCCGTCGTCCCCGCGCCGGGCGGATAGTGTTCCTCATAGCCCAGGTGCTCGGTCATCTCCTCATTGAGTGCGGTCTCCAGGACCGCTTTGTTCAGCTGTTTGAGCAGCCCCTCGGGCCCCGTCAGCGACAGACCCCGTTCTTGGGCCAGCCGAATTAGCTGGCTCCACGGCAGCCTTCTGCTCAGCGGACTACTCCGCCTGCTTCTTCTTCGCCACATCATCCAGTGTCGTCATCACGGCGACGTTTCTCGCCGAGCATCGCTCAGCGTGTCAGGCCGGAAACACCGTTAGATCCACAGTCCCGTCTGTGATGCCAGGCGGCGATCATCTGCTGCTTCATCGGCGGCCGAAAGCCGTTGCGCCCAGGTGCTTTGCGGAAGAAGAAACCCGCGGTAGCCCTGCCTATCGGAGCCCCAAAATAGAAGTGGCGGGTCCGCAGTACTGAGTCCACCGCCGCGATGGCGAAACGGTAAGCGCATCATCTAAGGAAGCGCCGGGACGAGTGTAGATCGCAACAATTGCCATTCGGTTACACGGCTGACCCGCATCGGCTACAGTGTAGTTGCTCTTGCTGTCTGCCAGTTTGGGTGTGCAGCCATCACGGTACGGGGACGGGGCAAGGAGGGGTGCGTGGGGCAAGTATTATCGTTGCGCCGCGACGGAGTCGGTTCCGTCACGGGAGTGCGCCGGTGAGCGCCGCATCCGGCGGTCTCATAACTGATCAGGTGAGGCCGGGGCTGGAAGCCGTCGGCGGCTTCGTTCGGATGTGCGTTCTGACCGGCAGGGCTCTGTTCCGTCCGTTCCAGTGGCGCGAGTTCATCCTGCAGAGCTGGTTTCTGATGCGTGTGGCGTTCCTGCCCACCATCGCGGTCGCGATCCCGCTGACCGTGCTCATTATCTTCACGCTCAACATCCTGCTCGCCGAGTTCGGCGCCGCGGACATCTCCGGGGCCGGCGCGGCGCTCGGCGCCGTTACCCAGCTCGGCCCGTTGGTGACGGTGCTGGTGGTCGCGGGCGCGGGGTCAACGGCCATCTGCGCCGACATCGGTGCCCGGACGATTCGCGAGGAGATCGACGCCCTCGAGGTGCTCGGCATCGACCCGATCCACCGCCTGGTGGCGCCGCGCGTCGTCGCCTCCACGTTCGTGGCCTTCCTGCTCAATGGCGCGGTCATCACCATCGGCTTGGTCGGCGGGTTCATCTTTGGCGTGTACATCCAGAACATTTCCGCCGGCGCATACGTGTCGACGCTGACGCTGGTGACCGGGTTGCCCGAGGTGCTCATCTCGGTTGTCAAGGCACTCGTGTTCGGTTTGATAGCCGGTCTGGTCGGCTGCTATCGAGGTCTCACGGTGTCCGGCGGCGCCAAGGGCGTCGGCACCGGTGTGAACGAGACGCTGGTTCTCTGCGTGATCGCACTGTTCGCCGTCAACGTTGTGATGACCACGATCGGCGTCCGCTTCGGAACGGGGCGCTGATATGGCGACAAAACCGGGTACCGGCACGGTTCTCCGGCAACGCTTTCCGCGGGGCTATGCCCGCGGGGAGCGCCTCGTTGGCGCCCCCGCGCGCGGTTTGGACAGCGTGGGCCACGTCGCGTGGTTCGTGGTCACGGCGATCGGGTCGATCGGTCACGCGCTGCGCTTCTACCGCAAGGAGGTGCTGCGCCTGATCGCCGAGATCGGTATGGGCACCGGGGCGATGGCGGTCATCGGTGGCACCGTCGCGATCGTCGGCTTCGTCACCCTCTCTGGCG
The DNA here is from genome assembly GCF_000266905.1 of Mycolicibacterium chubuense NBB4. Next base: position 453,821 of record NC_018022.1, on the reverse strand, counting down.
GTTCACTGATCGCCATCCAGGGCTTCTCCTCCCTGGGCAACATCGGTGTGGAGGCGTTCACGGGCTTCTTCGCCGCCCTGGTCAACGTGCGCATCGCGGCACCCGTGGTGGCCGGTCAGGCGCTGGCGGCGACCGTCGGCGCGGGTGCGACGGCCGAGCTGGGCGCCATGCGCATCAGCGAGGAGATTGACGCCCTCGAGGTGATGGGGATCAAGTCGATCTCGTATCTGGTGTCGACGCGCATCATGGCCGGGTTCATCGTGATCATTCCGCTGTATGCGATGGCGATCATCATGAGTTTCCTGTCCGCGCAGGTCACCACGACGCTGTTCTACGGTCAGTCCACCGGCACCTACGAGCACTACTTCCGGACGTTCCTGCGGCCTGACGACGTGGCCTGGTCGTTCGTGCAGGCGATCATTATCTCGGTGATCGTCATGCTCAATCACTGCTACTACGGCTACTTCGCCAGCGGCGGTCCGGTCGGCGTCGGTGAGGCCGTCGGCCGGTCGATGCGAGCCTCGCTGATCGCGATCGTGCTGGTTGTCCTATTCGCTTCGTTGGCGCTGTACGGCACCGACCCGAACTTCAACCTGACGGTGTAGTCATGACGTCCCCTCAAGCACCGGTGAACAGCCCGAAGCGGCCGCCGTACAAGCTGGCCGGTCTCGTACTGCTGTTGGTACTGGCGGTCATCGTGGCCCTGGTGTGGTTCCAGTTTCGCGGCGAGTTCTTGCCGCGCGAGGAGCTGACCATGAAGGCAGCGCGCGCCGGCCTCGTCATGGACCCGGGCTCCAAGGTCACCTACAACGGCGTCGAGATCGGCAAGGTCTCCCAGATCGAAGCGGTTACGGTCGGCGACGAGCCGCAGGCGCTGATCAAGCTCGAAGTGAATCCGAAGTACATCGACCTGATCCCGCGAAACGTCGATGCCGAGATCAAGGCGACCACGGTGTTCGGCAATAAGTACGTGGCGTTCTCGTCGCCGGAGAACCCGACCAAACAGCGCATCACGAGCTCCGACGTGATCGACGTGACCAGCGTGACCACCGAGTTCAACACGCTGTTCGAAACCGTGGTCGAGCTGGCGCAGAAAGTGGACCCGGTCAAGTTGAACCAGACCCTGACCGCGACCGCGCAGGCCCTCGACGGGCTCGGCGACCGGTTCGGCGAATCGCTGATCAACGGCAACACCATCCTGGCCGACCTCAACCCGCAGATGCCTCAGATCCGCCGGGACGTGCGGGGACTGGCCGACCTCGGCGAGGTGTACTCCAACGCCGCACCTGACCTGTTCGACGGTCTGGAGCACGCGGTGACGACGGCCCGCACGCTCAACGAGCAGCGCGGAACCCTCGATCAGGCGCTGATGGCGGCGGTCGGTTTCGGCAACACCGGCGGTCAGGTGTTGGAGCGCGGCGGTCCGTATCTGGTGCGCGGCGCCGAGGACCTCATTCCGACGAGCGAACTGCTCGACGAGTACAGCCCGGCGTTGTTCTGCACCATCCGCAACTTCCACGACGTCGCACCCGAGGTCGCGGCCAGAGTCGGCGGCAACGGTTACTCGCTCGATACGAACTCCACCATCACCGGCGCCGAGAACCCGTACGTGTATCCGGACAACTTGCCTCGGCTGAACGCCAAGGGTGGCCCGGAGGGGCGGCCGGGCTGCTGGCAGCCGATCACGCGTGACCTGTGGCCAGCGCCGTACCTGGTGATGGACACCGGTGCGTCGATAGCGCCGTACAACCATTTCGAACTCGGCCAGCCGCTGCTCACCGAGTACGTTTGGGGTCGCCAGGTAGGGGAGCACACGATCAACCCATGAGAATCACCGGTACCGCCATCAAGCTGGGCGCCTTCTCGTTGGTGCTGCTGCTGTTCACCGCGATCATCGTCGTGGTGTTCGGTCAGATGCGCTTTGACCGCACCACCGGCTATTCGGCGATCTTCACCAACACCAGCGGGCTGCGCTCCGGACAGTTCGTCCGCGCCTCGGGTGTGGAGGTCGGCAAGGTCAAGGACGTGAAGCTGATCGAGGGCGGCTCCAAGGTGCGCGTCGATTTCGACGTCGACCGGTCCCTGGAGCTGTTCGAGGAGTCCACCGCTTCGGTGCGCTACCTCAACCTCATCGGGGACCGGTACCTGGAGCTCAAGCGCGGTGACAGCAACAAGCGGCTGCCGGCCGGCGGCACCATCCCGATCGAGCGCACCCAGCCGGCGCTGGACCTGGACGCACTGATCGGCGGGTTCCGACCGGTGTTCCGGGCGCTTGATCCGGAGAAGGTCAACAACATCGCGCAGTCGATCATCACGGTCTTCCAGGGTCAGGGCGGCACCATCAACGATATCCTTGACCAGACGGCGTCGCTGACCTCGGCGCTGGCCGATCGTGACCAGGCGATCGGTGAGGTGGTCCGCAACCTGAACACCGTGCTCGATACAACAGTCCGGCATCAGAAGCAGTTCGACGAGACGCTGGTGAACTTCGAGAGGCTCATCACCGGCCTGAAGAACCGCGCCGACCCGATCGCCTCGTCAGTCGCCGACATCAGCGACGCCGCGGGCACGGTGGCCGATCTGCTCGCCGACAACCGGCCGCTTCTGCAAGGCACCGTCGGCCACCTCGACGCCGTACAGCAACCTCTGGTTGACCAGAAGGACCAGCTCGATGACATCCTGACCCGGTTGCCGTCAGCGTTGAAGATCATCGGCCGCGCCGGTGGTATCTACGGCGACTTCTTCAACTTCTACCTGTGCGACATCTCGCTGAAGCTGAACGGTCTGCAGCCCGGTGGTCCGGTGCGCACGGTGAGGGTCACCTCGCAGCCCTCGGGTAGGTGCACGCCGAAATGAGAGTCCTCGAGGGATCCAACCGCGTCCGCGGCGGGCTGATGGGCATCATCCTGCTCGTCATCGTGATCGGGGTGGGGCAGAGCTTCGCCAGCGTGCCGATGCTGTTCGCCAAGCCGAAGTATTACGCCCAGTTCGGCGATACCGGCGGCATCAACCCCGGGGACAAGGTGCGCATCGCCGGCGTCGACGTCGGCGAGGTCATGACGACCGACATCGAGGGCGACAAGGTTGTCCTCGGCTTCACCCTCGGTGGCACGCAGATCGGCGTCGACAGCCGCGCGGCGATCCGCACCGACACGATCCTCGGCCGCAGGAACATCGAGATCGAACCGCGCGGGTCGGAGGCGCTGCAGGCCAACGGAGTGCTGCCGCTGGGCCAGACGACCACCCCGTACCAGATCTACGACGCCTTCTTCGATGTCACGAAGTCGGCGTCCGGCTGGGACACCAAGTCGGTCCGCGAATCGCTCAACGTGCTGTCGGAGACGATCGACCAGACCTACCCGCACCTGAGCGCCGCCCTCAACGGGGTCGCCCGGTTCTCCGACACCATCGGCAAGCGCGACGAGCAGATCAAACAGGTTCTTGCCAACGCCAACAAGATCGCCGGCGTCCTCGGTGAGCGCAGCGGCGAGGTCAACGCGCTGCTGGTCAATGCGCAGACGCTGCTGTCGGCGATCAACGAGCGCAGCTACGCCGTCGGTCAGCTGCTGGAGCGGGTGTCGGCGTTCTCGGAGCAGGTGAAGGGCTTCATCGACGACAACCCGAACCTCAACCGGGTACTCGAGCAGCTGCGCACGATCACCAACGTCCTGGTGGAGCGCAAGTTCGACCTGATCGACGTGCTGACCACGCTTCGCAAGTTCCTCACCGCTCTGAGCGAGTCCGTCGCCTCGGGGCCCTATTTCAAAGTGCTCCTGTCCAACTTGCTGCCATACCAGATCCTGCAGCCGTTCGTCGATGCCGCGTTCAAGAAGCGCGGTATCAACCCGGAGGAGTTCTGGCGCAACGCCGGCCTGCCGGCGTTCCGGTTCCCGGATCCCAACGGCACCGGCTTCACCAACGGCGCACCGCCGCCGGCACCCACGCCGCTGGAGGGCACCCCGGACAATCCGGGTCCGGCCGTCGTGCCCGGCTCGCCGTGCTCGTACACCCCACCCGCGGACGGCCTGCCCCGGCCGGGGAACCCGCTGCCGTGCGCCGGGCTGTCGGTCGGCCCCTACGGCGACAATCCGTACGGCCCGAACTACGAGGGCCAGGGTCCGAACGTCGCGACGTCGGCGCCGAATCCGACCGGGCCGCTGCCCGGTCCGGGTGTGCCGGCTGCCGCGATCCCGGGTCAGCTCTCGCCGAACGTGCCGGGTGCGATGCCGCCGTTGCCGCCGGCCCCGCCGGGTGCGCGGACGGTTCCGCTGGCGCCGCAGCCCTCGGCGCCCGATTTCACGCCGGGCATCGCGCCGCTGCCGCCGGCGCTGACCGGTCCGCCGCCGCCGCCCGGACCGGGTCCGCAGTTGCCGCCGGCGGATTCGGCTCCGCTGCCGGGTAATCCACCGTTCGTCCCGCCGGGTTCACAAGGTTAAGGGGGGAGAGCTAGATGTCGACGATCTTCAACGTGCGAAACCTCAAGCTGCCCGGCGTGTCCCGGGCGGCCCTGGTGGTCGGCACGATCGTGCTGATCGGTGCGATCGTGGCCGCGTTCGTGGGCTGGAAGGCCTATCAGCGGTTGACCACCAACACCGTCACCGCCTACTTCACCCAGACTCTGGCGCTGTACCCCGGGGACAAGGTGCAGATCATGGGCGTGCAGGTCGGCAAGATCGAGAAGATCGAACCCGACGGCGACAAGATGAAGGTGACCTTCAACTACGACAAGAAGTACAAGGTCCCGGCCAACGCCACCGCCTCCATCCTCAACCCGAGCCTGGTCGCGTCGCGCACCATCCAGCTGGCCCCGCCCTACACCGGCGGACCGGTGATGGACAACGGCGCCGTCATCGGGCTGGACCGCACCCAGGTGCCGGTCGAGTACGACGACCTGCGCGACTCGCTCAACCGGATCCTCACCGACCTCGGACCGACGCCCCAACAGCCGAAGGGACCGTTCGGTGACATCATCGAGTCGTTCGGCGGCGGGCTGGCCGGCAAGGGCCAGCAGATTAACACCACCCTGAACAGCCTGTCGGAGGCGCTGACCACCCTCAACGAGGGGCGCGGCGACTTCTTCAGCGTCGTCAAGAGCCTCGCGCTGTTCGTCAACGCCCTCTACCGCAGCGACCAGCAGTTCGTGGCACTCAACGACGACCTGGCCCAGTTCACCAACGCGTTCATCAACACCGACCGCGAACTGGCGACCGCACTGCAGGACCTCAAAGGGCTGCTGACCACGACGCGGCAGTTCCTGGACAAGAACAGCGACGTCTTGACCGCCGATGTCAATAACCTGGCCGACGTGACCAACGCGATCCTGCAGCCCGAGCCCCGCGACGGCCTCGAGACGGCCCTGCACGTGCTTCCGAACGCCGGTGCCAACCTGGTGAACATCTACGAACCGACACGCGGCAATCTTTCAGCCGCACCGGCGATTGCATCGTTCGCCAATCCGATGCAATTCATCTGCAGCGCGATTCAGGCAGGCAGCCGGCTCGGCTACCAGGACTCGGCGGAGCTGTGCGCACAGTATCTGGCACCGATTATGGATGCGATCAAGTTCAACTTCCTGCCGTTCGGCTTGAATCCGATAAACACAGCGACCACGTTGCCGAAGCAGATTGCGTACTCCGAACCGCGGCTGCAGCCGCCACCGGGCTATAAGGACACCACCGTGCCCGGTATCTTCGCCCGGGACACGTTGTTCTCCCACGGCAACCACGAGCCGGGCTGGGTCACCGCGCCCGGGATGCAGGGCGTTGACGTGCAGCCGTTCACCGCCAACATGCTCACCCCGGAGTCGCTGGCTGCCCTGCTGGGTGGGCCGGATGCACCGATCCCGCCCGCGCCGCCGGCGTTCGGGACGACGCGTGGCGGGAACCTGCCGGGGCCGCCGAACGCCTTCGATGAGCACAATCCGTTGCCGCCGCCGTGGTATCCGCAGCCCGGTCCGCCGCCGGTGCCCGCGCCGGGTGTTGTTCCTGGTGATCCGGGATCGCCACTGACGGCTCCGATACCCGGGCCCGGCGCCGCGCCACCGGCACCGGCCGGACCGCCGCTGCCCGCCGAAGCCGGAGCGCCGCGATGAGCCGGGTGCGCGAAGAACAGCAGGTAGGGATGAGTCGCAGGTTCTCCAAGATCGCACGCCGCGCGTCCGCGCTGGCCGTAGTCGCGGTCGTGCTCACGTCCTGCGGCAACTGGAAGGGCATCGCGAACGTCCCGCTGCCCGGCGGTCCGGGCACCGGTGGCGACGCGATGACCATCTACGTGCAGATGCCGGACACGTTGGCGCTCAACGTCAACAGCCGGGTCCGGGTGGCCGATGTGTTCGTCGGCACCGTGCGGGCCATCGAGCTGAAGAACTGGGTCGCGACGCTCACGCTGGGCATCCAGCCCGGCATCGAGCTGCCGTCGAACGCCCTGGCCCGCATCGGGCAGACGAGCCTGCTGGGCTCCCAGCACGTCGAACTGGAGGCTCCACCGGACCCGTCCCCGCAGCAGCTGCGCGACGGCGATACTATCCCACTGGAGAACGCCTCGGCGTTCCCGACCACCGAGCGGGTGCTGGCCAGCATCGCCACCATCCTCACCGGCGGCGGCATCCCGAACCTTGAGGTGATCCAGACCGAGGTCAACAACCTGCTGACAGGACGGGCAGAGCAGATCCGCGACTTCCTCGGCCGGCTCGACGTCTTCACCGACGAGCTCAACCAGCAGCGCCAGGACCTGACGCGCGCCATCGATTCGACTAACCGGCTGCTCAACATCGTGGTCAATCGCAACGATACGCTCGACCGGGTGCTCACCGAATTTCCGCCGCTGATCGAGCATTTCGCCGAGACTCGGGATCTATTCGCCGACGCGGTGGTGGCCCTGGGGCGCATCAGCACCTCGGCCGACGAAACGCTTTCGGCCGCCAATGCGGACCTGCGGGCCAACCTGAACAATCTGCAGCGGCCGCTCAAGCAGCTGGCGAAGGCGTCGCCATACCTGACCGGCGCACTGAAGCTTTTGCTGACGGTCCCGTTCAATATCGACACCGTCCCCAACCTGATCAGAGGCGACTACGTCAACGTGTCGGCAACTATTGACTTGACGTTGAGTATGGTTGACAACGCAATTCTTACCGGCACCGGACTGTCTGGTTCGCTGCGGGCGCTAGAGCAGGCTTGGGGCCGCGATCCCGCGACGATGATCCCAGATGTGCGGTTCACGCCGAACCCGCACGATGCGCCGAACGGGCCGCTGGTCGAAAGGGGTGAGTGAACGGTGCTGACTCGCTTCATCAAGATCCAGCTGATCATCTTCACGATCCTGACGCTGATCGCGCTCGTCGCGCTGGGCTGGTACTACCTGCGGGTGCCCAGTCTGGTGGGCATCGGGCAGTATACGCTCAACGCCGAACTGCCCCGCTCGGGCGGGCTCTATTCGACGGCCAACGTCACCTACCGCGGCACCACAATCGGCAAGGTGATCGCCGTCGAACCGACTGAGACCGGCGCCACAGCAACGATGAGCATTAACAGCCGCTACAAAATTCCCGTCGATGCGAGCGCCAACGTCCACTCGGTCTCCGCGATCGGTGAGCAGTATCTCGACCTGGTGTCGACGGGCAATCCAAGGCAGTACTTCCGTGATGGCCAGACCATCACAAAGAGCACGGTGCCCACCGAGGTCGGCCCGGCGCTCGACGCCGCAAACAACGGTCTCGCGGTGCTACCCAAGGAGAAGATCGACACGCTGCTGACCGAGACCTCCGAGGCGGTCGGCGGCCTCGGGCCGGCGTTGCAGCGACTCGTCGACTCGACCACCAACATCGCCCAGGACTTCAAGGACAACATCGACCCGGTCAACGACATCATCGCGAACTCGGCGCCGATCCTGGAGAGCCAGGTGACCTCGGGCGACAACATCGCGCGGTGGTCGCGCAATCTGAACATCCTCGCCGCGCAGTCGGCCGAGCAGGACGGCGCGCTGCGCAGCGGTCTGCAGCAGGCCGCGCCCACCGCCGACCAACTCAACACGGTGTTCAGCGGCGTGCACGACTCGCTGCCCCAGACGCTGGCCAACGTGGCGGTCGTCGCCGACATGCTCAAGCGCTACCACAAAGGCCTCGAACAGACCCTTGTCATCCTCCCTCAGGGGGCCTCGGTCGCTCAAGCCGTAGTGGCACCGTTCGACAGTGCAAAAATTGATTTCAACCTGACGCTCAACCAGCCGCCGCCGTGCCTCACCGGCTTCCTGCCCGCGTCGGAATGGCGGGCGTTTGCCGACACCAGCGCAGCGCCGGTGCCGTCGAACCTTTACTGCAAGATACCGAAGGATCTCCAAGGCAACGTGGTTCGCGGTGCGCGCAACCTCCCTTGCGTTGACGCGCCGGGTAAGCGGGCGGCCACTCCGCGCGAGTGCCGTAGCGATGAGCCGTATGTTCCACTGGGCACCAACCCGTGGTACGGCGACCCGAACCAGATCCTGTCCTGCCCGGCGCCTGGCGCCCGGTGTGACCAGGGCGTCGATCCCGGCCGGGTCATTCCGGCGCCGTCGGTCAACAACGGCATGAACCCGTTGCCGGCCGACCAGCTGCCACAGCCGCCCTCGCCGATCAGCGATCCACTGAGCCCGCCCGGGCAGGGCCGCGTCCAGTGCAGTGGACAACAACCCAACCCATGCATCTACACTCCGGCACCGGGGCCACCCGGCACTGCGGTGTACAGCCCAGGCAGCGGCGAGGTGGTCGGACCTGACGGCGTCAAGTACAACGTCAGCAACTCGAGCAACCCAGGAGACGACGAATGGAAGGAGATGCTGGCACCAGCCAGCTGAACCCCACCGACGCTGAGGACACGCCGGACAAATCGGTAGCAGTATCCCCGGACGACACCGACTTCCCCGACGAGACCACGCCGGGGCCGGACTCTGTCGAGGAGTCCGCCGCGACGGCCGTCGGAGGCCGCCCGTCGCGGCTCGGCCGAGGCTGCTGGCTCACGATTTGCACCGTCCTCTTGCTGCTGACCGCGGGCGCCACGGTGGGCGGCTACCTGGCGCTGCGAGCCCATTCTGAAAGCGCCGCGACCGAGGTCGAGGAGGCCAGGGCGCTGCAAGCGGCCAAGGAGTGCGTCACCGCCACCCAGGCGCCGGACACGTCGGCGATGACGACGGGGCAGGCGAAGATCATCGAGTGTTCTACCGGTGACTTCGGTGCCCAGGCGGCGCTCTACAGCGGCATGCTGGTCGACGCCTATCGCTCTGCCAACGTCCAGGTGCAGGTCTCCGAGATGCGGGCCGCCGTCGAGCGCCACAACGACGACGGCTCGATCGACGTCCTGGTCGCGGTGCGGGTGAAGGTCACCAACTCCGAGGCCGCCGACCAGGAGCAGGGCTACCGGTTGCGGGTTAAAATGGCGCCAGCCGACGGTACCTACAAGGTCGCCAAACTCGACCAGGTCACCTCGTGACCGCGGTGCTTGACCTGACTCCGGACACCCCCGTCCTCGACACCCCCGCCGAACCCGTCGCGGCGTGGCACACCCGCGCGGCCGCGTTCGCGGTCGACGTGCTCCCCGGGGTGGCGGTGCTCGCCACGACCGCGCCGTGGCTGCTGGCCGGACCCGAGCTCGGGTGGGCGTGGTGGACGTTCGTCGTGGTCACCGGACTGGCGGTCGTCGTGCTGGCGGGCAACCGCTGGTTGTTGCCCTCCATGCACGGCTGGACCCTGGGGCGGGCCCTGGTCGGCATCCGGATCGTGCGCCGCGACGGGCGACCACCCGGATTCGGGCGACTGCTCCTGCATGACCTCGCCCACCTGCTGGACACCGCCGCCCTATTCGTCGGGTGGCTCTGGCCGCTGTGGGACCGCCGGCGGCGCACCTTCGCTGATCTGGTGCTGCGCACCGAGGTGCATCTCGCCACGCGGCCCGACCGGGACATGCGCCGATTCACCGCGAAGGTTCTGGTGGCGGCGGTTGTGGTGACCGCGCTTTCGGTCGGGCTGAGCTATCTCTTGGTCTACCGCCACGAGCAGGTGGTCGACGAGGCGCGCGCTCAGGTCACCGAAGAGGGCCCGCGGATCGTCGAGCAGATGCTCAGCTACGGGGTCGACACGCTCAACGACGACTTCAGCAGAGCGCAGTCGCTGGCGACTGACAACTACCGGCCCCAGCTAGTGGCCCAACAGGAGGCGGTCCGCAAGTCCGGCGCGTCCACCAACGAGTACTGGGCGGTCAGCAGCGCCGTTCTGTTTGTGTCGAAGGACAAGGCCGCAATGCTGCTCGCGATGCAGGGCCAGCGCGGCACCAAGGTCGAAGAACTCAAGTTCATTACCGCGACCGTCCGCGTGGACTTCGACAAGGTCGGCGACAACTGGCGGGTCAACAACCTGACGGTGCTAAAGGCGCCCCTGATGCAGGCGGCCGGCCAGTGAGCCCGCGCCGCAGGACCTACGCCGACGAACGCGACTACTTCACCGTCGAGCCCACACCGCCGCGTCGGTGGGGACTGGCGATCGTCTCGTCCGTGGCCGGTCTCCTGCTCCCTGCCGCCATCACGGCCAGCGCTCTGATGCTGGTGTCCCACGAAACCGACCGCCGCGCCCAACTCCGCGACGCCGCCGCGTTGAACTACGTGCACGGATTCATGACCGCCTACACCACGTTGGATCCGTTCAACGCGAACGCCTACGCCGACCGGGTGCTGGCGCAGGGGACCGGCGACTTCGCGAAGATGTTCCGCGAGAAGATGAACGAGATCGTCATTCAGGTCGCGCGGGCGGAACCCACTCAGGGCACCGTGGTCGAGGCAGGCGTGCAGCGCTGGAACGACAACGGCAGCGCCGACGTCCTAGTGGCGACGAAGACGACCGCGAAGACCCCCGATGGCAAGTCGACGATCGAGAGCGGAAACCGTTGGGTGGTAACGGCGATTCAGGAAGGACAGCAGTGGAAGATCTCCCAGCTGATTCAGGTGATCTGACCACGGAGTCCGCTGTCGGCTCGACCGAGCAGCAGGCGGCAGGCCGTCGCGGGCACCGGCCTGCGTTGACGAGGAAGCACGTTGAAGACGCGGTCACCGAGCCGGAGGCCACGGCCGAAAAAGCGCCTGCCAAAGGGGCGACCGGCGAGGACACAGACGAACCGGTGGGCCAGGAGAGCGGGGAACCGGACGCAACCGGTGCACTGGCGTCTCGGCGTCACTGGCGCCGGCCATGGCGCCGGTCGACGCCCGGTGTGTCTGAAGCGACCGACGACAGCGTCGCGGAGGATCCGGTGGAGGCTGCGCCAGAGCGCCGCGTCCCGACCGGAAAGACGCGCCGAACAACGAAGGATCCGGACGTTGCCGCCGCCCAGCCGCGGGCGGAGGACAAACCGCCCACCGAGATGGACGAGGCGCCCGACCCGCAACCTGATGACTCGGCGCAACCGGACGACCGGGCGCATCAAGACGACTCGGCGCGACTTAACGGTGAAGCCGAACCGGACGTCGAACCCGAACCCGAGCCGTTCGTGCTCGTCTCGGCCCGGCCCGCGGGCAAGCACCTGCTGATCACCGCCGCGGTCGCATCGATGTTGTTCGTCGCCGCCGGCGCGTTCGCCGGAGCCACGCTGCAGCCATATCTGTCGGACCGTGCCGCGGTGGACACCAAGCTGGACATCGCGCGGACCGCCGCGGACGCGATCACCACACTGTGGACTTACACCCCGGACGACATGGCGTCGCTGCCGGACCGCTCGTCGCAGTACCTAGCCGGTGAGTTCGCCACGGAATACCGCCGTTACATCGACGCGATCGTTGAGCCGAACAGGCAGGCGCAGGTCACCAACACCACGCAGGTGATGGGCACTGCCGTCGAATCGCTGGGTCTGTCTGAGGCAATGGCGCTGGTGTACACCAACTCGGTGTCCACGAGTCCGGTCAGCAAGAACGTTCCGTCGCTGCGTTATCTGTCGTATCGCCTGACGATGGAGCGTCACGACGCCGACTGGTTGATCACGGGCATGAACGCCATGACCAAGCTGGACCTCACACCGCAGCAATAAGTACGGTCGCCAAGTGATATAGGGCTGTCAGACCAAGTTTAGATCCGCCGGTGTTCCGACAATCCCAGGGTGGGTGGCAGTGCTGGGATGATCTTATTCGTCTACGCCGTCAGTGCGTCGCGCCACTGATGGGCGGACGGCACCTAATCCATCTCCTTCCAGACTTTCCCTCAGCGACCGCAGGCCGAAAGTAAATTCGACACAAGCAGCCGTAACACCAGACCGATTTCGACACAGCCCCTCTGAGGGGGACCCGTTTGGTGGTCCAGTTGATCTGTACCCGTGTTGTTGGTCCACGGTTGTGCAACGTGAGGCCATCCCGGTGGCCAAGTCCACCGTGGAACGGCTGATGCGGGCCAATGGCTGGCAGGGCGTCCGGCGCCAGCAGAAGGTCCGCACCACCATCGCGGACCCGGCCGCGGTGCGGCCACCGGATCTGGTGGACCGACAGTTCGGTGTGACTGCTCCCAACACGCTGCTGGTGGCCGACTTCACCTACGTGAAGTTGGTGACCGGGATCCTCGTCTACGTGGCGTTCGTCATCGACGCCTACGCCGGGTCGATTGTGGGCTGGGAAGCCTCGGGCTCCAAACACACCCGTTTCGTCGAGTCCGCGATCCGCCAGGCCGCCGCGCTCCGCCGTCGTCAGGGCCACCCGATCGAGGACGGCATCCATCACAGCGACGCAGGATCGCAGTACACGAGCGTGAGATTCGGTGAAACACTTAGCCTTTCGGGATTGCGCCCGTCGGTCGGCAGTGTCGGGGATGCGTATGACAACGCGTTGGCCGAGACCACCATCGGGCTCTACAAGAACGAATGCATCCGAGCGGATTCTCCGTTTCGCCGCGGCCCGCTGCACACCCTGGGCGATGTCGAGTACCTCACCGCCGACTATGTCGCCTGGTTCAACCAACAGCGCCTCATGCATCGACTCGGACGCATCCCACCCGCCGAAGCCGAGGCCCGCTACTATTCCGAACTCGTGACCGACCAACCGGCCGGCTCACAGAACCCCGAGGGTGCATGAAACCCGGGAGGCTTCAGATCGCCAGGTCCAGGCTGCCTGCGCGGGTGTCGAACTGGCGGTGCCGATAGCCATTGCGGGAGTTGGTCCGCTCGCTGCTGCGCGGGCCGTAGCCGGCGCCGCACAGCGCGTCGGCTTCGGCGCCCATCAGGGTGTGGATGAACGTGGCCAGCAGCTCGCGCAGGACGTCGGGGCTGGTGGTGGTGAGTCGATCGGCCAGCACGGCGGGCCAGTCGATATCGTGGGCGGTGGTCATCGCGTCGATTCCTTTGCTCGAGTGACTTTGGTCGGTCTCTCGAAGAATCACGCGATGACCTTCAATCATTCGGCTACGACACGCCGGACATCCTGATCAAGCCCGACTCGTACACCACCTTGGTGGACGCAACCGTGCCATGTCATTGTCGATTCTTCCTTGCCGCAGACCGGGCACCAGAGTCCCACAACGACTGGACCACTACGACGGGCTCACCTCACCTCGCCCAGTGGGCATTTCTCACAACTTACTACCACGAACGCGGAAGGGCTTCAACGCGCCACGTTGACTCGAAGCTCACATATGGGCACTATATCGCCATGGCCGAAGCGATTGGTCTTGGTCAACTTCGCAGCGACACATGCGGTTATCTTGAGCGGGTAACGTTCGGGGAGTCGCTTGATATAATTCGTCGTGGTCAGTTGGTGGCTCGGATCGAGCCAGTTACAGCGGTTCCGGATGTACCATCCGACGGCAAGCCGGTCGGGCTAAACCAGGCTTCCGACCGAACAGTTTCGCTCGATGATCTGCGTACTCGCGCAGGCCGCTGCTTCGATCGGGTTGCGGCAGGCCAGTCGCTCGCAATCGTGTGGCGCGGCCGGTCGGTGGCCAGGATTGTGGCGGTAGCGGCCTCCGCTGAGGCCAGTTGTAATCCGACGAAGTGCGAGTCACGCGACGCTGGCGGTCGGATCGGACTCACCGAACTGCGAACCCGCGGAGGGCACTACTTTAAACGGGTTGCGGCAGGTGAGACCGTCGAGGTTTCCCGTCGCGGCAGGTTGGTAGCTCGAATCGTGACCGCAACGGACGACCTCTTCGAGCCGTCGTAGTTGACCCCTCTCGCCTTTCGGAACGATAGAGAGGCTTTCCAGTGGCATCGAACTGGTTCCGGCGTTCGCTGAGGGGCTGTCGTGGACAAGGTGCTGGCCGGGTGCCGCCATTGTGGAGGCGGAGGCGGTGCACCGGCCGCTGCGGCGGCGCTGCGGCGGCGGCTGCATCCGATCGCCCACGGGCGACAGGAATTACGTGAGTCATTCCTCCGGTCTGCTACGACACGCTATGGACTCGGGAAGCGCTGAGATTCTCGCGAATATGCAATCCCACTCGCCATGTCGTGACATTCATACAAATCGGAATTGCATGATCGTAGACACGCGGCACCGACATCTATTGGATGCGTAGCGATGGACGTTGTGCGTGGTCTCCCTTAGCGTCCTCTCAGCAGCGCGTATGAGGCCACGGTGGCTTCTGGCTGTCGGCACGTCGGGCAACGGTGATTGATGCGCTTCACCGCGGCCACGAACGCCCTGACGCAGTAGTGGACGGTGCAGTGACAGGTGAGCGTCACTCGATAGACGGCCTGATGTTCGAAGCGCTTGTCGCACAATCCTGCTACGCACCGCGTCATAGCTTGTTCGCGCTCCGCAGATCGAGTAGCGGGTCGAACGCGACCATGTGCCCCGATTGCTCGGCGTGCACCTGAGCGTCACCGAACGCACTTCCCAGCCACAGCCGATGTCTGCCTGTCCAGTTGCAGCCGCAGTAGGCGTGGTTTGAAGCCTCCCGCGTTTGATGCGCACCTCTGCTCTTGGGAAGGTGCATATCGTGGGGAGTAAGTACGACCCGGAGACCCGAGCCAGGGCTGTGCGTCTGGTGCTGGATCACCGCGAGGACTATCCGAGCGAGTGGGCGGCAATCACCGCGGTGTCCAAGCGGCTGGGCATGACCGCGGAAACCCAGCGCAACTGGATCCGTCAGCATCAGGTCGACGAGGGTGCGCGTGACGGGGTTTGGCGAATACCATTGACAGGAAAGCGAATGCGACGGTGGCCACTGCGGCGAGAATGACCCGCCCGATGCTGGCGGTGGCGTAGGTGGCCGATTGATCGGCGGGCACCCCGGCGCGCCGCTGTTCGTGGTAGCGGCTGCGCTCGGCGACCGCCCGAACCTGGACGGCCTCTTAGCCACCGGCCGCGGCCACGGTCAGCGCCGCATCCAGAATCGCCTCGCGGCGACGTGTCGACGCGCGCGAGCGTGGAGTTGTCGGCCGTGTGTGCCAGGTCGGGCGCCGAATCCGGCCCGGCTGTTGCCGTTTGAGGTGCAGGCGGGTACCGAAGACGGTCACGATAGTGGGTCGTACGAGTCGGGCCGGGAGCCGCTGCTGCGGGAGAACTGCTCGAGCAGGTCACCGAAACCGGCCACATCGCCGTGGGCGGCGAAGTGATCGGTGCCGACCGTGATGAACACCGCGCTGGCGGTGAACCGGGTGACCCCATCGCTGCCTGTTCCGGTGCCAATGACGTTGAGGGCGCGGCCATCTCGCGAGACGATGTGTGCGACGATGCGGTGGGGCTGATGCAACGGCACCGGCCGTAGATACTCGACAGTGAGGCTGCGCGTCACCGCGGGAGTGCCGGCAATCCACAGGGTGAACCCCAGCAGGTCGTCGCAGGCAGCCGCCACCGCGCCGCCATGGGCCAAACCCGTTGCACCGATGTGGCGCTCGTCGAAGGTCACGTCGCTGTAGACCTGATCGCCGCTGCGGTAGACCCTCAGGTGCAGCCCGTGGGGATTGTCCGGGCCGCACCCCATGCACGTCGCGGTATGCGACGGCAGCGTCACCGGCTGCGGCTGCCCTGGCATCGGTGTCGTCATGGTGAGTCGTCGAACCTTTCCATCCTTTCCACCTGTTGGTAACCCGACGTCGGCTCGTCGTGGTCATCGGGCATGTCATGGCCGGTGTGGCTGTGTGGTCGTGCGGTGGTCCCGGAAAGTGGGTTGTCGCCACGGTTTTCGGCGCCGTCGAGCGTCGCGTCGCGGCGCCCGGGAGCCCCGATCGCCAAGATGAGCGCACTGGCCACGGTGATCCCGGACAAGACCACACCGGCATGCCCGTAACCGTGCATGAACGCCGATTTGGCAATCGTGGCGAGTTGTTCGCGCGCGGGTCCGGACTTCTCGCCGGCCTGCAGCGCGGCGGCCAGGGAGTCGGAGAACGGTCCTCGCGCCGGGCCGGGCAGCCCGGGCAGCGCCGGCGTGATCCGGTCGGTGTAGCCGGCGGCCAACACACTGCCGGCGATGGCGATGCCGACGGCCGCGCCGACTTCACGCGCGGCGTCATTGACGGCTGCTGCCACCCCGTGCTTCTCCACCGGTGTGGCGGCAACGATCGCGGCCGTCGCCGGGGCCATGCATATCCCCAGCCCGGTGCCCATGATCAGCAGCGCCCACAAGAAATCGGTGTAGCTCGACTCGACCTGCAGGCGGCTGGCCAGAAAAATTCCCGCGGCGATCGCGAGCATGCCGGGCATGGTCAGCACGCGCAGGCCCAACCGCTCGGCCAGCCAGGGTGCCAGCAGCGAGATGCCCACGATGGGGACGACCACGGGCGTCAGCGCCAACGCCGAACCCAACGGTTTGTAGCCCACGATGAGCTGCAGGTACTGGATCAACAGGTAAAACACACCGAACAGGACCAGGAACTGCAACGTGATCGACAGCGTGCCGCTGCCGAAACCACGATCGGCGAACAACCGCAGGTCCAGCAGCGGATGCGCGCGGCGCAACTCCACGACCACGAAAACCGCTGAAGCCACCGCGCCGACCGCGAAAAGACCCAGGACCAGCGGGTCTGTCCAGCCGCGGCGGGGCGCCTCGGTGAGCGCGATGACGATCAGGCCGATCACCACGGCGACGGCAAGCGAGCCGACATAATCCATCTCGGGATGGGCGTATTCAAGTGACTCGGAGACCGTGGCCGCAGCGATCAGCAACACCACTCCCGCGGCGGTCAGCCCGACGAAGATCGACTGCCATGACCAAAATTGCAGCAGCAGCCCCGAGCCTAGGATGCCCAAGATCGCTCCCGAACCGGCCACGCCGGCCCAAATCGCCACGGCACGGGGGCGCTGGTGGGCGGGAAATTCGGCGGTCATGATCGACAGGGTCGAGGGCATCACAAACGCGGCACCAACACCGGCGGCCGCGCGAGCGCCGATCAACCAGGCCGGATCCGGGACGACCAGCGGCACCGCCGACGCCGCGGAAAACACCACCAAGCCACCGATCAGCACCGCGCGCCGCCCGTAGCGGTCACCGACCGCGCCCGCTGGTAACACCAGGCACGCCATCGCCAGGGTGTATCCATCGACGACCCAGGTCAGCTGCCTCTGGCTGGCGCCCGTGTCGGCGGCGATATCCGACAACGACGTATACAGGGCGGCCATCGACCCGATGACCAACGCCACCCCTAGGCACGACACCGCCAGCGTCCACTGCTGACCCCGCGACAGCGACCGCAAAGGGCGTGACGCATCGGTGTTTGACATGACACCCCAGACAAACCGGTACGGGCAGTTTCGCTACGCTACTACCAGTAGCTTACGTGAGTCGCGGCCCCGCCGGTTGCTTCCGACGAGACGGGGCGAGACGATCTGCGGCTTAGCGACGCAGCCGCCCCGATTACTCCGGGCCTGTGCTTCTGAGTCGGTGGGCCAGCAAAAAGTCGTCGACGATCCGGACACGATCTGTCCGAGTGAGCACTTTCATCCCGGTCAGCTTGGCGAAAACGATCGGCCCGACCAGTTGAATGATGGCCGGATTGATGTCGAAATCGTCGAGTTCGGCGCGAGCCTGCGGCCCCGCCAGTAGCTCGTCGAAAGGTTGCCGGTACTGCTCGACGACACGCGCGCTCAGGCCGGCCAGCGGCTTGTGCCGGTCGCTGTCGGGATCACCGGGTCCAAGCGACAACCAGGACAACGTCGTCAAGTACAGCGGCGCCTCATCGATCAGCGCGGCCTGCCGTTCAACCAACTCAATGAGCCCATCACGCAAGTCCCCGGTGGCCGGCGGCGCAATGACTTAAGGCAACAGATGCTCGAATGCGGACGCCAGCGCCGGAAGACACTTCGATTGGTGCGGTTCCGGTGTAGGTGGCGAAGGTCGCCGCGGTGGGGAATCTGAGGATGGATCCGACGTGACTGAGGATCTTGGCAGCTGAGATTGTTCCGATGCCATGCAGCTCGGTCAGGGTGGTGTTGCAGTCGGTGACCGCGGATTCGATGTCGGTGGAGGCCTTGGCAATGCGGCGGTCGAGGTGGCGTATCTGGCTGACCAGATCGACGGCTAAGGCGCGGAATGCCTTCGCGGCGGGGTCGCGGGGACGTATTGAGGACAGCAGGCTGGCGGCTCGTTGGGCGGTCAGAGTGCCTGAGAAGCCGCCGGGGCTCAGTCTAGTGAGTACGACGTGCAGCCGATTAATGGTTTGGGTGCGGGGGCAGGAATGACGACTGCGCAGCTTCACTACGACCCGTTCGATACCGACATCCAGGACGACCCGTACCCCGTCTATCGCAATTGCGCGACGAAGCGCCGGTGTTCCGGGCCGAGACTGCGAATACCTGGGTGCTCAGCCGCCACGAGGGCGTGATTGCTGCCCTGCTCGATCACCAGACTTTTTCGTCGGTCAACGGTGTGTTTCCGACGCCGCCGGGCGCGCCGTTCCTGGAGTCATTTCTGCCGATGATGATCACAATGGACCCGCCGCGGCACGATCAGTTGAAGGGCTTGGTCAGCAAGGCGTTCACCCCTCGGCGGATAGCGGCACTGGAGGCCGGAACCGACGAGTTGGCGGTGTCGTTGATGGAGCGCCTCACCAGCAGCGAAGGTCGAGCGGACTGCGTTGCCGACTTCGCCGGAATACTGCCGGCCGTGGTGGATCGCCGACCTGTTGGGGATACCGCGGGAGGATCGTCAGCAGTTTCGGCAGTGGTCGAGCACGCTGATTCAGTCCAACCTCGCTCGCGGCGAGGTGGCCGACGGCTCGGCGGCCGCGGTGTATGCGTATTTCGCTGACTTCCTCGCCGATCGCCGCCAAACGCCGCGCGATGATTTGATGTCGGCGTTGGTTGCCGCCGAGACCGACGGTCAGCGCCTCAGCGACGACGAATTGCTTGGGTTCTGCTTGCTGCTGGTGATAGCCGGTCACGAGACGACCACCAACCTGCTGGCCAACGCCACGGTGGTGTTGGCCGGGCATCCACAGAGCCGCCATCGGCTTGCCGCCGACCCGACACTGATCGGGCATGCGGTCGAGAGCTGTTGCGTTACGACTCCCCGGTGCAGGGGACTGTCCCGTGTGCTGACCAACGACGTGACACTGCATGACACCCCCATGGCGCGCGGCGATTCCGGTGCTCGTCCTGTTCGGATCCGCTAACCGCGACGAACGTGTCTTCCCGGATCCCGACGTTTTCGACATTGACCGCTTACCCGAGCACCAAGTGGCGTTCGGCCGCGGGATCCACTTCTGCCTGGGAGCTGCGTTGGCCCGTTAGGGGCCCGAATTGCGTTGGGCGCGTGGCTGTCAGGATTGCCAGACTGGGCAGTCGATGTCGACTCGGCCGTGCGTCTTCGTTCGGGGCCGATTCGCGGATATCTGTCGTTGCCGATCCGGTGGTCGGCGCATTAGCGTGCGCGATGTTCAGTCGATAGCCGACCGGTAGGGGGATGGCCGCGGTTTGAGAGTCATCGCACCGCTAGCCGGTCAGGACTTCATGATCAACGGCCGCGAATCGGGCCTGGTGCGAAGCGGCACGCCGTCGGGTAATCCGCGCGACGTCGTATTCGTCGCGGTGAGCGTGGGTGTTCATTGTCGAGGGCAGGCGAGAGGCCTGCAGGGTCAGGATTCTGACCAGGAGCAATCGGTCAGGTACCACGTAACGAAACTAGCGGTAGCGGAGCGCTACTACTAGTACACTTGCTGTTAGGCGAAAGCGGTGATGAAGGGAAATAGCATGCTCACTCAGCGTATCGAGGGCCGGGCCGTTCAGCGTGTCGCGCAGGATCACGGAGTGGTGCTCGGCCTGGACGACCACAGCGAATCGGTGATTTCCAGGCCGCTGCGGCTTACTTTGCCGGCCGCGGGCGACGATCCTGTGGAGCAAGCCACCATCGACCCCAGCGATGTCCCCGTTGCGCAATGTCCGCTGCTGGATATTGCCGGAGCGAGGTGCACGCGTGCTGCCTGCGAGGATGACCGACATCTGCATCTGGAATTCGCCAGTGGCCATCAGATCGATGTTGCTGGTGATCACGATGGCGCCGCGTGGGGGTGGCACTGCAGCCAGCCCGCCTATCGAGCAGCGGCCGAAGGGCAGAGGATCATCCGCTGGTGGACCGAGGCGACCGGCGCTGTCCTCGCCGCAGTGCACCGCATTCTGCTCACGTGGGCGGGGCGGCGGCCGCGCCGGCAGTACCCGCGGCGTCTCGATTACCTTGAGCGCTCCTGCATGCAACGTGAGATGCGCCGACTGTGAATCCCGGCGGATCCCGCGGCTACACACGCGGGCGGTGACGCCTCCAGGGGACGGGCTGACCGGCCATCGCCTGTGGAGTGAACCCGCCCTGCGGATCTTTCTCGCCTTGTAGATGAGGCAGTCGCATGGGAAATCGTCAATGGTGATCGCCAACAAGTAGCAGTGCGATGAACTTAATGTACCGCTGCAATCTGTCACTGTGACGAATTGCCGGCTTCATGAGTATCCGTCAGCAACGAGGGGTTGGCATCCATGGGGCGTAAGGTGCCGAATTCGGTGTCGCAGCAACGGAGTCGGCGGGATAGGAACCCACGGCGCTACACCGGGCCGGCTATGGCCGCGGCATTAGCGTTGGGCGGCGCTCAGTGTGGGTCCCGAACTCGGTGGATCCGGGTTGGATATTGGATTGCACGTGGCTCGTTGCAAACAAGTCGGCATTATCGTGGCGTCAGGCGCTGGGTGCGATGCACCCAGCATGATCCGGATACACAGTCATGTCAAGCACCGCTAATGATGTTCATTAAGCACTACTTAACATAACGTCGGTTATCGGCATAATTCTGTTGCGCTGCAATGGGTGTCGTCTTATACGGTTGCCAGAATCGTACACATCATGTGCCGTCTCCATCAGATGTCGATACGCGCCGCCCGTCGCTGTTGATGTCAAAGCACCGGTCGTGTCGAGGTGGCCGGTAAGTACTCGAGTCGCAAGCGCGGCAATGAAACGCGGTGCATGACGCCGCACGCGCACGCCTGGCTACCGACCAGCACCCGACCCGGGCCGAGTGGATGGCCGTTCGGGCGGGTCGACGGCGGACCCGGCTCGACCCACCCAAGAACACGCGACCACTCCCCCGCCGGGGGATTGCCGGACTTAATTCCACCCGGCGGCGCGCCTAGCGGGCGACCCAGCACACTGAGGCGTTGCTGCGACCAACACGTTGGCGCTCGTAAGGCGGTGTGCGACAATCTATCTCGCCTACCGATGAATAATAGTCATTATCCATCAAGTAAGCACCCTGGCGAGGCTAGGTTGTTCTTTAGTCACATCCAGCCTGGACGGCGGCACTGAACTCTGAGGCCCGTGCCGGGCCAGCCGCATACGAAGATCTACGGGCGAATCAATCACCGCGCCCCCGGATCACCATCCAACGAGCATATGACGGGAAGAGGGTTGCACAGCGATCGCCAAGTTATCCCCCTGGCCGGTCCTAGTCTCTGAGCGCGCACCTTGTTGCCCTGGCTGTCCATTGGCACTGGCGCAGCTCAACCGCCTCAGCAAGTCTTGAAAGAGAGTCAGCGTTCCGCCCGGTCTCACGCTTCTCGCACTGTTTCGTTCACAAATCCGTTCACAAGCTCAACGCCTCTGCGCAAACCCTGTAGCTGACCAACCTTTGCAAAAGCACACCGACAAATCGGACCTCGTTAGTCCTCGCGTCCGGCGCACGATCTTGCGATCTCAATCGAGGTCTCCGCGTCGCGGTTCGACGTCGTGGTCGTCGAATTAAGGGCGCTACCCCCGCCGCGGATGAACGGGTAGATCATCTTGTCAACGGCAGCTCAAAAGTGACCAGCTGGCGGCTGCGCAGTGATCAGTATTCAGTTGCCGTCGACACATCTGGCGAACGAGCTGCTCGGGTAGTCGGGGTGCGCTGCCATGCCGATCTGGGTGGAGTCGAAGCGGCGGGCGGGGCACTGTCGGCTCCGGTCGAAAAGTGAGCAGGTAGTTCCGGTCGAAAAGTGAGCACCTTCTGATTGGAGAGTGATCACTGTGGAGGATTGGGCGGAGATTCGCCGGCTGTATCGGTCGGAGAACCTGTCGCAGGCTGCGATCGCGCGGAGGTTGTCGCTGTCGCGCAACACCGTGGCCAAGGCGATCAACGCCGAGGCGCCACCACGCTATGAACG
Source organism: Mycolicibacterium chubuense NBB4 (assembly GCF_000266905.1). The sequence goes on along the minus strand of NC_018022.1, from coordinate 431,279 downwards.
TGCTCCGTCGACGTCGTCGGCATGGGCGCAGGTCGAGATGGCGGTGCGGGTGCTGCTCGGCCAGTTCCCGACGATGCCGGCCACGGTGCTCGCCCAGCGGGTCGGCTGGACCGGCGGGCATTCCTGGTTCGCCGAGAACGTCGCACGGATCCGCCCGGAGTACGCCCCGGCCGATCCGTGTGACCGGCTGATTCATCGGCCCGGCGAGCAGGTGCAGTGCGACCTGTGGTTCCCCGGCGCCGTGGTTCCCGATCACGCTGGGGCGATGCGGTCGTTCCCGGTGCTGGTGATGGTCGCTGCCTATTCGCGGTTCATCGCCGCGATGATGATCCCGTCGCGGGTGACCGGTGATCTGCTGGCGGGGATGTGGCACCTGCTCCATGACATCGGCGCGGTCCCGCGGACCCTGTTGTGGGACAACGAGTCCGGCATCGGACAACGCGGCCGCCTGGCCGAAGGAGTGGCTGGGTTCTGCGGTGTGCTCGCCACCCGACTGATTCAGGCGCGACCGTATGATCCCGAATCCAAGGGCGTGGTGGAACGCGCCAACGGATATCTGCAGACGTCGTTTCTGCCCGGCCGGACGTTCACCTGTGCGGCGGACTTCAACGCGCAGTTGCGGGCGTGGTTGACAGGGATTGCCAACCGCCGCACCCACGCCACGACCGGCTTGGTTCCAGCCGAGGCCCTCACGGTGGATCGGGAGGCGATGGTTGCGCTACCGCCGGTGGCGCCGACGACCGGAACGACGGTGGTGACCCGGTTGGGACGCGACTACTACATCAGCTGCGGCGGCAACGCCTACTCGGTACACCCGGAGGTCATCGGCCGGATGATCACCGTGACCACCGACCTGGAGCGGATCACCGCCCGCTGCAGCGACCGCACGGTGGCCAGTCATCTACGACTCTGGGGCACAGCCGGCCTGGTCACCGACCCCCAGCATCTGCAGGCTGCTGCGGTGTTGCGCGAGCAATTCCGGGCCCGTGCGGCCGCAGGATCGCATCTGTCGGTCGACGTCGAGGTCGCCGACTTGAGCGCCTACGACGCGCGGTTCGGGACCGGTGAGGTTGCCTGATGCCCGCCAAACGCACGTCCACGGCTCCGGGCGACGCCGACAAGCTCATCGCCCACCAGGCCCGGCTGCTGAAGGCGCCCCGTATCTCCGAGCACTACCACCGATTGGCCGAGCAGGGCCGCGACGCTGGCTGGTCGCTGGAGGACTACCTCGGCGCGGTGCTGGCCGTCGAGTCGAATGCCCGCGCGGAATCTGGTGCCCGTCAACGCATCCGCTACGCCGGGTTCCCGGCAATCAAGACGATCACTGACTACGACTTCACCGCCCAACCCGCCCTCGACCGCGCCCAGATCGCCCGCTTGGAGGCCGGCGGTTGGCTGGCTGAGGCCCGCAACATCGTGCTACTGGGCCCACCGGGGACCGGTAAGACGCATCTGGCCACCGCCCTGGCGATCGCCGCGGCCCACACCGGGCACCGGGTGGCGTTCGCCCCCGCGACCGGTTGGATCACCCGACTCGCCGAAGCGCACCGCACCAACCGCCTCGAGGCCGAACTGCGCAAGATCAGCCGCTACGGGCTCATCGTCATCGACGAAGTCGGCTACATCCCCTTCGACACCGAAGCGGCCAACCTGTTCTTCCAGCTCGTCTCCACCCGATACGAAAAATCATCGATCATCCTGACCTCCAACCTGCCCTTCTCCCGCTGGGGACAAGTCTTCGGCGAAGCCACCATCGCCTCAGCGATGATCGACCGCATCGTCCACCACGCCGACGTCATCGCCCTCAAAGGAGCCAGCTACCGCATCAAACACACCGCGATCGACACACTGCCCTCCGTGGAAGCCGATCGTCAGGCAGACTCAACCCCGTAACCCTGCTCACTTTTCAACCGGAGCAGGCTGCTCACGATTCGACCGGAGCCGACAGGCACTGCGCAGGCAGGCGGTCCGCTGGCCCCGGTTCGCGATGATGCACTCTGAATGATGTTGCTGAACTGATGATTTGGACGTGCAGCGGTCATCAAATCTCAAGGTTTACGAACGCGGCAGGACAATCCGTCCCAAGTCACTGCGACGCCCGGCAGCGTGACCCCTCGCGGCCGGCGCGGTCATCACGAACTGCGCGCGGCCGCATCATTTTGGACAGACTCACCAGCGGCCGTTGCCATCAGGCTGGTTTGCCGCCAGCCGAACACCGCTAGCGCCGGTACACGCCCGCCGCTTCGCCAGCAGCGCGATGAATGCTTCGTGCGCGTGGTTGCTATTACCATCCACTATACTGATAGCAGTGATATCAGGAGGTGAGGCGAATTAGCGACGTGCTGATTCGAGGACTGTCCGAGGATGCGGTGGCGCGTATCGACGCAGACGCGGCCGCCCGCGGCCTGTCCCGCCAGGAATACCTGCGCCAACGGTTCGAGCGCGAAGGGACGGTGAGCCCGGTCCATCGCACACTGACGCTCGAGGATCTGCGCCGCGCTGAGGCCGCCGCAGCCGACCTCGACGATCCGGGCGTGATGGACTCCGCATGGCGGTGACCAACTGGATCATCGACAAATCCGCCTACACACGACTGTCGGCGTCGCGCGACGCCACGACCTGGATCGAACGCATCGAGCGCGGCCTAGTTCGCATCAGCACCGTGACCCGGCTAGAGATCGGGTACTCGTTTCGTACCGGCCAGCAGGCGCGTGACGAAACGGCGTCGCCTCCCCTAATCCTGATGCCGGTCGAATATTTGACACCAGTCGCTGAGGACCGCGCCGTGGCGGTGCAGCTGCTCCTGGCCGATCGTGGCCAGCACCGCGCCCCCGCCATACCCGATCTCCTGGTAGCCGCCACCGCGGAATTAGCGGGATTGACCGTGCTTGCAATGGACAAGGATTTCGATCTCATCGCCCAGATCACCGGTCAGCCCGTCGAAAGCCTGAGGGTGTGACCGTTCGGGGGGTCTTTCTGCCAACGACGCCGTGCTCCCGCACCCGACGCCCGACCGAGGTCAACGAATGCGGACTATTCGAAGGGATCACCTTAAGCACGGCGTCGACGGGGACGGTCAGCTTCCCTATCCCCCAGTGTTGCAACGGCTCTCGCACATGGATCGTCATTATCCATCGAGGCAGATGTCGTACTCATGCCCCGAATCGTCGCGGCCGCCGCCGTGGTAGCGCTTGAACGATTCGGCTACCCGTTGTCGGGATCCCAGGAGACTTGCCGACTCAGCACCGAGGGCGGCAGCCCGAACATCTCACGGGTAGTCCGGGTGAGATGGGCACTGTCGGCGAACCCAGCGCCGCGCCGGTCAGGTCATCACCGGCCTGCACCCGGACGATCGCGGCCCGCAACCGCGACCACAACACACAACACGTAACGACGGGGCGGAATGCCGACGTGCTCGGTGAACAGATGGGTCAACCGGCTCGCCGAAAGGTTAACCAGGCAGCAAGTTCGGTGCCGCTGGCCGGCCCCGCCGCCACCAGGTCGGGCAACAGCCGCAACGCGTCATCGACGGCGGGATGCCGTGACGCCGCGTCATCGTCGGCGCTGGCGGGCGCCAGATGCGCGATCAGCTCGTCGACCACCACGGTCAGCGCTCGTCGCCGGGTGAAGGTCAGCACCGGGGTGACCGTCCACCCGCAGCGCACGGCACGGAAGTACGCGGCCCGTCCCGGCGCGGATTCCGGCTCCAGGAATACCACCGTGCCCTCACGGGCGCGCCGACCTCGATCCGGTGCCGGGCGTCGGCGGGCACGACGATCTTCGTCCCGACGTGGCGCGCACCGTCCTCGTCGAGCACCGTCAACGCCGTTGTCGCGGTGACGATCTGAACGGCGTGATGCGCGCGGGCATCAGTGGAACCGATCGATCCGGTGAAGGCCAAGACTCCCGGTCGCAGCAGCGCCGCCCCGCCACAGCGCGGTCCGGTAGCTGCCGCCTTACCGCCAGGCGGTCCGTGGCGGTGGTATTCGGTCGCCGTGGGTTCGGTACTTAGCCTTGATCCACCGATGAATGGGCTGGTTGTTGGGGTGTCGGAATGAGGAAAGTGCCCTCTGAGCTGGAAAGATTGGTGTTCTCTACGCAACAATCCGACCAGCACAAGAAAGGCACTTCCAGTGCGAGTGTCCCACACGTTCGGTCCCGACTCCGCGGTGTTCGACGAGGACAACCTCGTGTCGTGCGCCGGGCTGGTCCCGGTGATGGCCCTGGCCGAGCAAGCTGGCCTGACACGGTTGTTGGACAACACAATTCACATCAGGTCGTCTCGGGTCAAGTCCGGGGCGGCTAACCCTCGATCCACCGATGAATCGCCTGTTCGGAGGGTGTTGATGTAAGGAAAGTGCCCTTTGAGCTGGGATGATTGGAGTTACCACACTTCGATCAGCCCACGTTCAGAAAGGCACTTCCGGTGCAAGTGTCCCATAGGTTCGCCGTGTCGTCGGCGGTCTTCGATGATGCACATCTCGTGTCGTGCGCCGGGCTGGTGCCGGTGATGACCCTGGCCGACCAGACCGGTCTGTCGCAGCTATTGGCCGACAAGATCCGGTTCACCTGTGAGCGGATCCGTTCGGCCGCGGCCCATCCGTCACCGAAGCTGACCACGCTGATCGCCGGGATGTGCGCCGGCGCGGACAGCATTGATGACCTAGACGTTGTGCGCTCGGGTGGGATGAAGACCCTCTTCGGTGGTGTGTACGCCCCGTCGACGATCGGAACCTTATTGCGGGAGTTCACCTTCGGGCATGCCCGCCAGCTCGAATCTGTCCTGCGCGAACACCTGGCCGCGCTGTGCGGGCGTGTCGATCTGTTGCCCGGCGGCGCCGACGGACGGGCGTTCATCGACATCGACTCACTACTACGCCCGGTCTACGGGCACGCCAAGCAGGGCGCCAGCTACGGACACACCAAGATCGCCGGCAGGCAGATCCTGCGCAAAGGCCTCTCACCGTTGATCACCACGATCAGCACCGACCACGGTGCGCCGGTGATCGCCGGGGCGAGGTTGCGGGCGGGCAAGGCCAACTCCGGCAAGGGCGCAGCCCGCATGATCGCTCAAGCGGCCGCTACCGCCCGTGCTGCCGGGGTCACCGGGCAGATCCTGGTGCGTGGCGATTCGGCCTACGGCAATAGCACCGTGGTCACCGCCTGCCACCGAGCAGGTGTCCGGTTCTCGCTGGTGCTACCAAGACCGCAGCAGTTGCCGCCGCCATTGACGCAATTCCCGAGACCGCGTGGACCCCGGTGAACTATCCCGGTGCTGTGCGTGACCCCGACACCGGCGCCTGGATCTCCGATGCCGAAGTCGCCGAAACCACCTACACAGCCTTCGGTTCCACCAAGACTCCGGTGACCGCCCGGTTGGTCGTGCGCCGGGTCAAAGACGCGCGGTTCCTCGATGCGCTGTTTCCGGTGTGGCGGTACCACCCGTTCTTCACCAATTCCGACGAACCCGTCGACGCCGCTGACATCACTCATCGCCGCCACGCCATCATCGAAACCGTGTTCGCCGACCTCATCGACGGACCTTTGGCGCACATGCCCTCGGGGCGGTTCGGCGCGAACTCGGCCTGGATCCTGTGCGCCGCGATCGCCCACAACCTGCTGCGCGCCGTCGGCGTCCTGGCCGGAGGTGCCCACGCGGTCGCCCGCGGGGCGACACTGCGCCGCAAGATAATCACTATCCCGGCCCGCCTGGCCCGTCCGCAACGCCAACCTATCCTGCACCTACCAGCGCACTGGCCCTGGACAGAGCACTGGCTCACGTTGTGGCGCAACACCATCGGCTACAGCCCACCAGAAATCGCCACCACCTGACCATATGCCGAAAGGCCCGACCGGAGCGCACAGGAACAGCTGGACAGACCAGCAGATACCCCCTGCCCGCGACCAGGACCAGCCCTCAACAGCCCAGCGAGGCACACCTACCCCAATTCATCAGTGGATCGAGGCTTAGGGGTCACGTCGTTGTCGGTACAGGGTTGGTGTCAGGTCTTCGCTGTGACTGATTTGGAGTTGGCCAGGGCGGGTGCGCTGTTCGTAGGCGGTGATGACCAGGCCGACTCCACCGGCCGCCGGCACCAGAACTCCTTGCACGTGCAGAAACCACGCGGCATGGCCCACCGCTTGGCAGGCCGACCAATCGTCACCGTAGACGTCGTCGTCTTCGAGCCCCACCGCGTCACGCGCTTCGGCGGTGGTCAGATCCAGAACCGCCATATCGGTCGCTTGAATGGTGTGCAGCCGGTAACGGGCTTGAAGCATCTGCTCCGGTGTCGTCGATGCGGCCTGGGCGGCGCGTTCCACTTCAACCATGCACGCTTGCGCGGAATCGGCCAGATAGATGGCCGAGAATAATAGGGGCGGGTTCCACCTGCCGCCGAATCTACGCGCCCCCTCCCCTGATAACGGCTCACGATGGGCGCCGGTGTATCGGAAGCACTCTCCCGACCACTGGGCGGTGCCACGCGCGTCGATGCGCTGCACCAGGTCTTCGTCGAGCCCATCGCTCACACGAAGATCCCTTCGGCCATGGCGTCGATGAGAGCCAAGACGCGCTGGTAATCGCCGTCGCGCACCAGGTCAGCGGGCTTGCCGTGCGCGAGTAATCGGTTTGGCGAGAACATCCAGACGTTGGCCTGATCGCGGGGAAGGACCTCGGCCAAGGCGTCGGCGACGTAGGCCAGTTCAATGAGTCGTTGCTTGTTGAGGCGTTGCGGGACGACCTGACCTGAAGTCCAGCGCGCCACTGACCGCGCCGAGGCATCGACGATGCCCCCAACCTCTTCGTAGGTCAATCCCAAGCGCTCGATCGCACTCGACACGGTCGAGGCGAGCGCATTAGCTCCCATATTGTCCGCCTGTCTTCCTTTTGTCAGTCACTATGTCATGTATTCTGTCATGAAACGACGCCTGAGGCGAGAGGACGTTTCACCACGATGGGCATTCAGTATCGGCTCGGACCCAATGACCACAAGCCGGTGGAAGACTTCCTGTCCCGCGAGCACACCGGCACTGACGCCATCACCCTCGACACCAAGGCGGCGCGCCACCAGGGGGCCGCTGCCGCCGCTGCCGTCGAGGCTGGCTTGCAGGTGTACTGGGAGCCCGCAGCGGAGCGGCTGGCCGAGCCGGGTTTCGGCCTCGACAAGCTACCTTTGTGGACCGGCCAGCCGTACCACATTGACCACCTGTCCGCCGACCAAGCGGCACGGGCAGCGCTGGTCGCCCTGACTGTCGAGAAGCACCCCGCCCTTGTCACGCACGTCACCGCCCCGCACTTCTACGTGACCGACGAGCGCACGGCACGCCTCAACGTCGATCTTGCCGAACGCACCCGGCTGGCCGTCGGCGAAGACAAACCCACTCGAGCGGTGGTCACGGTCTCGACCACCGCACTGGGCCGTATAGGCATCGACCTTGCCGCCGAGTACGCCGGCGCAGGGATCGGCCACATCGAGATCCGCCTATCCCCCTTCGGCGGCGACGACGAAGGCATTCGAAAAATCCGAACCGCCTTCGGGATGCTCGACCAGTTTCGCGAACACGACCTCAGCGTCACGCTCGGACTGTCGGGCAACATCGGCCGCGCCGCCCTGGCCATGGGTCACGCCGACGCCTACTCAGTCGGCGTGGGAATGCTCGAGAAGGTCAACCACGCCCAGACGATGGCCCGTTACCGCAGGGCTCCCGACCCGGACAAGGATCAAGGCGGCGGTGCCGCTGGCGGTATCTACCTACCTCGGCTCGGAGCCACGGTGCCGGCGAAAGCTGCCCGACAGCTGTTGAGCCATACCGATATTCGCACTCGCGTCGGATGCCGAACCGGATCGTGCCGCAACAGTGTGACTGGACCCCTTGATGATCGCCGAGCGCACTACCTGCATTCCCGCGCCAGCGAGGTCGCCGAGATGCTTCGTCGCCCCGCCCCTTGGCGTGGCGCAATGGAAATCGACCGTCTCAACGAAGCCATCGGACTGCGCGACCGCGTCAACGAGCACTACCTCAGCGACGACGTACACAAGCTGGGCACACGCACTCTGCGGAGCCTGGTCGACGAGATTGAACACGAACAACAGCAGGCCTCTTGACCTGTCGGCATGCGACGAGTTGGTCTGCCCCTGCGGCCCGTCGTCGTGAGAACCGTGATCTAGTAGGCGCCGATCCCAACCAGATGAGGCATTACCGTGGATGATCCAGACACCCTGGGCCGAGGAGCACCACGCCGCACCGGGGTTCGCGCTCAGACTAGAATTTGGGGTGCGCCCCTCGGCCACACCTCTCAGCCGGCACGCGCAGCACGATGTAGCGCAACGGGGCGAACGGTTGGCTAGCGAGTAACACACCTTCGTGCCTCTCGACGATCGTCCACTCGCCGAACCCCCGGAGCGACGAGTAGGCGTGGTCCGCCAACGTCCACCGATGTGCCCTCGCTCGATCACGTGTACGAGCGCTCGGCGCGGTCCACGGCCGCCAGCCGGGGACGGGCGTCCGGAGGTCGGTTCAGCTGAAGTTCGCCATACCGAGTTCGACGAGACGCTCTTTCGCTTCGGCGGCGATCTGCTGCCTCTGCTCGATACCGGCGCGATCGCCCACGACTGCGTCAGCGGCGAGTTGGTCGATGATGTCGCTGACACTCTGGGCGTTCGCGAAGCGGTTCATGTTGGTCCCAGCGGAGTCGATCTGGTCGTGAATCTGTCGGTCATCGTCGGTGACCTTTCACTGGTTTTCAGCCCGATAGGAGTGCGCCCGGACGGATCGCGCTACGCACATCAAACTTCAACCCGTTGGGGTCGATGCGGAACCGCTGCAGCCGTGCGCGAAGCAAGCATAGTGGCTTTCTATGTAGATACATAGTAAGTCCGTGAGCCGTTCGGGGACTCCGACTTTGGGTGCTGATCGGCAACCTAGATGGTCGGCGGGGAATCGGCGCTGCATCCACCCCCCGGCTTGAGGGGCGCTCGAAGCCGAGATGGTGCGATGGCGGGTGACGGAGCAATCTCGTTCGGGTTGAGATGTGATGTCGCTCGGTCGCTGGATGGGACGCTGCTGTCATCATCGGACGGGTGGCAACCAGGACGGCGGCGAAGACCGACAGCAGGCTGGCGGCGCGCCTTGCGGCACTCGCATCGTTGGGCGCTTCCGTCATTCACTTCGCCGTGGTGCCGAACCACTGGCAGGAGTGGACACCGGCCGGGTTGTTCTTCGTCTTGATCGCGGTTTTTCAGCTGGTGTGGGCGCGGGTCGTCCTCGTCCGATCGACGTGGCCGGTTCTCGCGGCCGGCGTCCTGGTGAACCTCGGAGGGATCGCGATGTGGGCGGTGTCCAGGACCGCCGGGGCTCCGTTCGGTCCGCACGCGGGGCAACCGGAAGTGGTTCAGGCCGCGGACCTCTGTGCGCTGCTGCTGCAGATCTACGTCGTGATGGGCGCCGGTTGGGTCTGGTATCGCGGCTTGCGCGGGGAGCCGGTGCCGGGGTTCGCCAGTGCGGTGATTCTCTTGGGCGCATTCGGTGTGGTCGCGCTGGCGTCGACGGTGGGTGTCGCATCGGGTGTGCGTCACGGCCACGGCGTCGCAGAGGGCGGCGGTCACCACGGAACGAGCGCGGAGCACGCGGACGGCCCCGACGCTCATCACTCCGAGCCGGTCGATCCGGTCAGAGAGCGGGTCGGCGTACCGGCGGGTCCTGTACCGGTACGTGCACCGCTCGATGGCCCGGCCCCGGCGGCGGAGCCGTTGGAGGACTCCCACGGTGATCACGGCCATGCCGAGTGACTTCTGACGTCGCACTGGAGCGCGGGGTCTTGCCGCACTGACTCGTGCGTGCGCCTTTAGGGCGTTGGCGAGTTGCCCGCGCCGCGCGGGCGGTCCTAACGGTTGAGAACGGCGCGTGTGCTGGCCTCGGGGGTCAGGTCGAGGCGGCGGAGCAGTTGGGCGTTGAGTGCCACCACGATCGTGGACAGTGACATCAGGATGGCGCCGACAGACATGGGCAGGACGAACCCGATCGGTGCGAGCACACCGGCGGCCAGCGGCACGGAAATGAGGTTGTAACCCGCACCCCACCAAAGGTTCTGCTTCATCTTGCGGTAGGAGGCGCGGGACAGTTCGATGACCGAGAGCACCGAGCGCGGATCCGAGCTGGCGAGGATGACACCGGCGGAGGCGATCGCGACGTCGGTGCCGGCGCCGATCGCGATGCCGACGTCGGCCTGCGCCAGCGCGGGCGCGTCGTTTACGCCGTCGCCGACCATGGCGACCTTCTTGCCCTCCTGCTGCAGGGCGGAGACCTTGGAGGCCTTGTCTTCCGGTCGGACGCCGGCGAACACGCGGTCGATGCCGAGCTCGGCGCCGACGGCGTTCGCGACGGCCTCGGCGTCACCGGTGATCATGACGACCTCAACACCGAGCTTGTGCAGGGCGTCGACGGCGTCGCGCGATTCGGGGCGGACCTCGTCGGCGAGGCGGAGACCGCCGAGCACGACGCCGTCACCGACGACGTGCAGGATGATCGCGCCCTCCTCGCGCCACGCGGCCGCGGCGCCGACTTCCGGTGCGTTGATCTCCTCGAGCAGGCGTGGGCCGCCCACGCGGATGCCGCGACCCTCGACCGTGGCGGTGACACCGACCGCCGGGGAGGACGAGAAGCCCGTGGCGGCGGGGACGGTGAGTCCGCGGTCCTGCGCGGCTCTCACGATGGCCCGTGCCAGGGGGTGTTCACTGTCGGTCTCGGCGGCGGCGGCGAGCGCGAGCACGGCGTCGCCGTCGAGGTCACCGGTGGCTTCGATCGCGGTCACGGTGGGTTCGCCCTTAGTGAGCGTGCCGGTCTTGTCGAATAGCACGGCATCGACGGTGCGCATGGCCTCCAGCGCGAGGCGGTCCTTGATCAGCACGCCACCGCGGGCGGCGCGCTCGGTGGCGATGGACACGACCAGGGGTATCGCCAACCCCAGAGCGTGGGGGCAGGCGATGACCAGGACGGTGATCGCGCGGACGACGGCGGTGTCGGGGTCTCCGATGATCGCCCATGCGATCGCGGTGACGGCGGCGGTTACCAGGGCGAACCAGAACAGCCACCCGGCGGCGCGGTCGGCGAGGCGCTGGGCACGCGAGGACGAGTTCTGCGCTTCGGTCACCAGACGTTGGATTCCGGCCAGGGCGGTGTCGTCGCCGGTGGCGGTGATCTCGACCCGCAACCCGGAGTCGGTGGCGACGGTGCCAGCGGTCACGGAGTCGCCGACGCCGCGGCTCACCGGCCGGGATTCACCGGTGATCATCGACTCGTCCATGTCGGCTCGTCCGTCGACGATTCTGCCGTCGGCGGGGACGCTGCCGCCGGGTCGGACGATCACGAGGTCGCCGACGTGCAGGTCGGCCGGTGAGACGGTGACGGTTCGGTCGCCGTCGACCTTCTCGGCCTCGTCGGGAAGCAGCGCCGCCAGGGAGTCCAGAGCGGAGGTCGTCTGCGCCAGGGAGCGCATCTCCACCCAGTGCCCGAGCAGCATGATGACGATGAGCAGCGCCAGTTCCCACCAGAATTCGAGTTCGTGGTCGAGCAGGCCCAGGCTCGCACCCCAGGACGCGACGAAGGCGACGGTGATCGCCAGTCCGATGAGCAGCATCATTCCCGGTTTGCGGGAACGGATCTCGCTGAGGGCGCCGGTGAGGAAGGGGCGTCCGCCGACGACGTACATGACCGTGCCCAGCAGCGGCGCGATCCAGCGGGCACCGGGGACGTCGGGGACCTGGTAGCCGACCAGCATGGCGAACATGGTGGAGAACGCCACGACCGGGACGGCGATGATCAGGTTGATCCAGAACAGTTTTCGGAACTGAGCCACGTGATCGGCCCCGTGCCCGGCGTGACCCCCGTGTCCGGCGTGACCGGTCCCCGACTGGTGATCGGCCAGTCGGTCACCAGGGTCGCCGTGGTGGCTGTGCGCGCCGCCGTGGGATGTCGCCACGGCGTGGTGATCGTGGTCTGTCATGATCGTTCTCCTTGCAGACGTTTAAGGTGTCGGCGTCGATGCGGGGTGGCCGATTCGGTGTGCCGCCGGGATGGGTCAGGAGCGCACCATCCGGGCGATGGCGGCGGACGCCTCGCTGAGTTTGGCGTCGGCGGCTGAGCCCCCGACGGCGGCCGCGTCGCGCACGCAGTGCCGCAGATGGTCGTCGAGCAGCGCCAGCGCCACGCCCTGCAGGGCTTTGGTCAACGCATCGGTTTGGGTGAGGATGTCGATGCAGTACCGCTCCTCCTCGATCATCCGGCTGATGCCGCGGGCCTGGCCTTCGATCCGTTTGAGCCGCTTGAGGTACTTGTCCTTCTCGGTGATGTAGCCGTGGTGGTGCATCGGATCCGGTGTCGAGGCGTTCTCGCCGTCCTGGGCTGAAGTCATGTCGAATACTCCGCGGTCGTTGTGTTTTCGGGTGCTTCGGCGCAGCGGCGCGGTGATGGTGTCATGCCGCGCCGGCGTACTTGTCGGGGTCGCGGTCGAATCGCGGCCCGCATCCCCGACAGCAGAACCAGTACCGTCGACCGCGGTGGTCCCGGAACAGACCGGCGGCTTCCGCCGCCGTCGTGTCGACCGGCGTGCCGGGCATCACCGGACACGTCGTCGCGTCGCTCGCGGGGGCGAGAAGGTTCCTCCCCACGAGCTGATGCCCGGCCCGTTGAATTTTTGAGGATGTACCGCCGCAGCAGCTGGAAGCGGCGGTTTCGTTGTCGGACATGGGTTCTCCTCGGTGTGGGGATCTAGCGGGTGGGGCTCGTGGACGTGGAGGTGAAGCCACGCAGGCGCAGGCTGTTGCCGACGACGAAGACGTTGGAGAACGCCATCGCCGCTCCGGCGAGCATGGGGTTGAGCATGCCGAGGGCGGCGATCGGTATCGCGGCGACGTTGTAGGCGAAGGCCCAGAAGAGGTTCGTCTTGATCGTCGCCAGTGTCGCGCGGGACAACTGGATCGCGTCGACGGCGCTGCGCAGGTCGCCGCGCACCAGGGTGATGTCGGAGGCCTCGATGGCGACGTCGGTTCCGGTGCCCATGGCCAGCCCGAGGTCGGCCTGTGCCAGCGCGGGGGCGTCGTTGACGCCGTCACCGATCATCGCCACGGTCTTGCCTTCGGCTTGCAGGCGGGCGATGACGTCGAGTTTGTCCTGGGGCATGACCTCGGCGATCACGGTGTCGATGCCGACTTCGTCGGCGATGCGTCGGGCGACGGTTTCGTTGTCGCCGGTGAGCAGTACCGGTGTGAGGCCGATCGCTCGCATTTGTGAGATCGCCTGCGCGCTGGTTGGTTTGACGGTGTCGGCGACGACGAGCAGGCCGCGGGCCTCGCCGTCCCAGCCGACGGCGACCACGGTCTTCCCGTCGGCTTCGGCGTCGGATTTGTGCTGCGTCAGGGTCGGGCTGAGGTGTTGGGCCCAGTCGGCGAGCAGTGACGGTCGTCCCACGACGACGGCGTGCCCTTCGACGATGCCCTGCACGCCCTTGCCTTCGACGTTGGCGAAGTCCTCCGGTGTGGGCAGTGTTCCGAGTTCCCGTGTCGCGGCGGCGGCGACGGCCTGGGCGATGGGGTGCTCGGAGGCGTTCTCCAGCGCTCCGGCGAGCGCCAGCAGTTGGGTCCGGTCGGTTCCCTCCGCGGCGAGGACGTCGACCAGGGCCATCGTGCCGGTGGTTACGGTTCCGGTCTTGTCTAGCACGACGGTGTCGACTTTGCGGGTCGACTCCAGGACTTCGGGTCCTTTGATCAGGACGCCCATCTGCGCGCCGCGGCCGGTGCCCACCAGCAGCGCGGTTGGGGTGGCCAACCCGAGGGCGCACGGGCAGGCGATGACCAGGACCGCGACCGCTGCGGTGAAGGCGGCGGCGACGGGGTATCCCGCTCCCAGCCACGCACCGAGGGTGATCACCGCGACGGCGAGCACGATCGGCACGAAGACACCGGAGATGCGATCGGCCAGGCGCTGGACGTGGGCCTTGCCGGTTTGGGCGTTCTCGACCAGTAGGGCCATCTGTGCCAGCTGGGTGTCCGAACCGACGCGCGCGGCGCGCACGACCAGTCGACCGCCGGCGTTGACCGTCGCACCGACGACGGTGTCACCGGGACCGACCTCCACGGGCACCGACTCACCGGTCAGCATCGACGCGTCGACCGCCGAGGTCCCGGAGATCACCGCGCCGTCGGTGGCGATCTTCTCCCCCGGGCGCACGACGAACTCATCGCCCACCGCCAGGTCCTCCACGGCGATGTTCGATTCGACCCCGTCGCGCAGGACGGAAACCTCCTTGGCGCCCATGTCCAGTAACGCCCGCAGCGCCGCACCGGCCTGTCGTTTGGACCGCTTCTCGAAGTAACGACCGGCGAGGATGAACGTCGTGACGCCGGCGGCGACTTCGAGGTAGATGTTCGCGGCGCCGTCCGATGGCGCGAGGGTGAGTTCGAAGGGGTGCTTCATCCCCGCGATGCCGGCGGTGCCTAGGAACAGCGCGTAGAGCGACCAGAGGAAGGCCGACAGGGTGCCCAGGGAGATCAGCGTGTCCATCGTCGCCGTGCCGTGCCGCAGGTTGGCGAAGGCGGCGCGATGGAACGGCCAGGCCGCCCACACGATGACGGGTGCGGCCAGTGCCAATGAGGCCCACTGCCAGTAGGTGAACTGCAGCGCCGGGATCATCGCCAGCGCGATGACCGGAACCGACAGCAGCACCGACCCGGTGAGGCGCTGGCGCAACGCGAGCATGTCGGGGTCATCGGTCTCGTCTGTGTCCTCGGCGGGCGCAGGCTGCTCGGGCGTCGGCAGCGCGGCGGTGTACCCGGCCTTCTCGACTTCGGCGATCAGCTGCGCCGGGTCGTAGCCGCCGGGCACCGTGACGGAGGCCTTCTCGGTCGCGTAGTTGACGGTGGCCGCCACACCGTCGAGCTTGTTGAGGCTGCGCTCGATGCGGTTGGCGCAGGAGGCGCATGTCATGCCGCTGATTCGCAGCTCGACGGTCGGGCCGGACACCGGTGTCGATGTCGTCATGGGTGCCAATCCTTTTCAGAGTTCCGGATGGGGCGGAAGGGGGCGGAAGGGTGTCAGTGCCCGCCGTCGTGCGAGGGTTCGGGTGGTGGCGGGGTGGTGTCGCCGCGCGCGGCGTCGACGACGAACGCGGCGGTGTGCACCGTGTCGTCGATCTGGAAGTCGAGGTAGAGCAGGTAGCGTCCGGCGGTCGGCGCGGTCGCGGCGAACGTCACCGCGGGCCCGCCGGTGCGATCCGGTGCGGGTTCGGCGTCTTCGGGGTGCACGTGCAGGTAGGCCAGGTCTCCGTCGCGCAGCGCGACGAGGTGTCCGAACGCCCCCAGGTAGGGCTGCAACGTCGTCACCGGCTGACCGTTTCGGGTGATCGTGGCGGTCAGTGTCCGCGAGACGCCCGCGGTGAGCGCGCCGTCGAGTCGCCCGGTGTATCCGGCGACGTCGTCGACGGTGCGGGTGGTGACCGACGGTGCCGGGATGACCTCGCCGGCCACCTCGACGGTGCGGGTGAGGGTGATCTTCGCGGTGTCCGTCGCTGCCGGTTGGAAGTCGGCGAACACGCGGTAGGTGCCGGCGGCGTTCCAGGTCCACGGTGTCGACCACGTGCCGCCGTCCCGGTCCAGGGTCGGGTGCACGTGCGCGAAACGCGTTCCGTCGGAACGGACGACGATGAGATGCAGCTGCTTGTCGTGCACGCTGGCGTAGTCGAGCAGCGGCTCACCCGCCGGGTCGGCGACGGTGAAGCTCAGGGTGCCGCGTTCCCGCGGCGTGCGGGGCGCCCGCACCGCGCTGAGCGCGTATCCGTTCAGGGCGAGCGACAACCCCGCCGGCACCGTTCCGGCCTGCTGCGCGGCGGGTAGCGCCGTGGTCGCTTCGGGTCGGTGACCGCGTTGTTGCGTGGCCTCGCGGTCGGGGGCGATGGCCGCGGCGGTGGTGTACGCCGCGGTGAACGCCACCACCAGCCCCGTCGCGAAGGCGGCCAGTCGGCCTCCGGTGTTCACGCGACCCGCACCGCCGAGTAACCGGCTTCGTCGACGGCGGCGAGGATCCGGGCGTCCTCGACGGGTGCGCCGAGGGTCACGGTGAGCGTTCCCCTCGCGACGCTGACCTCGACGTCCTGGACTCCAGCGACGGCACCGACCTCCTCGCGCACCGACTGCTCGCAGTGCCCGCACGTCATCCCCGAAACGGTGTACTCACGTGTGGTGACGTCCATCGTCGATCCTTTCCCTCGATACCCCCATGGGGTATTTCAATCGCTAGCGTATACCCCCCTGGGGTATATGGCAAGGTCCGTGGCCGGTGCCTCGCGTCGCACCCGGTGGGCGCCTGGCCGTGTGTGTAGCCCCGGCAGTGTTCGGGGTTCGGATGTCGCGGCGTACGTCAGCCGCAGCAGCGCCTTCGCCGGGTGTGCCCTTTCGCGCGTGCCCTCTCGGCGCTCCGCCGAGGGCGCACACGACGACGCACTTCGCGATCGACCGGGCGGTCGGGCTGTCGATCATCCGACGCAGCGTGCTCATCACCGTCATGTTCATCGAGACCTCATTCAGTTGGTAGGAGGCACCCGTGACGGGTGCGGGGGAACTCCTCCGATTGCGTTCCGCTCACGGGGCGAGGAAGGCTTTGGCGACGTCGGTCCACGTCTTGACCTCGTCGACGGTGTGGGCGACGCGCAACGTCGCACGCGGCATCAGACGCGCCAGTTCTCGGGCCGTGGCCAGCGGGTGCTGCGGATCGTCGGCCCAGGCGAGGATCAGCGTGGGCGCATCGATCGTCGCCAGCGCGGCCGGGGCGGGCAGGTCCGACCCCGCCACCCCGCGCAGTGCCGCCGCGGCGACCTCGTCGCCGACGTCCGGTGAGAATCGTCCCGGTGGATAGTCGGCGAAGATGGGCAGCGGCGGCGCCTGTGCCCATCGCTGGCGCCACGCCGACGCTCCGATGTCGTCGATCTCGTCGGCGGTGTCGAGATACCACTGCCGGACAGGGCGATTCCCGCCCTCCCACGCCGCGGGCGGGATCAGCAACACCAGTCGCCGGAAGCGCTGCGGCGCGACCAGGGCCGCGTACAGCGCGGCGGCGGCGCCCAGTGACGATCCGGCGAAATCGACCGGCTCCTCGAAGCCCGCTGCGGTCAGCAGATCGAGCAGGTCGACGCCGGCCTGCTCGAAGGTGTAGTACTCGGGTTGAGGCCGTCCCGTCGAGTGACCGTGACCGCGCTGGTCGTAGAGCAGCAGCCGGCGGCCGTCGGCGATCGCCTCCACGTCGAGGATCCCCAGCCCCCGCACGGCGGCGCGACTGAGCAGGACCCCGTGCGCGTAGGCGACGGGCGGGTTGCCCGAGCCGTTGACCTGATACGCGATGGCCGCACCGTCGGCGTAATGGTAACGGTCCTCGGTCATGGCGTCGCTCATACCTTCCCTTATACCCCCCATGGGTATCTGTGCAGTTGGCGGCGTCGCCCCAGCGTGGGCGTCGGGGCGACGCATCCGGAGGGCCGCATCGGCAGCGGCACCGCCGCCGCCGCGGCTGCGATGGTGGCTCGACGTGACGAACACCGGTGCGATCCTTTCGCGATCGGGTCCCGATGCGGTTCATTCCGGCGTCAGTGTATTAGGTTTCTGCGTAGTAGATGCGTATGCGACGTGGCCGACGCGAGGTGGACTCGCTGCGAGATCCGGCGACTTTCCAATGTGGTTCTCCAATCGGCATTCTCGGTTTCCTGGTGCCTAGGTGTCGGGTGGACGGTTGGAGACGGCCCGGCGGATCGGCGGAGAATGACGGCGACACGCGCCGCTGCGGAGACTGGTCGAGAACAGGGCCGCTCCCCGGTGCCGATCCGACCTGCGACTCCCGCTACCTACTATTGCAGGTAGTACTGTTCAGATACGCAGTCAATGGTCGGGCGACGTTGGGAGCCGGAATGAGAGCACGTGGTCGCGTCGTCGTGTGCAGCGTGCTGGTCGCGGCGATCGCGGCCGCGGCGGGGTGCTCCACCGGCAGCGGTGCCGTCACTCAAGGCGGCTCCTTCGACTTCGTCTCCCCCGGCGGACGAACCGACATCCTTTACGACCAGCCGGACCAGCGTGGCCGACCGGGGGCGATCGCGGGGCCGGACCTGGCCGCTCCGGCCCGCACCCTCAGCGTCGACACCGACTTCGCCGGGCAGGTGGTGATCATCAACGTGTGGGGGCAGTGGTGCGCGCCGTGCCGCACCGAGGCTCCCGAGCTGCAGAAGATCTACCAGGATAATCGCGCGCGGGGTGTCACCGTGGTCGGTATCGACGTGCGCGACAACGAGATACAGACCGCCGTCGACTTCGTCACCGATCGCCGCATCACCTACCCGTCCATCTACGACCCCGCCATGCGCACCCTCATCGCGTTCGGCGGCAGATATCCGACCAGTGTGGTCCCGTCGACGATCGTGCTGGATCGCCGCCACCGCGTCGCGGCGGTGTTCCTGCGTGCACTTCTGGCCGACGACCTGCAACCGCTCGTCGAGCGCCTCGCCGACGAGCCGCCGGCCGGATCGTGAACGGCCTCGGGCAGTTCGCCGCCACGGGCCCGCTGATCCTGGCCATGGCGTTGAGCATGGTCGCGGGATCGGTCTCGTTCGCCTCGCCGTGCGTCGTGCCGCTGGTACCGGGCTACCTGTCCTACCTGGCGGCGCTGGTCGGTGTCGAGCAGCGCTCGGCCGGTCCTGGTTCGGCTCCTGCGAGCGGTACACCGTCGCCCCGGTTCCGAGTCGCCGGGGCGGCGGCGTTGTTCGTCGCCGGATTCAGTGCGGTGTTCATGCTGGGCACTCTGGCGGTCTTCGGAATGACGACCACCCTGCTCGGCAATCAGGTGCTGCTGCAACGCCTGGGCGGGGCGGTGACCATCGTGATGGGACTGGTGTTCGTCGGAGTCCTCCCGTTACTGCAGCGCGACATCCGCTTCGCACCACGACAGGTCACCACCCTGGCTGGGGCACCGCTGCTCGGGGCGGTGTTCGGACTGGGTTGGACGCCTTGTCTGGGCCCCACCCTGACCGGCGTCGTCGCCGTCGCTTCGGCGACCGACGGCTCCAGCGTCACCCGCGGAATGCTCCTAGTGGCCGCTTACTGTCTCGGCCTGGGTTTGCCCTTCGTCGTTCTGGCCTTCGGTTCCGCTCGCGCCATGCGGGGACTGGGCCTGCTGCGTCGACACGCCCGCACCGTTCAGCTGATCGGCGGGACGCTGATGATCATCGTGGGCGCGGCGCTCATCACCGGGCTCTGGGGCGACTTCGTGGCATGGGTGCGTGACGCGTTCGTCTCCAACGCGGTGCTCCCCGTCTGACCGCGCCACCGCCTCGCGGCGTTCACGCCCGCCCGAACGGCGAGCACCGGCCCGAGGCGTCGTCGATACACGGTCGCGCACTACGTAGCTTGTTAGTATTGACGTCGACACCGGGTAGACGTCGGATCGACCGGCGTCCTGATGAGGAGCGTCCCTTGCGCATCGACGGTTTCGGCCAACTCGAGGCCACCATCATGAACCGCATGTGGAGCCGAGACCCGTCGGCCGCGGTGACCGTTCGCGACGTCCTGGTCGAACTCAGCGCCGAGCGGGACATCGCCTACACGACGGTCATGTCGACGATGGACAACCTGCACACCAAGGGCTGGCTGGGTCGGGAGCGTCACGGCAGGGCCTACCGCTATCACGCCACGATGACGCGGGAACAACACAGCGCCCACCTCATGAGGGCTGCACTGGCCGGCGGCGGGCGGCCCGACCTCGTGCTCAAGTACTTCGTGGAACAGATGGGCAACGACGAATCGGAGACCATCCGCCGCGCCCTGCGCCGAGTGTCCCGCAGCAGACGGTAGAGACGTCGAGCGCCCTGCGGGACCGGGCGTGTCGATCGACTGCGCGGCCGGCATCGCGATCGTGGTGCGATCGAACGTCACGGCGACATCGACGAATCGAACTCGTTCACCCACCTGCGAACCACCTACTGGGTTTCTCAGCAGACTGGGAGCAGTCGCCGGCGTGCCGCAGGCTGCGGGTCAACCCAGGCCCCGCAGACGGCGACGAGAGGCCGGACCGTCTGCCCCCTGCCGGTCCGGCCTCTTCCCCGCACGGATCACCCCACTGCAGTCGACACCGGATCCACCCGCAGCGTGCCGAGCGAATCGATTCAGCCCCGCGGCCCACGGCATGCGACGACGCGGCCGCGGGTGGCACGAACCCGAACGTCGTCGGTTGCGGGGACGCACTCGACGACCGACCCGCGCGACGTTGCGGGCTTCCACACACGCTCACGCCGACTTACTACTATCCATATCAGTACTTAGCGATATAGTAGAAATTCCGGTGGTGTTCATCGCGCGTGACGGCATGCGAGTCCGGCGCTGCGACGGTCGGCACTTATGCGACGCTGTCTCGTCCACGACTCGGAGGACCCCGTTGGTAGCCGAAGCGCCTGCACTCGGAGAACAGGAGGCACGTCGCCCGTTCCCGGCGCGGCTGGGCCCCAAGGGCAATCTGATCTACAAGCTGGTGACGACGACCGATCACAAGGTGATCGGCATCATGTACGTGGTCGCGTGTTTCGCGTTCTTCTTCATCGGCGGTCTGATGGCGCTGCTCATGCGCGCCGAACTGGCCCTGCCGGGCCTGCAGTTCCTGTCCAACGAGCAGTACAACCAGATGTTCACGATGCACGGAACGGTGATGCTGCTGTTCTACGCGACGCCCATCGTCTTCGGTTTCGCCAACCTGGTGCTGCCGCTGCAGATCGGCGCCCCCGACGTGGCGTTCCCGCGCCTGAACGCCTTCTCCTTCTGGCTGTTCCTGTTCGGCGCGACGATCGCGATCGCCGGCTTCATCACCCCCGGTGGCGCCGCCGACTTCGGCTGGACGGCCGCCGACCGTCACCTGGGCGCGCACATCTACGACCCGGCCAACGGCGGTGTGCTGCTCCGGCAACACCTGTTCTGGTTCTTCGGTCACCCCGAGGTGTACATCATCGCGTTGCCGTTCTTCGGCATCGTCTCGGAGATCTTCCCAGTGTTCAGCCGCAAGCCGATCTTCGGCTACACCACGCTGATCTACGCGACGCTGGCCATCGCCGCACTGTCGGTCGCGGTGTGGGCGCACCACATGTACGCCACCGGTGCCGTGCTGTTGCCGTTCTTCAGCTTCATGACGTTCCTCATCGCCGTGCCGACGGGCATCAAGTTCTTCAACTGGATCGGCACGATGTGGAAGGGCCAGTTGACGTTCGAGGCACCCATGTTGTTCTCGGTCGGCTTCCTCGTCACGTTCCTGCTCGGTGGTCTGTCCGGCGTGCTGCTCGCCAGCCCGCCCCTGGACTTCCACGTCACCGACTCGTACTTCGTGATCGCGCACTTCCACTACGTGCTCTTCGGCACCATCGTGTTCGCCACCTACGCGGGCATCTACTTCTGGTTCCCGAAGATGACCGGCCGTCTGCTCGACGAGCGCCTCGGCAAGCTCCACTTCTGGCTGACCGTTCATCGGCTTCCACACCACGTTCCTGGTCCAGCACTGGGTGGGTGACGAGGGCATGCCCCGGCGCTACGCCGACTACCTGCCGTCGGACGGCTTCACGACGCTGAACATCGTCTCGACGATCGGCGCGTTCATCCTGGGCATCTCCACGCTGCCGTTCGTGTGGAACGTGTTCAAGAGCTGGCGCTACGGCGAACCCGTCACGGTCGACGACCCGTGGGGCTACGGCAACTCGCTCGAATGGGCCACTTCCTGCCCGCCGCCGCGGCACAACTTCACCGAACTGCCCCGGATCCGTTCGGAGCGACCCGCATTCGAGCTGCACTACCCGCACATGGTCGAACGGATGCGCGCCGAGGCGCACGTCGGCCGGGCCCATGGACCCGCTGACGGCGACGTGACGCGGATCGACGACGTCGACGTCCGCACCTGAGTCGTCGAACTCGCACCGACTGCAGGAGGACGATGCTCGCCGATTTCGAACTCGCGGAGGTGATCTGGGACGTCGCCGAGCCGGGTTTGTCCCTCGAGGACCGGGACACGCTGTGCGCGGCGTTTCACACCTGCGAACCGATTCTGGCGATGTGCGCGACGCTGCGCGCGGTGCACGCACCCGGATCCGGTTGCCGGCGAACGTGTTCGACGAGTTCCGGTCGTGGCTGGCCGCCGTGCCGCCGTTGCGACCGACGGATCGGTGGCTGTCCGCGTGGTTGGAGGTGCACGTGTTGGCCTCGCAGGTCCGGCCGTCGAGCGACCGCCTGACGCCGATCGGGGGATACAGCGAGTACACCCTGTGCCGTTTCGTGCTCGCCGAGGCCGGTCTGTCCGGCGATGCCACCCCCGCGGCGCAGGCCGAGTCGATGCGCCGCTGGCTCGCGCACAACCGTCCCGGCCCCGCCCTACGGGCGGACATGCGGACCACGGGGTTCGGCCGCCTCCTCGACGAACAACCGACCCACACCCCCGACGGGGCTGCGCCGGCCCGTCGGCGGCCACCGTGCCCGCCCCCGGTGTGACCCGTGGACCGTCACAGGTTTAAGCAGGAGGGCATTCACCGGAGGTGCGGCGGCTCAGGACGACTCGCCGTCGTGCGCCGAGCCGTTGAGCAGACCGTGCAGGACCAGGTCGATCGTTGCGCGCCGGGCGTGCGGAGCGTCCCAGTCGTGGGCGGCGCGCAGGTGGATGTAACCCCATCCGATCATGTTGAACAGCACGGTGGCGGTGACCGTCGGCGGCATCGGGCGCAGCGATCCGTCGATCGCGCCGTCGCGCAGGAGACGCTCGAACGGTTCGGCGAAGGCGTCGAGGACCAGGGCATCGGGTCCGGGCTGGTGGAACACCTCCCCGCGGGCGAGGAACATGCCGGCCAGCAGGTGCAGGTGTTCGTCGGCGGTGGCGCACAGCGCATCGAGTGCCGCCCGCAGGCGCTGTGCGGCGGTGCCGGGTTCCGACAGCGCCGGCAGGATCGCGCGGCGGTAGGTGTCGGCGGCCTGCGCGGTCAGCGCGGCGACCAGCTCCTCGCGGGTGACTCCGCGCCGGTAGACGGTGGCCCGCGACAACCCGGCTTCGGCGCCGATGCGGTCCAGGGTGACGTTCTCCAGGCCCCAACGTGCGACCGCGGCGGCCGTGGCGTCGATCAACGCCTGGTCCACACCCCGCCCTTGACCCTGCGACATGCGCTCAGCATACTTGAGACATGACAGTCTCATTAGTGACCGATGAGCGTCTCGTCGTTCCTCCGGTGCTGGGTTGGGCCGTGCTCACCGGCGGTGCCGTCGCGTTGTTCGCGACGTACTGGGATGAGGCGTGGCACACCGACATCGGCCGGGATTCGGCGTGGATCGCCCCTCACCTGCTGCTGTACGGCGCGATGGCCGTCGCCGGGTCGGCGATCGCGGCGTGGGGGGTGCGCACGTGGTGGACGACGCGGTCGCTGCGCACCGCACTGCGCTACCAACCCGTGCTGGTGGCCGGTCTGGGTGGCGCGGCGACCCTGGCGGCGGCGCCGATCGATCAGCTGTGGCACGCGCGTTTCGGACGTGACGCCGTGCTGTGGAGCCCACCGCACATGCTGGTGGTGTTCGCCTCCAGCGCCCTCATCGCCGGGCTGATCGCCGGGATGCCTCACCACCGGCGGGCGATGCGCTGCGCGGCGTCGATCCTGTTGTTCGGCAACGCGATCGCCGTGGTCTTCGAGTACGAGACCGACGTGCCGCAGTTCTCCGAGACGCTGTACCTGCCGATCTTCCTGGCGACGGGGCTGGCGGTCGCCTGGGTCGCGCGCGCCGCGGTGCCGGTGCGGGCACCGGTCACGACGATGGTGCTCGGCTACGCCGTGGTGCGCCTCGGCATCGCCGCGGCGCTGGCGGTGCTGGGGCGCAGCGGTCCGGATCTGCCGGTGGCGGTGCTCGGCTTCGCCTTGGTGGATCTGCCGCTGCCCCACGCGGTGCAGCGCTACGCGGCGGGAGCGGCCGGCGCATCGGCGCTGGGGTGGGCGGCCGCAGCGGCGGGTCTGAGCAGCCAATCCCCCGATGCCGTCGCCATCGTGGCGCTGCCCACGATCATCGTGTGCGTGGTGGTCGTCGTCGCCGGCGGGTTCGGCCGCCGTGGCGTCGCGGTGGCCGGTGCGGTCGCGGCGGTGATCGTCGTGGCGGTCACGTCCACCCCGGTGCCGGCGCACGCACACGACCCCGGCCAGGGTGCGCCGCGCGGGCGCATCGAGCTGGTGGCGGACTCCGACGATGCCCGCACGATCTCGCTGCGCGCGACGGTGGCCGACGGGTGCGGAGGGCTCGCGGCGTCGCGTCTGGTGGCGCGGCGCGCGGGGGTCACCGTCAGCGCGGCCTTACGCGCCGAGCCGGGATGCGTCTTCTCGGGGCGGATCGCGGTGCCCACCGAGGGTCGCTGGTTCGTCTACATCGAGATGCTCCGCGACGGGGAGACCCTCGAGGCGTGGGTGGCGGTGCCCGCCGGGCACAGCGCCCACGTCGCCGAAGGGCGCGAACTGTATCTTCCGGCTCGCGCCGGCAGCGCCGATCGGCCCGTGCAGATCGCCGCGGGCGCGATGCTCTATCTGCTCGGCCTGGCCCTGCTGGTCGCCGCGGCACGCGTCGTGCGCCGGGGACCGGGCACCGGGCCGACCGGCGACGTCGTCGCGTCGCGCTGACCGGTGCCCCGGTTCCGGATCGCGACCGGGTCCCGCGACCGGTCCCGGCGTGACGGTCACCGCGGGTCGTCGGCGGTGTCCGGCTTGATCAGGGCGTAGTAGGCGTACCGACCGTCGAGGCGGTTGCGCGGGACCAGGGTGATCAGCTGCGGGGCCAGCCCGCACTCGTCGGCCAGCTGCCAGAACTCCTCGATGGTGAAGGTCGTGGTCAACGCCAGGTTGCGGGTGTAGGCCAGGCCGGGCCTTCCGCGGGTGCGACCGTCGCCGGTGTGGTACTTCATCTGGACGAAGGCCATTCCGCCCGGTCTCAGTACGCGTTGGGCGATGCCGAGGATGGTCCGCACGGCGTCGACGCCGGTGGTCACCTCGATGACGTAGAGACACAGGAACGTGTCGCACGCGTGGCGCAGGCCGTCGGCGGCCGCGTCGGGGTCGGCCAGGTCGATGCGCCGGATGTCCAGCGGGGTGTCGCACACCGCCTTCACCTGCCGGGAACATTCGGCGAGGTTGTCCGGCGAGATGTCGGCGGCGATGAACCGCTGCGCCCGCGGTGCGAAGGCCGCGGCGTTGGCTCCCCCTCCCGCGCCCCACTCGATGACCGTTCCCGGCGTCTGCACCCCCAGCGCGCGGGCGAACCGCTGGTACATCTCCCAGTGATCGCGGCCGACCTCCTCGAAGGCCTCGTCGCCGATGCCGTCCCGCCAGTGCGAGTTGGACTCCCACGACCCGTCACCGTCCGAGGCCGACCAGTAGCGCGCCGCCTGCTCGCCGATGCGGGCGTCGTGCCGGCGTGGCCGTAGCGCTCGTACGGCGGCCGCGATGAACCGTTCTCCGCGTAAGGCCATGCTCAGCCCCGCCCCTGCACGGCCGCCACGGCCGGCACCGGCACCGCTGAAGCCGCGGCCGCGCACGGCGGTGTGCGCACCGGCTGGTGCGGAGCGGCGAGGCGGTAACCGACGCCGCGCACGTTGAGCACCAGCGCCGGGTCGTCGGGATCGTCTCCGAGCCGGCGGCGCAGCGCGCCGATGTGCACGCTGACCTGCTCGGCGTTGCCGGTTGAAGTCGATCCCCAGACGGCCTGCAGCAGATCGCGGCGGCTCACCACCGCCCCGCGCCGCTTGGCGAGTTCGACCAGGATGTCGAACTGGGTGCGGGTCAACGCGATGGGCTCCTCGTCGATCCGCACTTCGCGCTGCCGGACGTCGATGGACAACCGACCCTGCGTGTAGCGCTGTGGCGCGATGTCGCCGGTCTCCGCGCGTGCTTCGTTGACCGTCCGTCGCCGCAGCGCGGCCCGCACCCTCGCCGCGAGTTCACGGCTGCTGCGTTCTCCGGTGAGGACGTCGTCGGCGCCCGCCCGCAGGCCCGCGACGACGACGTTCTCGTCGGCCGAACTCGAGTGCATCGTGACGTGGGCGTCGCACACGTCACGGATCCCCCGGCACACCTGCATGACCGATCCGCCCAGCCAATCCGCGTCGAGGGCGACGAATCCGGGCCGCAGGCGGTGCGCGACCCCGACCGCCTCACCGCCGTCCTCGGCTACCACCAGAGAGACCTCATCGGTGCGGAAGTGGTCGGCGACAGCCTCGAGCCATCTGAGGTGATCACCGACGATCAACATGGTCGCCGGTGTCGGTGTCATCGTCGTCGAACAATCTCGCATCCCTTAATACTGCCCTACTACGTAGCTACACAGATGCCCGAAGGGTCTGGCGTGTCGGGCAGTGCGCGTCCGCATACCCGTCGCGGTCGTTCACGACGGCCATCCCTTGCGGGTCGCGGTTGCGTCGGCGGGGCGCAACGCGCCCGGAGTGCGCGGATTGTTACGGAAGCGAGACGAGAGGCATAAGTCAACTCCCGTGATCGGTGTTACGTTTTGAGACGAAACGATTTATGTACGTACTGCGCTACTACGTATCTCAGCGGTTAATCCGTCGGCATCGCCGATCGTCGCGGGATCCCGACCGTGCCCCACGCCGGGCGACCGAGAAAGCGAGGACCGTGTCCACGAAACTCCCCCGCCGCGCGGTGCTGAGTTGCTCGGCCGCGGCGCTGCTCGCCGTGACCTTCGGCGCCCCCGCGGCCGCCGAACCCGGTGATGGAACCTGGGATCCGAGCCTGCCCAAGATCGTCAGCGCCGGCGCACCGGGTGACCCGCTCGCCATCGCCAACGCCTCGCTGCGCGCCACCGCCATAGCCACCCAGGCCACGATGGATCTAGGCCGCAACTTCTTACGCAGTTTGGGGATCGGCGGCGCCGAGCCCACCGCCGCTCCGCTGGCCTCGGGTCGGGTGTCGGGGCGTCAGGCCATCGAGTACGTCATCCGCCGCGCGGGCACCCAACTGGGCGTGCCCTACTCATGGGGCGGCGGCAGCCTGACCGGACCCAGCCGCGGCATCGACCAGGGCGCCGGCACCGTCGGATTCGACTGCTCCGGGCTGACGCGCTACGCCTTCGCCGGCGTCGGGATCCTGCTGCCGCGGTGGTCCGGTGACCAGTACAACGCCGGGCGCAAGGTTCCGCCGTCGCAGGCCCGCCGCGGAGACCTGTTGTTCTGGGGTCCCGGCGGCAGCCAGCACGAGGCGCTCTACCTGGGCAACGGCCAGATGCTGGAGGCCCAGCAGACGGGGGTTCCGATCAAGATCTCGCCGGTGCGGATGTCGGGGATGACGCCCTACGTCACGCGCATCATCGAATGACCCCGCCCACGGGGCGCTCGACGACGGGGCGTGTTCCCCGTCGTCGGTCAGGCCGGGGGGCCGCCGGCCCCCTGGTTGGGGATGTCGGTGATCGGGATGTTCGGCGCCGGCTTCGGCGACGGCGTGGCGGGCAGGGGCGGAATAAGCGCGGGGTCGACGTCGGCGATCGCGTTGGCCGGGGGGCCGTTCTCCCGGCCGCCGTAGCTGGTCCCCGGCGCGCGTGAGCCGAGCAGGTGACCGACGGTGACCACGTGGTAGCCGTTGGCCGTCAGCACCGGAAGGAACTGATACACCAGATCGACGGTGCTGGAGTACGTGGCGTGCAGCAGGACCACCGAACCCGGCTTGATCTGAGTCCTGAGCATGTACGTCGTGGCGGCCAGATTCGCGTCGTTGATCCAGTCGAAGGGGATGACGTCCCACAGGATCTCAGCCAGCCCCTGCCGTCCGGCTTCGGCGCGCACCGCGTCGTTGGACAGGCCCCCCGCGGGGCGGAACAGCGTGGGCGTCCGTCCGGTGGCCGCGGCGATCGCCTCCTTCCCCCTGGCGAGCTGACCGGCGATGGCGGCGACGGGGATGGTGGTCATGTTGGGGTGCTCCCAGGTATGGGTGCCGATCTCCATGCCGGCCTCGGCGATGCGCCGGGCCGCGTCGGGGTCGGCCTGCACCTTGTTGCCGATCAGGAAGAACGTCGCCTTGGCATCACCCTCGGCGAGCACGCGCAG
This sequence comes from Mycolicibacterium chubuense NBB4, assembly GCF_000266905.1. The sequence continues at coordinate 403,160 of NC_018022.1, read as the reverse complement.
CAGTCGGTCGGTGAACGGGCTCGGACCGTCGTCGAACGTCAACGCGACGCACTTGTAGCGGCTGCAGTCCACCTCGTCGGGACCCGCGGCGGCGCCACGACGCTGGGCCCACACCAGCAAGCCCCCCACGATCACCACGACGGCGACCAGCGCGCCCAACTGCCACACCAACGACGTTGCTGAGCGCCGCATCGGCATCGTCGAGTCCTCTCCCTCTGGTCAGCGGCGCAGCGCACGTACTGAGCACGAACGTAGATCGTCACCGGTGGCGTGTCCACCCGTCACAGCGACTTCACATCGGACGGTCACCACGCGCGCATTCAACAGTCACGACGTCGATCCGGCATCGATCGGGATCTCACTACGTAGCTAGTCCGTTGAACGCCGTCACCGCACCTCAGTACCAGCACAGTGACATGAGGATCCAACACCGTTGTGCCACAGGGTTGTAACGACATCGAATCGTCGCGCGCACAGCCGGGCGTCGTGGAATCACCTGCTACAGTTGGTAACACAATGAGGTTCAGAGACGTCCGCAGATCACGATGGACCGCAGCACTGGCGCTGTCCATCGTGATCTGCGTCGCCTTCATGGGCGGGTCGTGGGCGCACGTCAAGGACGGCGCGCCCCCTCCTCACGGTGCACATTCGGCCGCGGCGAGTTCCTACGGCGGGTCCGCCGCAGACACCGAGCACGCCCATGTGTTCGAGGGTTGCCTGGTGGGAAAGGTGATTCCCCACGCCGTGCTGCCGCGCCTGACGACTGCTCTCGTGCTGACGGCGCTCGGACTCGCGGCGTCGATCGGCTTTGCGGCCGCCCTGTGGCGGCCCACCGCGGCAGCGGCCGTACGTGGCCCTCCCCGTGCCGTGGCTAACGTCATGGCGGGTCAGGCGGTACTGATCCACTTCTGTATCGCGCGTCGCTGACGGGCGAGCGTCAGACCGTGCGCCCTCGCGCGCCCGGTCGGTGATCGCTGCCCTCATCAGCAGCCGCGCCGCACCGCCGTCGTGGCTCGTAGCAGAAACGACCCTTCTCCATGAATCACGTCCTTTCCATGTCCCCCACCGCGAGGCAGCGCCGCCTCGCCCGCTTCGATCGGCCCGGCACCATGGTCGGCCACACCCCGGTGCTGCACATCGCCGCACCGTTCACCACCGATGACCGCGGCTTCTGGGCGAAACTGGAGGCAGCGAATCCGGGCGGCAGTATGAAGGACCGACCCGCGGTGCACATGGTCGAACGCGGACGGGCGCGGGGCGCCCTTCGACCGGGCGCTCGTATCGTCGAATCCACGAGCGGATCACTGGGCCTGGGGTTGGCACTCGCCGGAATGGTGTACGGCCACCCGGTCACCGTGGTCACCGACCCCGGCATGGAACCCATCGTGCAGAACATGCTGCGCTCCTACGGCGCCGATGTCGATCTGGTCACCGAGCCGCACCCGGTCGGTGGATGGCAACAAGCGCGAAAGGACCGCGTCGCGCAGTTGACGGCCGCCGACCCCGGCGCCTGGTGCCCCAACCAGTACAACAACCCCGACAACGTCGAGGCGTATCGCGGTCTGGCCGAAGAACTCCTCGACCAACTCGGGGCGGTCGACGTTCTGGTGTGCTCGGTGGGCACCGGAGGTCATTCCGCCGGGGTGGCACGGGTGCTGCGTTCGGTCAACCCCGACCTGCAGGTGATCGGTGTGGACACGGTGGGATCGACGATCTTCGGTCAACCCGCCGGCAAGCGCCTCATGCGCGGCCTCGGCTCGAGCATCTACCCTGCCAACGTCGACTACGCCGCCTTCGACGAGGTGCACTGGGTGGGTCCCGCCGAGGCCGTCTGGGCGTGCCGCACCCTCGCGGCCACCCACTACTCCAGCGGCGGATGGAGTGTCGGGGCGGTCGCACTGGCCGCGAGCTGGGCGGCCCGCAACAACCCTTCGGGCACGACCATCGCGGCGGTCTTCCCCGACGGGCCGCAACGCTACTTCGACACCGTCTACAACGACGACTACTGCCGCGAACACAGCCTGCTCGGTGTCACACCACCTCGGGAGCCGGCGGTGATCAACCACCCCGGTGCACGCGTCGTGGAGTCGTGGACACGGTGCACATCCGTGGTCGATCCAACGAGGGCAGCGCTGTGAGGGGCATGGTCACGCAATTCCGCAGCTTCGGATGGCCGAGCCGACTGCTGATGGTCAACCAGTTCGGCATCAATCTGGGGTTCTACATGTTGATGCCCTATCTGGCCGGGTATCTAGCCGGGCCCCTGGGGTTGGCCGCCTGGGCCATCGGACTGGTGCTGGGCGTGCGGAACTTCTCCCAGCAGGGCATGTTCATCGTCGGGGGCACCCTCGCCGACCGCCTCGGTTACAAACCGTTGATCGTGGCGGGTTGCCTTCTCCGTACCGGCGGCTTCGGTCTGCTCGTATTCGCCGATTCGCTGCCGGCGATGGTGATCGCCTCGGCGGCAACGGGATTCGCCGGGGCGCTGTTCAACCCGGCGGTGCGTGCCTACCTCGCCGCGGACGCAGGCGATCGCCGCGTCGAGGCGTTCGCGTTGTTCAACGTCTTCTACCAAGGCGGCATCCTGGCCGGCCCGTTGGTCGGCCTGGCCCTCATGTTCCTCGACTTCCGCGTCACGGCCGCCGCGGCAGCGGCGGTGTTCGGTGTGTTGACCGTGGCTCAACTGTGTGCACTTCCCCAGCGCATCACCCCGCCGGATCGAGAACACACCTCGGTCCTCGACGACTGGCGCACCGTAGTCGGCAACCGTTCGTTCCTGCTGTTCGCAGCGGCGATGATCGGCTCCTACGTCCTGTCATTCCAGGTGTACCTCGCGCTGCCGCTACACGCCAGACAGCTCGCCCCCGAACACGAAAGCATGGTCGTCGCAGCGGTGTTCGCGGTGTCGGGGCTGGTCGCCGTGGCCGGCCAGATGCGCATCACGCGGTGGTTCGCCCGACGCTGGGGTCGCGGCCGCTCGCTCGTGGTCGGCATGACGATCCTTGCGACGTCGTTCGTGCCCCTTGCCGTGCTCCCCGGCGAAAGCCGCCTCGGCCAGGGCGCCGCCGTGGCCGCGCTGCTCGCCGCGGCGGCCATCCTGGCGGCCGGGTCCGCCGCGGTGTTCCCCTTCGAGATGGACACCGTCGTGTCGCTGGCCAGGGACGAGCTCGTCGGAACCCACTACGGCTTCTACAACACGATCGTCGGTGTGGGCATCCTGGCCGGCAATCTCCTCACCGGCACGCTGATGCAAGCTGCACGCAACGCCGGCGCGCCTGAACTCGTCTGGGTTGCACTGAGCCTCATCGGCATTCTGTCGGCCTGGGCGCTGCACCGACTCGGCCGCCGCGGTCTACTCGACGCGCCGCAACCCGCAGTTGCGCACTCCACCGACTCCTAGCACGCCCAATCGACGAAGCCGACGCGCCGTCGACTCGTACACCGGGAGGGCAGGAATGGACTGACGCACAGCACACGCACCGAAAGTCGTTGCCGACGATGACCGAACGACTGTGGTGTCACCGCCGTTCGGCCCGGAAGGCAGGTGAACGAGTTGGTTCCCCACCACCCAGGGTCGCAACCGCACGGTCGAGCGGGTCAAGTACGCGACGGTCCACGTGGACGCCACGTGCTTAACACCTGACCTCGAGGAAGCAGGTGTCGGGGCGCCCGCACGTCGTGCGGGCGTCCCGCGCTGGTTCACCCGTCACAGTGATGAAACATCGGATCGCTTGAGCGCGTTGGTATTCGGTGACGGGTAACGACCGTAATTGACTACGTAGTTACTCAGTAAGAAGGTTGCCAGGATTTTCTCACTTCCCGCACGGTGGTCACACCGGCCACGGAAGTGCACGATCGTCACACGGACAACAGGACTCGGGAGTGGACGTGCGCCGCGGCTCGACCTCGACGGGAAGAGGTGCCCCGATGCAGTCTCGACGCAGGTTGCCGATTATCGGCGGCGTGGGGGCCACGCTCGTCGTGGCGGCGCTGACGTGGGGGACCTCCCCGGCTCGTGCGAACGCGATCGATTGGGATGCGGTCGCGCAGTGCGAGTCCGGCGGTGACTGGACGATCAGCACGGGCAACGGGTACTCCGGCGGCCTGCAGTTCAGTCCCGCGACCTGGGCCGAGCACGGCGGCCGCGGTGACCCGGCGCGCGCCTCGCGCTCCGAGCAGATCCGGATCGCCGAACGCGTGTTGCGCACCCAGGGTCTGGGCGCCTGGCCCGTGTGCGGACCGCGCGGCGCCGATCACACCGGAGCGCCTCGGGCACCCCGCCTCGTCGGGTGCGAGGTGTTGCCCGCCAACGCCTTCGGGCTGTGGGATCTTCGCCGGCTCTGTCAGACCCTCACGACGACCATCGCCCCCGGCGGCGGATGATCCTCCGCGACCCTTCACCGCATCGTCGCTGACCGCAGAATCTACTACTCGATATAGTACTAACTGTGTCAGTACTGCGTTGTGGTAGGCCGTTACAGTGAGCGCCGCCGCCTGGACGCGCGCACGCCCATGGCGGACGGGTATCGCGGCGACCGTGTGGTCGCGATCGACGACGGCGGCCGTCGCGGTGACCGCGGGGCTGCTGGTGTCGACGAGCTTCGCCCCGCTGGACTGGTGGTGGAGCGCGATCATCGGGATGGCCGCGCTGGGGTGGCTGCTCACCCGGCGGGTCACGACCACGTCGGGCGCGCTCGGATGCGCACTGGTGTTCGGCATGGCACTCTACCTGCCGCTGCTGCCGTGGACGGGCGCGTTCGTGGGCCCGGCACCCTACCTGGCCCTCTCCACGGTGTGCGCGGTGTTCCCGGTGGCGTTCGCGGCCGTTACACGTCCGCTTCGCGAGTCGGTGGGGTGGCCGCTGTGGTGGGCGGCGTGCTGGGTCGCCGTCGAGTGGCTCAAGACCCTGGTCCCCTTCGGCGGCTTCCCGTGGGGTGTGCTCGCCTACGGCCAGACCGACGGGCCGCTGGCCGCGTTCGCGCGGTTGGGCGGCGCGCCGCTGGTGTCGTTCGCCACCGCATGGGCCGGGTTCAGCGCGGCGGCGATGATCGGGCGGGCGCGCACCGTGGGCCGCGAGTCGCGACATGAGGCGGTCATCGCTGCGGTGAGTCTGATCGCCATCGGCCTCGGCGCCCTGTCCATCTGGCCGCTGGTGCGCCAATCCGCGGCGCCGTCGGCGCCGTCGATCACCGTCGCCCTCGTCCAGGGCAACGTGCCCCGCCTCGGCCTGGACTTCAACGCCCAGCGCCGCGCCGTTCTCGACAACCACGTCACCCAGACGCTGCGCCTCGCCGAGGACGTGGCCGCGGGCCGCGTCGCGGCCCCGCAGATCGTGTTCTGGCCCGAGAACTCCTCCGACGTCAACCCCCTCACCGACGACGACGCGCGCCGCCGCATCACCGCCGCGGCCGCGGCGATCGACGCGCCGATCCTCATCGGGACGGTGCTGCGACGCCCCGAGTGGACACCGCAAACCCCCGCCACGTCCAACACGATGATCGTGTGGAATCCGGGCACCGGCCCCGCCGAACGCCACGACAAGAAGATCATTCAGCCGTTCGGCGAATACCTGCCGTGGCGCAACGTGTTCCGCCACCTCTCGTCCTACGCCGACCGGGCCGGCTTCTTCGTCCCCGGCTCGGGAACCGGGATCGTGCACGCCGCGGGTGTACCCGTCGGGGTCGCCACCTGCTGGGAGGTCGTCTTCGACCGCGCCGCCCGCGACGCCGTCCTGGCCGGCGCCCAGATGCTGGTGGTGCCGTCCAACAGCGCCACCTTCACCGAACAAATGAGCCGCCAGCAACTGGCGTTCGGAAAACTGCGCGCCATCGAGCACGACCGCAGCGTCGTGGTGGCCAGCACCACCGGCGTCAGCGCGGTCATCGCACCCGACGGGCGCGCCGCGTCCACCACCGCATTCAACGCATCGGGATACCTCGTCGAGCGGATCACCCTGCGCAGCGGACTGGCACCAGCCACCCGATGGACTCCCCGGATCCAATTGGCACTGTCGGTGCTCGCCGTTGCCGCCGTGGCGATCTCGCTTGTCCGGCGTCGATCTCCCCGACGGTCTCCCGCGGCCCCGGCGGACGGCCCGCGCGAGACGACGACGCGCACGGTAGGTCCCATTGCGTGATACGCCACTGATTCGACGTGTTCAACCCACGACCTCACGGACTACTGAGTAACCTAGTAGGCGTGAATGTCGAGCAGACTGACGTCCACGTCGTGCACACCACGATGACTCGTTGGGTATCGCTGCGCCGCGACGACTGCGTCGCGCAGGTGGCGTTCACCGATGTCGGCGAACTGCGCTGGACCGGGGGCCGCGCCCGGTGAGTCGTCGACGTCGTGTCGCAGCGTTCGCCGATTGCGGAGCGCGGGGCCTCGGCCATCGCCTCACGAATAGACCATCCACACCGTGTTCACCCCACCGAGGAGATCGATGCCGTCTGCAACGCCCATTTACGACGCGTTGGCCAAGGAGATGCTGGGTCCACTGACCGACTTCGTGCCGCAGTGGCTGATCGGCGGCCGCACCGAGTCTCAGCGGCCGCCGTGCGAGGCCAGGACCCGTGTGCAGCGCATCTCCTCGCAGCCTGGTCGGCACCGACTGATCTGACCCCGGCGGGCGCACGGGCGAGTGTCCTGGCGACACCTCGCCGACAGCGGTGACATACCGGCGTTCGACCTCGCCCCAGCTCGTGGGTAACCGGACGGGACGGGCGAGCTGACTGCGGGCTACCCGGTGAGCGCGCTGAGTGGGACGCCGCGCTCGGCCAGCCACGGCAACGGGTCCGTTTGCCGGTCTCCGGCGAGGTGGACCTCGAAGTGCAGGTGCGGGCCGGTGGAATTCCCGGTGTTGCCCATCAGCGCGATCTGGTCGCCGGCCATCACGTGCTGGCCGGTTTGGACGGTCGCACGGTCGATGTGACCGAACAGGGTGACCGTTCCGTCGTCGTGGCGCAGCTTGACCCACATGCCGAAGCCGGCGACCGGGCCCGCGGCGATCACCACGCCGTCGGCGGGGGCGTTGATCGGCGTGCCGATGGCGTTGGCGACGTCGATTCCGCCGTGCAGCACTCCCCAGCGCGTCCCGAAACCCGAGGTGAGGATGCCGCGCGTCGGGCTCGCGTAGAGCGGTCGCTGCAAGCGGGTCTCGCGCTGGGCGCGCTCCTGCGCGAACGCGACGGCGTGGACGAACTCCTCGGCCAACACCGACGCGGCCGGGGTCGCGTCCAGGGTGACGATCTGCATGCCCTCATCAGCGCCGGTGGTGACCGCTACCGGTGCGCCCGTGCCGTTGCCCGACGTGATCGCGGCGTGCGCTGCGGCGGCAACGGCACCGGCCGCCAGAGCGGCCATCAGCGCTCGGGCCGGCGCCGGGCCCGTCGCGGAGCGGCGATGACGTGCCGGCGACCGGGCGCGCCCCGAACGCCGGTGACGCGCGCTTCGGTGCCATGAGCCGGGACACGGAGACAACCCGTCGGCGGGCGCCGGTGTCGCGAGAACGAGCGGACGTTGGTCGTCGTCGCCGTCGGCGTCATCGTCCAGCTCGCGGCAGTGCAGGACGCGGAAGTCGTGGTCGAACGCACGTCCCGAAGCGGCGGCCGGGACGGTCAGCGCATCGACGTCGTCGCAGGCGGGATTCGCGGTGACCGCGCCGAGGCCGGCGCGGGGTCCGGTGCCAGTGACCGGACGCGACGGTGGCGCGTCGATGCGGCGTCCGTGCGACATCTGCGCTTCACGGGCCGAGGGTCCGTACCCGCCGATAGCGGGCGGCTGGCCTGATGGCGGGGGCCGGCCGGCAGGCGGGATTCGTGTCAGCGTGTCGGTCACGGCGCCGGATTCGACGCCGATCCGAACGCTGCGGGGAGCTCGCGGCCCCGTGGCGCCTTGGCGAGGTAGATCAGCGCGGCCACCATCACCACGGTCGCGGTGACCGTGTTGATGCGCAGCGGACCCAGATGAGTCGCCGGGTCACTGCGCAGCAGCTCCACCCAGAAACGCCCGAAACAGTAGGCGGCGACGTACAACGCGAAAAGCCGTCCGTGACCGAGGTCGTACCGACGGTCGAGGTAGAGCAGGGCACCGAAGACCACCAGGCTCCACAGTGCCTCGTAGAGGAACGTCGGGTGCACCACCAGAGCGACCTGACCCGTGGAGGTACCGTCGAGCAGGCTGATGCCGACCCTGCCGGAGGGGTCGCGCCGGTAGAAGATCTCCAGGCCCCAGGGCAGGTCCGTGGGTCCGCCGTAGAGTTCCTGGTTGAAGTAGTTGCCGACCCGTCCTATCGCCTGAGCCAGGACGACACCCGGCGCGACCGCATCGGCGAACGCCGGTAGCGCGATGCCGCGCCGGCGACAGCCCACCCAGGCGCCCACACCGCCGAGCGCGACCGCCCCCCAGATGCCCAGGCCGCCGTCCCAGATGCGCAGCGCGGCCAGTGCTCCCTTGCCGCCGTCGCCGAAGTAGGTACTCCAGTCGGTGAGGACGTGGTAAGCCCTGCCGCCGACGACGCCGAAAGGTACTGCCCACACGGCGATCTCGGCGACGGTGCCGGGCTCGCCGCCTCTCGCGGTCCAGCGTCTCTGGCCGATCCACACGGCGACGACGATGCCGGCGATGATGCACAACGCGTAAGCGCGCACGGGAATCGGTCCCAGATGCCACACGCCCTGCGGCGGGCTCGGCAGGTAGGCGGACAAGGTCACCGGGCGGGAGCCTTCCGGTCCGGAACGCGCCAGGCGGTCGGCCTGCGATCGGGGCAAGCGGGGACGGGCGGTGGTGCGGGCGTGAATTCGCGCGGCGGTCGCTCGGTGCTGACGGCTACCGGGCGGTCGTTCACGCGGGGGGTTGGGCGCCGAGGGCGCGTTGCAGGTCGGGTTTCATCGCCTGCAGCTGCTGGCCCCAGTACTCCCAGCTGTGCGTTCCGGCCGGCGGTAGGTTGAACACGCCGTTCCTGCCGCCCATTGCCAGGTAGTTGTCCTGGAAAGTTCGGTTGGTGCGTACGGTCAGCCCCTCGAGGAATTTGGCGGGCACGTTGTCGCCGGCGGCCTGACCGTCGACGTCGGCGGGGTCGCCGTTGCCGCTGTAGATCCAGACGCGGGTGTCGTTGGCGATCAGGGTCGCGATGTTGACCATGGGGTCGTTGCGCTTCCACGCCGGGTCGCTGGTAGGCCCCCACATGTCGACGGTCTTGTATCCGCCGGCGTCGCCCATCGCCAAACCGATCAGGGTGGGCCACCAGCCCTCGGACGGGTTGAGGAACCCCGACAGCGAGGCGGCGTAGCCGAACTGCGCCGGATGGTTAATCGCGAGGGTGAGCGCGGCCGATCCCGCCATCGACAGGCCGACTGCCGCGCTTCCGGTGGGCTTGACCTGCTGCTCGGCAGCCAGGAAGGCGGGCAGTTCGCGAGTCAGGAACGTCTCCCACTTGTAGGTCTGACAGCCACCGCCCTTGCTGCTGCACGCCGGCCGGTACCAGTCGGCGTAGAAGCTCGACTGCCCGCCCACCGGCATCACGACCGACAAGCCGGACCGGTCGTACCACTCGAAGGCCTGCGTGTTGATGTCCCACCCGTTGAAGTCGTCCTGGGCGCGCAGCCCGTCGAGCAGATACACCGCGGGTGACTGCGGGCCGCCGCTTTGGAACTGCACCATGACGTCGCGGCTCATCGACGCCGACGGCACCATCAGGTACTGCACCGGCAGTCCGCGCCGGGAGAATCCCTGGGCCGTCGCCGCGGCGGCGACCGCGGCGACGGCGACCACCACCGAGACGACCACCGCGGCCAACCAGCGCATCCACCCCCCTGGTGTCGTGCCGGTGTTTCGACGATCGTCGGTCATCGGTGCCTCTCATCGTGGATCGCGTGACCGCGGTCCCATCGAGTCGACGCGCGCTGCGCGCCGACGGCGGTCGCGATCGGGTGTGCGCACGCGACGCTCATCGCGTCACACCCGGACGGGGCCCACGCGCACCTCGGATCGGTTCTCACGCCTTCGCCGTGGAGCCGACGAGCAGGAACCCGCCCAGGACGAGGACGCCGGCCATCGGGTAACCGACGAGCAGGTCCTGATATCCCAGAAGGTGCAGCCGGCCCAGATGGGTGACCATGTGCACGACCGCCATGATCGCGCCGATCCCGACCAGCAGCCAGCCCGCCACCCGACGTCGAAGCACGCGCCGGTAGGCCGCGGTGTACAGCGACGGCTGCGGCGAACGCGGCGGGAAACCGCCGGGCCTGACACGACGAATCGGACTCACCGGACCGTCCCTCCGAGTGCAGATGACTTTTCTACTTAATCGGATAGTACTGACTTGAACAGTAGATGCAACATCGACGCCATGCACGGTGGATGCAAGCGACCCAGCGCACACGTCGCGGCGCACGACGCCAACCCAGGGTGGGGCGCGCGGCATCGAAGTACTATCGTGCTCAGTAGGTGTATCCATCTGAACGCGAGGGGATGACATGAACTCGGTGCGCATCGACCTCGGCTTGTCCCGCTACTCGGATATGGCGTTCACCTCCGCGATGGTGGTGCTGGTGGTGGCGCTTCTGGTCCTCGCGGTCGAACTCGCCCGTGTCCGCGTCCGACGCGTGCACCCCCGTACGCCGGCGGCCACCGTCGTCGCCGGCGACGGCCGCCCCGGTCTTATCGTCGAGGCCCCCGTGCGGTCGTGGGATGAACGCCTCGGCGGGGCGGGTTTGGCGCTGGTCTACCTCGGCGCGGCACTGCTGCTGGCGTGCCTGGTGCTGCGTGGCCTGGCTACCGCGCGGGTGCCCTGGGGCAACATGTACGAGTTCATCAATCTGACCTGTCTGGCGGGTCTGACGGCCGCGGCGGTCGCGCTGCGCAAACCGCACAACCGCGGTTTGTGGGTCTTCGTGTTGCTGCCGGTGTTGATCCTGCTGACGATCTCGGGGCGCTGGCTGTACGCCGACGCCGCTCCGGTGATGCCCGCGCTGCAGTCGTACTGGCTGCCGATCCACGTCTCTGTGGTCAGCCTCGGATCGGGGGTGTTCCTCGTCGCCGGCGTCGCGAGCATCCTGTTCCTGCTCAAGACCTCACGGGTCGGCGACGGTCTCCACGACGGGGACGACGACGTGTTGTCGCGGATACTCGCTCGACTACCGGAGGCACGGGCACTCGACGAGATCGCCTACCGCACCACGATCTTCGCGTTCCCGGTGTTCGGGTTCGGCGTCATCTTCGGTGCGATCTGGGCGGAGGAGGCGTGGGGCCGCTTCTGGGGCTGGGATCCCAAGGAGACGGTGTCCTTCATCGCGTGGATCGCTTATGCGGCCTATCTGCACGCCCGGTCGACCGCCGGGTGGCGCGACCGCCGAGCGGCGTGGGTCAACGTGGTGGGTTTCGTCGCGATGGTGTTCAATCTGTTCTTCATCAACCTCGTCACGGCGGGCCTGCACTCCTATGCCGGCGTCACCTGACGGGCGACGGCGAGCTCAGCTGCAGACGAACATCCCCGACGCGGCCATGGTCAGGACGCCCAGCGGTGCCAGAGCGATGAACGCCGCAGTACCGGCGAGTGCGGCGTCGAGGCTGCACGCGCCGGCACCCGGTGGTGACGTCAACCGCTCGGCGCGACTGACCACGGCGACGTCGGCGGCGCCCAGCCCGCCGGCGGGCGCCGCCCCGGCCAGCGTCAGCAAGCCGCCCAGAACGGCGTGCCGTCCGAAACGTCGGGCCGCGGCGTCATCGGCGCACATCTCCAGCAGCCGGGTGACCTCCAGTGCGCCGTCGCGCATCAACGCCAGTCGCGGCAGCACCGCGGCCACCGCGCGCACCAGCATGGTCACCTCGAGATGGTGCCCGCGGACGTGCGCCCACTCGTGGGCGAGCACCGCCCGCATCTCGTGGTCGTCGAGGGCCGACACCGCGGCACTGGTCACCACGATCGTCGACGGCTTGCCGGCCACGCAGTAGGCGGCGCGGATGTCGGCGTCGACGACGAACGTGCCCTGTTCCAGGATCGGTCGACCCACCAGGCGGATCCCATGGGCGTGGCCGTGAGCCTGCGCCCGCAGCCGCGCCACGGTGCGCGTCAGCCGTACGGCGAGGACCGCGACGGCGGCGACGGCGGCCCCCGCGCCGAGCAGCAGGACCCCGCGCGGTGCGCTTCCCGACCGGCCCGCCAGTACCCGGCACAGCAGTTCGATGCACGAGTCGATGAAGGAGTGCTGCCGGCTCCAATGCGCGACTTCGTCAACCACGATCAGCACCGCCGAGATCAGCCAGGTCGCGAGCACGCTGACCATCGCGGTCAGCCACGTCGCCACTCCCAGGCGGGGTGCGCGTCCCGTTCTGGTCAGTGCCCGCAGCGCGGGCGGACCCAAGAGGACTACCGCTGCGCTGTAGAGCAGCAGGCAGGCGGCCAGACTCACTGGCGTTTGGCCCTGGCGGAGCGTCTCGACAGTCGGCGCAGGGCCGATCGCAACCCCTCGGACTCCTCGGGCCCGATCTGTTCGATGAAGTGGTTGAGCACCAGTTCCGAGCGGCCGCCGCCGTCGAGGGCCTCGCGCATCAGTCGGGCGGTGTGCTCCTCGCGGGTCAGCACCGCCCAGTAGCGGTAGGCGCGGCCGTCGCGCTCACGCTCCAGCCAACCCTTGGTGTGCAGGTTGTCCATCGTCGACATCACCGTGGTGTAGGCGATGCGCCGCTCCCCGGCCATCTCCTCGAAGATCTCGCGCACGGTGACGGTGTAGGGATCGTGATCCCACACCCGATCCATCACCGCGGCCTCCAGCTCGCCGAATCCTCGAACCCTCACCGCGCACCCTTCACCGTCGTTGCCGGGCAGCCTACCCCGCCACCGCGACCGGGACCGGTGGTGACGCGCAGGGATGGGCGCGCGCCACCCGTCGCCACCCTCGCCACGGCGGCCATCGGCACCTGATCAGTACGCAGGTGCTCCGTCGACACGTCCGAGGTGACCTGTCGGGAACACCGAGACCGGGTCGTCGCGCCCGCACGCCGCCACGCGGCACCGCAACCGGAACCGTGCCGTATCCCGACACCTGTTGCAATGCAACCGATCCCGTGCTCCATCGGCCGATCGGGTTCACCGACGGAGCAGCGGCGCGTGCGATTGCGGACGCGGTTCTCGGTGAGACGTAACCCTGCGGCGCAGCGGGATCGGCATCGATCAAACCGCGGTGCACGACGCCAGGGCGGTGGTCAGCACCGCCACCACGATCACCGCCGTCGTGGCCAGCAGCATCGCGGTGCCCCCGGCGGCCGGCCCGCTGAACCGTGTGGCGCGCGGGCGATGCCGGCCCGACAGGCGTTGCAACCTCAGGTGCACGCAGTCGCCGGCGACGCCCAGCGCGGCCGCCGGTGCGTGCGCATCCTGCAACCTCAGCAGGGCACGGCGCAGCGGACGGTTCCCGTGGACCCGTGCGGCGTGGGCGTCGGCGTCCAATTCGACCAGAGTGCGCACCAACGCCGGGGACTGCCGGGTCAACGGCAGCCACCACAGTCCCGCGGCGACGGCGTGGGCCACCGCGATCAGCAGATGGTGGCGCCGCTGCAGGTGGGCCCGTTCGTGGGCCACCACCGCGCGCACCGCGGCGTCGTCGAGGCACTCGCGCACACCGGTACTCAGCACCACCAGCGGCGGGTCACCGGCCAGGCTGTAGGCGTGCTGCTCGGAGGTGGGCAGCCACAGCACCCCGTCGCCGCGGGGCGCGCCGCCGTGCAGTACCCACGCCAGTTCGGCGTGCCGGGCATGCAGGCGTCGGCGGTAGCGGCCCGTGCTGGCCAGCCGCCATCCGCCGCTCACCGCGGCGAAGCCGATGAGCCCGCCGCTGATCACCCCGACGGCCGTGTCGAGGCCGCCTGGCGGGCCGGTGTGCAACGCCAGCCAGCACCGGTGAATCAGTTCGGCCAGCCCCGGCAGCGCGACGGCGAACACCGTGAGACACACCAACACCGCCCACGCCATCAGCAGCATCCCGGCGTCGGCGCCGCGGCGGGTCAGCCAGCGCAGCGCCGATGGCGACAACGCCGCCATCGCGAGGCCCACCACCGACCACCACACGATGCCGGTCATCGGGTGGCCCGCCGTTCGTTCAAGCCTCGCGTCAACGCGCGGGTCTCCGCGTCGGTGGCCTCACGCGCGAAGTGCAACAGGGCCGCCGCCGGATCGCCGCTGTCGGCCAACAGCTCTCGCAGCGCGTCGGTGGCCACCTGCAGGCGGCTGCGGCGGGCGCGATACCGATAGGCCCGTCCGTCGAGTTCTCTGATCAGCCAGCCCTTCCGGTGCAGGTTGTCCATGACCGTCATGACGGTGGTGTAGGCGGGCTGCCGCGCCGACGACAACCCGCCGAGGACGTCGCGGACCCGCACCGCCTCCTCGCTACTCCACACCAGGTCCATGATGCGGGACTCCAGCTCCCCCAGGCCCCGCCTTGGCCGACGCGGCCTCGACGGTGCCGAGCCGACGGGGTGCGCCGCACGGGCGGTCATCGAATACCCCTGTCGCGCAACGCCGCGGCAACCGACGTGCGGACCTGCGCGGGGTCACCGAAGACGAGAACGTCCTGCAGTCGGCGCACCGCGCCGTCACCGGTCACCAGATAGCTCAACGGCAGCAGCGGTGGCGTGCCCAGGGCGCGTTGCACGTCGTCGGCGTCGGTCAGCGACGGGTAACGAATCTTGAGATCGCGCATCAACGCCGCCGCCGCGTCGGGCCGATCGGTCACGTTGACACCGATCACCCGCACCGCGTCGGGGGTCGCGGCGTACGCGTCGAGCACCGGCATCTCCTCGCGACACGGCGCACACCACGACGCCCAGAGGTTGAGCAGGGTCGGCGGGCCGGCGACGACCGCACCCACGTCGACCGGACCGGGCGCGCCCAGGCACCGGGCGCTCACGCCGGACAGGGCGGGCACCGGGTCGGTGATCGCTGCCGGCGGGCACGGCGGCGCACCGCCCTCGTCGCGGGTCGGGTGTGCTCGCGCGGCGACACCGGCCGCGCCCGATGTCGGCGATGACGCCGGCTCCGCCGCCCAGAACAGACCGACGATCAACGCCGTGATTGCGGCAACGGCGACGGCGAGGACGGCCAGCGACCGCACCGGCACCATCAGCGCTGACCGGCGAACGGTTCGGGACGCGCCCCGGTCATCGGAGCGGGCGACATCCCGGCGGGGCAGGACCGCAGCGTCGACAGCCGGCGCCACAGCGCCCAGCCGAGCACGGCCAACGAGGCCGCGGCCAGCACCGGCTGCATCGGCGCCCACACCCCCAGCGCGCCGCTGACGCCGAGTGCCGCGACGATGAGCTTGTTGCACACCGGGCACCCCACCGCCAGCACCGAGCCGATGTTGGCCACGACTCCCGCCCGCCCCGGTGCTCGCGGCGCCGACGAGGGTGCGTGCACGTAGGTGGCGGCCAGGACGCCGCTGAGCACCGACGTCACCGCCCACGCCGCGTAGCTCCACCACGGCACCGGGGTCATCCGCACGAAGAACGGGTTGTCCAGCAGCGCGCTCGGCACGCCGATGGCCACGGCGACACCCACCGCCGCGGCGAACCCGACGCCCAGGCGGATCCACGCCCACCGTCGGGCCGGAGGAGGGATCATCGGCGCGCTGTCGGTCATGTCGACTCCTCGTCGCTGTCGGCTCGGGTAGTTGTCGGGAAACGTGCCCGTGGAGGGTCAGGGCAGTGCACTGCCCTGCACCCACTGATCCCACGGCAGGCTCCAGTCGCCGTTCTGCCACACCTGCAGCGGCTCTCCGCCGGTGTTGCGGACCTCCACGACGTCGCCGGGCTGCGAGAAGTCGTAGAACCACTGGGCGTTGTCGGCGTTGAGGTTCAGGCAGCCGTGCGAGACGTTGGTGTTGCCCTGCGCCCACACGGTGCTGTCGAGCTGATGCAGGTACACCCCGTCGGTGCTGATCCGCGTCGCGAAGCTGATCGACTCCTTGTACCCCAGTCGTGAGTTGACCGGCAGCCCGAACGTCGAGGAGTCCATCACCACGGGGTTGGCCTTGTCCATCACGGTGTAGGTGCCGCGTTGGGTCCAGAAGGAGATGGTCTGGCCGTTGACCGTCTCGCTGCCGCCCATGCCCATCGAGGTGGGTATGGTGCGCACCAGTGCACCGTTGTCGTACACGCTGACCTGCTTGGTCAGGTCGTCGGCGATCGAGACGTGGGCGTCGCCGATGGTGAAGCCGACCCGAGTGTCCTGCTGACCGTAGAGACCGTCGCCGAGCGGGACGCCGTAGACGTCGGCGGCCACGGTGACCGTCGTGCCCGGCGTGAAGTACTGCGGGGGTCGCCAGTGCGCGGTCTGGTCGTCGAGCCAGTACCACGATCCCGGCACCGGCGGTGTGGTGGTGACGGTCATCCGGCGTTCGGCGGCGGCCCTGTCGGCGATGGGCTCGTCGAAGCGGGCGACCACCACGGTGCCCACGCCGTAGGTGCCGCCGTCTCGGATCGGTGCGCCGCCGGTCGTGGTCAGCGTGACGGCGGTCTGGTTGCCCGGCGTCAGTGTGGAGAATCGCGAATCGGCGCGTCGCGCGATCCCGTCGGCGCCCACAGCGGTGGCGCTGAGCGTGTAGTTGCGGCCATATCCGAGGGGGACGCCCGGTTTCCACGCGGTGCGGTCGGGTGTGGTGATGCCCTCGATGCGGGTGCCCTGCTCGTTGCGCATCTCCACGTCCACGAGTTCTCCGCCGGTGGCCGACACGCTGATCGGCGCCAACGGGTCGACCTCGGCGCTGCCGGGTCCCGGCGAGATGCTGAGCGCCGCCGGCGTGGGCGGTGCCTTCTGCGCCGGCCCGTCGGCGTCCACCGCAGGGGCGCAGTCGGCGCAGCGCACGAGCCCGAGGCCGACCACGCCCCCCAGGACGCCGATCATCAGCAGTGTGCCGGCCAGGGCCAGCACCGCGATCGTGCGGCGGTGCGGTGACATGAAACCCCTTCGCGTCTCGAGTGGTGACCGTTACGGTGCGACTCCACCTATCTACTAAGTAGGTTAGTAGATTATCACCGGCGGTGTGGTTCCCGCGCGGAGGTGTGCGCCGCCGCCCGTGAGGTTCCAGCTGCGGCGTCGCGTGCCGGGGACAGTCGCCACTGCGTTCAGCCGGTGTAGTCGAGCCGGGTCATCATGCCGGCGTCCTGGTGATAGGTGTTGTGGCAGTGCAGCATCCACTGGCCGGGGTTGTCGGCGACGAACGCCACTCGAAGGCGCTGCGCGGGCAGCACGATCGCGGTGTCCTTGCGCGCGCCGGGCCGCCCGTCGGCGGTGAGGATCTCGAAGGTGTGGCCGTGCAGGTGCATCGGATGCCACATCGTCGAGGTGTTGTCGAAGGTCATCTCGATGCGCTGCCCCGACCGCACCTGCAGCGGTGTGGTTCGGGAGAACGGCGCCCCGTTGATCGTCCACTCGTAGGGCGCCATGGAGCCGGCCAGGTCGACCGGCAGCTTCGCGTCGGGCACCGCGGGGACGAGCGCCGCGGCGGTGGTGGCGTTGAAGTCGGCGACGGTGCCGACGCGGCCGTCCAGTTCGGGCGGCGTGAAGTCGGCCGGCGGCGGGTTGCCCGCTCCGGTGATCAGCAGGGCGCGTGCCGTGGCGTTCTTGCCCTCGGCGAGGGCGACCAGTGCGAACGCCCCGTCCCCGGCGGTGACGCGCACGTCGTACCGTTCGCCCATCCCGATCAGCACCGCGTCCACCTCGGTCGGGACCACGGGGAATCCGTCGGTGTGGGTCACCGTGAGTCGATGCCCGGTCACCGCGACCCGGAACGCGGTGTCCGACGCCGCGTTGATGATGCGGATCCTGACCCGCTGGCCGGGCTTCGCGCGAAAGGTGCTGGGAGCGGCGGGGATTCGTCCGTTGACGAGGTAGTAGGGGTAGGAGACGTCGCCGGCGTCACCGCCCAAGAGCGTGCTCTTACCGGTTCCGCCGACACCGGCCACGGCGCCCATGCCCGGCATGCCCGGCATGGGCTCGCCGCCGGCCATGTCGTGACCCGGTGCCGACATGGCGCGCAACCCGTCGAAGATCTGCTCGGGACTGGATCCGACGCCGTCGGTCCAGTCGTCGAGCATGACGATCCACTCGGCGTCGTAGTCTCCCGGATCCCGCGGGTCGTCGACGATGACGGGGAAGTACAACCCGGTGTCGGCGTCCAGGCCGGTGTGCGGGTGGGCCCAGTAGGTGCCGGGATGCGGGACCGAGAACCGGTAGGTGAAGTCGCCGCCGGCGGCGATGTCCGGTGTCGCCGGCGCTGCGCCGTCCATGTCGTTGCGCATCGCGATCCCGTGCCAGTGCACCGACGTCGTGCGCGGCAGCCGGTTGCGCACGGTGACCGCGACCTCGTCGCCGACCGACGCCCGCAGCACCGGACCGGGCACCGTGCCGTTGTAGGTCAGCGATTCGGCGACGCTGCCGCCGAGGTCCACCCGCGTCCGGTCGGCGGTCAACGTCGCCGAGACCGTCCGGCCGCTGTGCGGGCGGCGCGCCTCGACCTCTCCGATCTCGTCGACGACGCCACCGCCGCCCGCGCCGGAGGTGCATCCGGCCAGCGTCGCCCCGGCCGCCGCCGTCGCCACCAGGAACGCCCGCCGCGACAAGGCGCGCCCTTCAGACATGACGTCGGTTCCGCGTGTGCGACGCCGGCGGGTTCGCCGGCCCGGCGTTGTCGGCCGCCACCGGGGCCGGGTCGCGCTGCGACGATCGCGCCGAGCCGCCCGCGAACAGTGCCCCGGTGATCGCCACGGCCAGCACCCAACACGCGGCGATCACGCCCAACAGGAACAGCCAGCCGTGCCAGTCGACACCCATCACCGCGTGCACCAGTTGCCCGGCCGCCGGCGTCATCGCGCTCATGGAGACCACGGTGCGTCTCGTACCGGAGCGAACCGGTGTTGGTCGTGTGAAGATTCGTTGAAGATCGCCCCGCACGCCACACGCACGAGCGGACCCCGGCACCATGAAACCCATGACCGACACCGCAGCGCGCACCGACGACCGCTCACCGGGGTTCCGCGCGTTGGTCGTCGACGACGAAGTGGCCCTGGCCGAGATCGTGGCCAGCTACCTCGTCCGGGAACACTTCGACACGCGGGTCGCCCACGACGGGGCCACCGCCGTCGCCGTCGCCCGTGACCACGACCCCGACGTCGTGATCCTGGATCTGGGTCTGCCCGGCATGGACGGGCTGGAGGTGTGCCGTCAACTCCGCACCTTCTCCGACGCCTACGTCGTGATGCTCACCGCCCGCGACACCGAGTTGGACACCATCGTCGGACTCAGCGTGGGCGCCGACGACTACGTGACCAAACCGTTCAGCTCCGGCGAGCTGGTCGCCCGGATCCGGGCGATGCTGCGCCGACCGCGCGCGGTGCCCGCCGCGGCCCCCGCGGCCTCCGACAGGCCGGCGCCGCTGACGTTCGGACCGCTGCGCATCGACCTGGCCGCGCGCGAGGTGTTCCTCGACGGTGCACCGATTCCGTTGACGCGCACCGAATTCGACCTGCTGGCCGCCCTGTCGGCGCGGCCCGGCACGGTGCTGAGCCGACGCCAACTCCTCGAGACCGTGCGTGACGGCCCCTGGGTGGGAAACGAGCACCTCGTCGACGTTCACGTCGGACACGTCCGGCGCAAACTCGGCGACGACCCCGCCGCCCCGCACTTCATCATCACCGTGCGCGGTGTCGGGTACCGGATGGGCGACCCCCGATGATCGCCGCTCGGTGGCGCCGCCGCCCCGGCCTGGGCATGCGGCTGCTGATCGCCCAGACCACGGTGCTGTTGGCCGGGGCGATCACCACCTGGGTGGTCGCCGCCGTCGTCGGACCGCCCCTGTTCCGCGAGCACCTGCACCGCGCCGGCGTGCCAGGGGGTTCGGCCGAGCAGCTGCACGCCGAGGAGGCCTACCTGTACGCGACGGTGTTCTCCGTCGGCGGCGCGGTGGCGGTGTCGGCGCTCACCGCGTTCGCGGTGACGCTCTACGTCAGCCGGCGGCTGCAGCGGTCGGTGACCGAAGTGGCCGCCGCGGCCAGCGCCGTGTCCGAGGGCCGATACGACGTGCGGGTGGCCCCGCAGAACCTCGGCGAGGACTTCGACGCGCTGTCGGGGGCGTTCAACCGAATGGCCGCCCAGCTCGAGGCCATCGACACCACCCGCCGTCAACTGTTCGGCGACCTCGCCCACGAGATACGCACGCCGGTGGCGGTGCTCGAGGCCTGCCTGGAAGCCGTCGAGGACGGCATCCGGCCGCTGACCCCCGACACCATCGCGATGATGCGCGATCAGTCACGTCGACTCGTGCGCTTCGCCGGAGATCTGGGCGCACTGGCCCAGGCCGAGGAGAGCGCGGCGACGATGTCGTTCACCGATCTCGACGTCGCCGACGTGATCACCCGGACCGTCGCCGCCGTCGCCGACCGGTACCACGCCAAGAACGTGGTGCTGTCGACGGACTTGGCGGCGGTGCGGCACGACGTGTGGGGCGACCCGCAGCGGCTCACTCAGGTTCTGGTCAACGTCCTGGACAACGCACTGCGTCACACGTCCGCCGGGGGCCACGTGAACGTGGGAACCGATATCGAGGGCCCGCACCTCGTCGTCCGCGTGACCGACGACGGCGACGGCATCGCCGACGCGCACCTACCGCACGTCTTCGAACGCCTCTACCGCGCCGACACCGCCCGCGATCGCGACCACGGCGGATCGGGGCTGGGATTGGCCATCGCCAAGGCGCTGGTGGACGCCCACGGCGGCCACATCAGCGCCACCAGCGCAGGCTCCGGCACGGGCGCCACCTTCACCATCGGACTGCCGCTGCTGCTCGTGCCGTTGCGAACACCGTCCCGCTGACCACGGGCGCTGCCGCTTGACGACGCGTCAACGACTCTCCTTCGAGCGGCCCGACCGCACTCACATCGCGGCCAACATCGCGTTCATGGAGTCGATCTCCTGCTGCTGAGAGGTGATGATAGAGCGCGCCATCTCGGTGGCCGCCGGGAACTGGCCGCCGTCCACCTCGGTGCGGGCCATGGTGATCGCTCCCTTGTGGTGCTCGATCATCTGCGTCAGGAACAGCCTGCTCGCCTCGGCGCCCTGGGCGTTCTGCAGTGCCGCCATGTCCTGCTGCGACATCATGCCCCCGCCGCCCATGCCGCTCATGTCGTGTCCGGGCATCCCGGACATGTTCGGCATCCCCGGCATGTTCGACATCTCCGGCGACGCCGTGGTCGGCACGCCCCAGTCGGTGAGCCAGCCCTGCATCTTCTCGATCTCGGGGCCCTGGGCCGCCTTGATCTGGTTGGCCAGCGTCACCACCTTCGGGTCGATGCCCTGCTTACCCAGCAGCATGTCGCTCATCTCGACGGCCTGCTGGTGGTGCGGGATCATGCCCTGCGCGAACGCCACGTCGGCATCGTTGTGCGCCTGCGCCGACTGACCACTCGACGTCGAGGGAGCCGAAGCAGCCGAGGTCTGCGAGCTGCCCATCGACGACATGTCGTGCTCCGCCGAGGTGTTGCTACACGCACCCACCGTCAACGTGCCCGCCACCGCAGCAGCGGCCAGCAATCCGAACTTCCCAACGTTCCTCATCCGAGTCCTCCGTGTTCCGTACTCGACATCGCCTCTCGACGTCGAGGACCGATCTCGCGTCGCGATCGGCCACATCCATCTCGCACCCCAGCGTGGCCGAACCGTCTAAGGGTCGCCGCCACGTTCGGTGAAGAATCGGTAAAGGCGGTCGGTTCCCTCTTCGCCGTCAGCGTGCACGGTCAATAGCGGCGGGCGTTGTGGAACGGCGATGAGGAGATCGGTGCCACCTTGACCGGCACCCCGAAGGTCGAGGCGTGCACCATCATGCCGTCGCCGATGTAGATGCCGGCATGGGAGACATCGTCGTAGAACGTGACGATGTCGCCCGGCTGCAGGTCGCCTCGTCCGATCGGTTGGCCTCCGTCGGCCAGCGCCTGACTCGAGCGCGGCAGCTTGCGGCCGGTCTGCAGGAACGCCCACTGGATCAGCCCCGAGCAGTCGAACGCGTCTGGGCCCGTCGCTCCCCAGGAGTAGGGCTTGCCGATCTGGGTGAGGGCGGCTTGAACGACGACGTCGTTCCGCCCGCCGGGCGCCTCGGTGGGCGCGGGCGCACCCTCGACCGGGGCCGGTGGCGGCGCGGCGATGATGCTCGGGTCCGGGGTGGGTGCGGGATCGGGTGCCGGCGGCGGCGGGCCGGGGTCGGCCAGGACGGCGCGCTGCTCCGGGGTCAGCACGTCGTACTGCGCCTTGACCGCCTCGATCTGGCGCATCAACTCGCTCTGTCGGGCTTGTAATTCGGCGCGCACCGCGGCGGCCTGCTCGGCGGCGACACGTGCTGCAGCCGCGGAATCCGTGGATTCGCGGGCCGCCGCGTTCGCCCGGTCGCTGGCCTGCCGGTAACCCTTCATGGCGGTGGCCATCTCCGCCGAGATGACCCGCTGGACGGACAACTCGTCGATCAACTGTTGGGGGGAATCCGCGGTCAGCACCGCCGTCATGCCGTCTGATCGTCCGCCCATGTACATCGCGGCGGCGACGTCGTCGACCGCGCTCTGGTACGACTCCAGATCAGCCCTGGCCGCATTCAGAACGGCCTCGTCGGCGTTGCGGCGCGCCTCGGCGGCGGCTTGCTCGGCCACCTTGGCGTCGAGGTCCAATTCGGCGGAATTCATCGCCTCGGTGGTCTGCTCGGCTGTACGGGACAGTTCGTTGAGCCTGGCCAACGCATCCGAGGCGGGGTCGGCGTTGCCGGTGCCCGAGACCACTGCGAGCAGCAGAACCACTGATGCCGCGATGCGCAGCCCCCTGCTGGAGCGTGCACGTGTCATTCTGGCAACACGTTCGACAGACAAAGCAGATGACCCTTCGCGTCGCGAGTGAACCGATCACACGTCGATTGCTACTAACTCTGTAACTACTACGTAGATCGCGACTACGTTACGAAACGGCAACGGACTTGTCTACGTGACCGCCGCATGACCGACCGAGCGGCGACCGTCTTTACCGAATCTTCATCGAAGGGCCAAGCCGCCCATACTCGACCCCGTGACACTGGAGACTGCAGCAGCGTCGCCGCGCTGGCAATCCGAGCGTCTCCGAAAGGCTGGTTCCTTGCCGACCGACCGCACGTCAGTGCAACCGCGACCGACTCGCGAACTCGCGCCGAACCGAAGCTGGCGTTTTCCTGCGGCGATCGTCGTGCTGGTCGCGTCGGCGCTCGCCGTCGCGGCCTGCGCGAGTCCGGCGGTCACCACGACGGCGCAGACGCCCGCGGCCATCGCCGATAAGGGAGAGCCCTATGCCGATCTGCTGGAGCCCTGGTTGCGGTCGTCGGTGACCGACGGCGCCGTCGGGGTCCCCGTGGATGCGCCGGTGACCGTGGCCGCCGGCGACGGCGTCCTGGGCGCGGTCGAGATGATCAATGCCGACGGCGAGACCATCGCCGGGCAGCTCGGTCCGGACGGCGTGACGTGGTCCACCGCCGAACCACTGGGTTACAACAAGCGCTACACCTTGACCGCCGAGGCACTCGGACTCGCCGGAGTGGTCACCCAGCGCATGACGTTTCAGACTCAGTCACCACAGAACCTGACGATGCCCTACGTGATGCCCAACGACGGTGACGTCGTGGGAGTGGGGCAGCCGGTGGCCATCCGCTTCGACGAGGACATCACCGACCGCGCGGCTGCACAGCGAGCCATCGACGTCACCACGACCCCCCGCGTCGAGGGGGCGTTCTACTGGCTCAGCGCCCGCGAAGTCCGTTGGCGCCCAGCGCAGTACTGGACACCGGGCACCTCCGTCGAGGTCGCGGTGAACACCTACGGCGTAGACCTAGGTGACGGATTGTTCGGACAGGACAGCGTCACAACGCGGTTCACCATCGGCGACCAGGTCATCGCCACCGCCGACGACGCCACCAAGACGTTGACGGTGCGGCGCAACGGCGAGGTGGTCAAGACCATGCCGATGTCGATGGGCAAGAACAGCACCCCCACCGACAACGGCGCCTACATCATCGGCGACAGATACGCCAACCTCGTCATGGACTCCTCGACGTACGGTGTCCCCGTCAACTCCCCCAACGGATATCGCCTCGACGTCGACTGGGCCACCCAGATGTCCTACAGCGGCATCTACGTCCACTCCGCACCCTGGTCGGTCGGTAGCCAGGGCAACACCAACGTCAGCCACGGCTGCCTCAACGTCAGTCCCGAGAACGCGAAGTGGTTCTACGACAACACCAAACGCGGCGACATCGTCGAAGTGGTGAACACGGTGGGATCGACCCTCCCGGGGACCGACGGGCTCGGCGACTGGAACGTGCCCTGGGAACAGTGGCGGACCGGTAACACCACCGTCTGACGGACCCACGGTCGTCGGGGTAACGGGCCCAGCCCGCCGACCGCTGTTCATCTACGTACCAAGTGCGTAGGATTGCCGTAGCAACGGGCCGCGGCGCATGGCGGCGTTCCCCGGCGCCATCCGCTCAACTTCAGGAGGATTCATGACCCGGCGAGCCACCGTGACAGCTGCGCTCAGCGCAGCCGCCGTCATCGGCCTCAGCACGACGTTGTGGGCGGGTCCGCGCGCGAACGCCGAACCGGTAGCGCCCGACGCACCCGACCCGGCCACCCCCGTAGTCACCGTCGATCCGATGACAGACACGTCGGCCATCGTCGAACAGTCCGCGGTGCCACCTCCCCCACTGCAGCCACCGAATCCGTCCGCCATTCCAGCAGCGAGCGCAGCCGGTGTCCCCGCCGGACAGGATCCCACCCCCTACACCGGCCCGCCGGTGTTCGCCCCGCCGACGTTCAACCCGCTCAACGGGTCGATGGTCGGCGTCGCCAAACCGATCGCCATCACCTTCCAGCGTCCCATCGCCGACCGCGCCATGGCCGAACAAGCCATCCACGTCTCGTCGAACCCGCCCGTGCCCGGCAAGTTCTACTGGATGTCCGACACTCAGGTCCGATGGCGCCCCATCGACTTCTGGCCCGCCAACACGACGGTCACCGTCGACGCTTCGGGAACCAAGTCGAGCTTCCGGACCGGGGAATCCCTCGTCGCGACCATCGACGACGCCACCCACCAGATGACCGTCACCAGAAACGGCGTCGTCGAGAAGACCTTCCCGGTGTCACTGGGCAAACCGAAGTACGAGACCAAGAACGGCACCTACTACGTCCTGGAGAGGTTCGCCGACATCGTCATGGACTCCTCCACCTACGGCGTCCCGATCGATTCCGCCGAGGGCTACAAGCTCAAGGTGCAAGACGCCGTCCGCATCGACAACAGCGGGATCTTCGTCCACGGCGCCCCCTGGTCGGTGGCCGATCAGGGCAAGCGCAACGTCAGCCACGGCTGCATCAACCTCAGCCCCGCCAACGCCCAGTGGTTCTACGACAACTTCGGCAGCGGCGACCCCGTCGTCATCAAGAACACCACCGGCGGCATCTACAACCAACCCGACGGCGCTCAGGACTGGCAGATCTAGCGGGCCCGTTTCCCGGCCCGAGCATCGCAAGCGACCCCCTGTCATACGAGACGCCAAGCGGCGGTGCCGACACACACCCGAGTAGGTAATACAGCCCGCTCCGCAGCAGATCACCCACGAAGGGACAACCATGACGGAAATCGCCCCCACGGCCGGAACCCGGCCTCAACGGCTCTATCAGGCCCTGGCGATCACGGGTATCGCGGTAGGGATCTTCGTCATCGCCGCTGGCTTGTATCTGCTCATCGCACGTCCGAGTTGCTGCGACTTCATGAACATGGGCAGCAACAAGATGATGGAACAACCCATGAACGCGCCGTCGATGTCACCGATGCCGGGCATGCCGACGGCCTCTGCACCCGCCCCGACACCCTAAACCGTTGCCGCGCCACGTCATACGAGTGTCTCGCCGTAACCAGAAGCCACTCATCACGTTCGGACGACGTGGGTCGTCGGCGACCAACGGTGTCATTGTGCGGCTTCGTAGGCTCACCGCCGCAGTTCTAACCGGAGCCCTCGCCGCGGCGTGTTCGGCGAACCCTCCCGACAGCACGACCGCACTCGTGCCGGGCATGACCCACATCCACGGCCTCGGCATCAACCCGTCGAACGACTCCCTGTACATCGCAACGCATTACGGGCTCTTTCGCATCGACGACAAACAAAGGCCGCAACGAATCGGGACCCTCACGCAGGACTTCATGGGCTTCACCGTCACCGGCCCTGACGAGTTTCTGGCCAGCGGCCACCCCGATCCGGCCGATGGTCAACAGCCGCCACATCTGGGCCTGATCAAGAGCGAGGACGCCGGTGAGTCGTGGAAGTCACTGTCTCTGGAGGGCAGCGCCGATTTTCACGCCCTCGAGTACCGCCACGGACGGGTGTACGGTCACGACAGCCAGTCGGGGAAGGTCATGATCAGCCGCGACGAACGGTCCTGGCAACCACGGGCAGAACTCGCCGCTGTCGACCTCGCGGTCTCACCGGTGGACGCTGACGAGATCCTCGCGACCACCCGCCAAGGGTTACAGCGCAGCACCGACGGGGCACTCACGTTCGCCGCCATCGCCGGCACACCGGCACTGGTGTTCATCAGCTGGCCTGAGCGCGGACCACTCGTCGGAGCTGACATCGAGGGAACTCTGTACACCAGCACGGACGCCGGCCGGACCTGGCGACCACGACACGCTCTGACGGCCAGACCTCAAGCCCTCCTCGCTGCCGGCGACGGTGAGGTGTACGTCGCGACCGAAACCTCCGTGTACGAATCGACGGACGACGGCGCAACGGTACAAGTCGTGGCGGCCGTCGAATAACCGCCCAGCGGGGTTGCGCTCGATGGTGTTGGCGCGCCCGGCTGCTGACCGTCAAGTGGCCTGCCGTCATCGACGACGGTCCTCGCCGTTTCGCCACGGGACGTAGCGTTCCGGAGCTGTGACGCGTGAACACCGACGTCTCGTACGGGTGGGCCGACCTCGCCGTCACTCGACGAAGACCACGCGCCGTTCCAGACCGGTGGAGCCATCGGGAACGGTCGGCCGCTGCGCGACGATCTGCCGTTGCCCCGACCGATCCGTGCAGCGCACGGCGAGGGTGCGCGTGCCGGGAGTGCTGTTCCACTCGCAGTACCACTGCCTCCACGTGTCGATCGAGTACTCGGCCGCGAGGGTCGCGAACTGCCACGGCCCGTCATCGACACGAACTTCCACCGATTCGATGCCGCGTTGCTGCGCCCAGGCCACCCCGGCGACGACAACATCTCCGGCCTTCAGCCGAGCGAATCCGGCCGGCACCTCGATGCTGGACGAGATCTTGATCGGTGCTTGGGCGGCCCACCCGCGCTCGGTCCAGTAGGCCGACGCCTTGTCGAAGCGGGTAATCTCCAGCTCACTCACCCACTTGGTGGCCGAGACGTATCCGTAGAGGCCCGGCACGACGAGCCGGGCCGGATACCCGTGTTCCAGAGGTAGGGGTTCGCCGTTCATCGCCACGGCCAGCAGAGCGTCGCGGCCGTCGACTACCGCGGCGAGGGGGGTGCTCGCGGCGCCTCGAGCTCGCGTACCGCTTCGACCTTGTCGTGCGGGAGCAGCCCGGCGCACGTCGGTGATGCCGGCCTGCGCGGCGAGCGTTGCGGCGGCCCGCGGATTGTCGCCTGTCAGCAGGATCGGGTGCGCCCCGGTGAGCGCGGCCAAGGCGGTCACGGTATCCGCCGCACCATCGCGTATCCGGTCGGGCAGTCCAAGCACCCGGCCACGAAAGTGGAGGATTTCGTCATGGATAACGACTGTTATCCATGTCCCTCGCCGACAGCCTACGAGGCAGCGAAACCCACTCCCCTACAACCTCCATGGGGCCGTTCACCATGTCAAGCGATGACACCGCCAGGTCGTGCGTCATCGGCTGTCGGCGAGCCGGTGTCCGACGCTCTCAGGTCTTTTCGGATTCTTTCCGGCGCTCTCAAGTTTTCTTGGACAGAATGAGGAAATGGCGTCCAGAACCAGTTGAGAGCTCCGAGGTCAGCGACGCGTGTCACCCTCAAGATGATCTGGATCGGACAATCGCATCGCACACATCATGTGCCGTCTTCCTCGGATGTCGGTGCGCGCCGCCCGTCGCAGTTGATGTCAAAGCACCCGTCGTGCCGAGCTGGCCGGTAAGTGGTCGAGTCGCAAGCTGCTGGCGGAGTGAACGTATTCCATACGTGCAGAATTCCTCGCGTCTTGCGAAGTGAATTCGTTCGAAGTCCGCAGGACCTGGACCGCCGCGCTCACTCTTGAGTAACCGGGCGCTTGAGTAACCGGGCGCTTGCTGTCAGGCCGACGACCGTCTCGTTGCCCCCCGACATCGAGGATTCGAGACGCGCCGTGCGAGACAGGAAATGAGACGGTGCGACCTGGCGCTTGCTACCGCAAGTGGGCCACGCGCGGCTGTCTCGGTTCTTTAAATGTGAGACAAGCCGGGATCGGACACAGACCGCTCCAGCGGGGGCGGCCCCGTGAGCTAGTGAGGCATTCGATGATCTTTGAGCACGGCCGCGCACAATGCTTGGGCAAGACCGTATGGGGTGGGTAGCCCGCCACGGTCCGGTTGAGCACGGCAGGTCAGGCCGGGTTCCCTGTCGGGATGCGCCCACGGGTCGACGCCGTTGATCACGATGGTGGGCGATCCGGTGAATCGCCGACGGATCGCTTCGGCGGTGGTCTCGACCACCGTGGTGAGCACCGGCGTGTGAGGTAGGCCTAGTTCGTTGAGTGTCATTCTGATGGCCGTCTCGGCGAGTGTCGCGTAAGGACAATCAGGGATGACGAGCAGTTCAACCCGAGGGCCACGGTACGTTGGTGGCGCCTCCCCTATCGACGTGACTTCTGTTGCTGGCGAACGACATTCCCTGACGGATACTGCGGTGGCCACCATGGGACCGCCACTTGTGGATTCAACGATTGGTTTCAGCCCTTCTTCACCCGCCCCTGGATGGGGGCATGTCGATCGACTTCAGCAGTCATCTACTATCTCGGTACGAAGATAGTAGATGCCGGGCGGTCGGTGACCGCGGCTCAACGAGAAGGAGTAGGTGTGCGCAGGTTTTGTCTGGTGGCGGTATGGATGGGGTTCGCGTTGATGATGGGAGTGGGTTCTGCTGGGGTGGCATCGGCTGCCGATGATTGTGCGCACCGCTTCGGAGCGCATCAGCAGGTGGCCGATGGCGGTGGCGTGCAGGACTGGGCGGTGACCGATCTCAAGAAGAGCGGTGACGTGGCGCCTGGTTTCCCGGTGGCCGGTCAACTGTGGGAGGCAACTGCGACGGTGATGGCGGTATCGGGAACTTCGACACCGGTGATCCCCAACTTCTCCGCGACATCAGACGGCGGCAGCTACCCGGTGCTGTGGCAAGTGGCGAGTCCGCAGGGCATTTCCGCGGCCACGTTGGCTCAAGGTCAGACCTCGACGGGCAAGATCTACTTCGACGTCACCGGTGGGGATCCCATGGCCGTCAAGTACACCGCCGGCGGTGCGGAGCCGCTGATGTGGTGCTGCAGCGAGGCCATGATGGCGATGCCGATGGACAAATGCACATGCTGCGCCGACATGAAGGAACCGTGCCCCTGCTGCGCGGGAAAGATGTAGGAAAGCAACAAGCGCATCAGAGGCCCAACCAGTGCGCGTGGCCGCCGAACGGTCAGGAAATTCACCGTTCGGCGGCGGCGCGCTTCACGGCTGGTTGCAGATCCTCGTCGAGCAGCGAGGCAAACCCGCCGCGACGCTGTGGAGGTGGTCCAGCACCAAGGTGGTGGGGACCACACTGATCGCCATCCGAATCTCCGGATCGAAGATCAAGGGATACCTCACCTTGCGTCGGCGATGAATCTCTTGCGGTGTCACTGCCGTCGCGGCGAATACAAGCAGAGCGCCAATCCCGTGCCGCTCTAGACGACGGTGCACTTCGGCGATGCGTTGCCCCCCGCGCGCCGGCGGCCTTGGCCGCTACAGGTCGCCGAAGGCGTAATTGCCGGGAATCTGGGCTGGGCCCGTTCCGTAGACCAAGGCGATCTCGTCGTGTCCGTGAAAGATCAGCGCACCGGGGTTGCCGGTCACCTGTTGACCGTTGACGTAGGCGCGCAGTGGGGAACCGTTGGTGGCGGTGCGGTTGCCGAGCTGTGATGCGGTCAACGTGACGTTCCACTCGGAGAAGAACTGGGCCAGGCTGAAGGTGCTCTGAGTCGGTGACTCGATGTGGATGACGCCGCTGGTGTCGTGGGTGTGCAGCGGACTGATCGCCCCGCCGCGCTCGTCGATCCCGATCCCGCCGGGAACCGCCACGGCCTTGCCGTCGACGAACACGTCGAGGTGCGCGTGAATGTGAAGCACCGAGCCCTCCGAACGCAACAGCGGCAGCCCGGAGCGCCCCACGGCGGCGCGAACGTCGGTCGGGGCGGGCCACGGCGGCGAACTGTCCGTGCCGGTGGCCGAAGTCTCCGGTGTCGGGGGGATCCCGCCGGCGACGTCTGGGTGAGCGGGGCGCCCTCGGGTGATGACCACGATCATGACCACCGCGAAGACGACGACCACCATTACCCCGGCGGCGAGCGGCCACCGGCTGGGTGCCACACCGCGGCGCATCGCGGCGACCGAGGAGGCCCCGGAACGCCGGCCCTTCGCAGCCCCGCGCGTGCCCTTGGTGTTCGAGTCACGGGTCTTCATGTTCACGAGACTCCCTGCCGTACCAGGGATTTCGACGCCCCCGTGACATCTGAGGCCACCGGAACGGGCGGCATAGGATCATCGGGCGCAGTGGCGGGAGGCGCGTCGCGGCGGTGACCGCGCATCATCATCCACATCATCGCGCCCATTCCGACCGGGCAGGCCAGTCGGGCCAACGTCAGCAGCACGTCGTGCATCGACAACTCCTTCGTTCCGGCGAACCCCGCCCGCTCGACGTTTGATCTACTATCTCGGTACCGACATAGTAGATGATGAGCGATGGACACCGCCGCTCCTCGGACATCCGGTGCGCGGTGCCCGAGAGCAGAACGGGAGATCGACGGCGATGACGAAGATGACCAGGCGGGCCGCGCTGGCGGTGCTCGGCACCGGCGGCGGAATCCTCGGTGTGGCGTACGTCCTGCGCGGCGCCGTCGGCTCCCCGATGACCGGTCCCACGTCGGGGTACGCCGACACCGCAGACTCACCGATGACGGGTGGACCACGAGATCCGGGAATGATGGGGTCCGCGTCGAGGATGGACATGAGCACCTACATGGACATGTTCAATCGGCACAACGAAATACGGCGCCGTGTCGAGGACATTCCCGGCGGCGTACGCACCACCACCGAATCAGACTCCGACGACTTGGTCGCCCAGCTGCAGTGCCACGTCGCCATGATGTACGCCCATCTCGACCAGGGCGCCGAGGTCACCTGCATGAGCGCCAGCCTGCCGACGCTGTTTCACCGCGCCCCGGACTATCAGCGCCAGATCACCTTCACCGTTAAGGGTGTCGTCGCGGTGGAGACCGCGCGCGATCCCGATCTGACCCAGGCCATCCGCGCGCACGCTCGGGAAGTCACCGGGTTCGTCACCGACGGCATGCCCGCGATGATGAAGGCGATGATGGGCAACCCATGAGGGGGCCGGATTCCCCACCACCGCGGTGACACCGGTCCGACCGCAGTCAGCCGTGCGTCACCTCACGGCACGTTCAATACTATCTCGGTACCGAGATAGTATGTGGCGACGCGCCCGACGCCCGCGGGCACCGGGCCGCTGAGCAACCGGGTCAGCCGGGTGTGCGCAAACGGGCAGGGCGGTGGACGGGCAGGTGGTATCGATGCGGGTGTTCGGTGAACTGGAGACCGTGGTGATGGCCCAGCTCTGGTCGACCGATGGACAGGGCACTGTCCGGGAGGTGTTCGACCAGCTGCGCGCTGACCGTGAGATCGCGTACACGACGGTGTTGTCGACGATGGAGAACCTGTATCGCAAGGGACATCTACGTCGGGAACGCGAGGGCAAGGCGTTCCGCTACCGCACCACGCTCAGTCACGCCGAACACCTCGCCGGATTGATGCGGGAGGCCTTGAGCGACGGCGAGGAGGACACCAACGCGGTGCTGATGCACTTCGTGGAGGAGATGAGCCCCGATGAACTCGCCGGGCTCCAAGACGTGATCCGCCGCCGTGGTAGCCGGGCCACCAAGCGATGAACATGGCCGTGTGCCTGCTGGCCTACGCGCTGTCCTTGACGGTGCTCGGGCCGGGCGTGTTGTCGCGATTCACCCGTGCCGGCGCCGCGCCACGATTCGCCATTGGTGCCTGGCTGGCAGTGATGGGAAGTGTCCTGGTGGCCGCGGTAGCCGCGGCAGCGCTGTTCGTTGGCCAGACCGTCGTCTCCTGGGGCCGGATCGGCCCGTTGCTGACCGGGTGCATGGCTGGTCTGGGAATGATCGCCCGCGGCGGGTACGGCCAACTGGTACAGGTCGCCGTCCTGGCCTTGGCGGCGGTGAGCACCCTGGCGGTGATGACGCTCGGCGCTCGCGCCGCGCTGGCCCTTCGTCGGATGCGGCGGGGCACTCACGACCACGGTCGCGCCGTCCGAATCGCCACTGGAAACACCCCACCGGGTCCCGGCGGCACGTTCGTCCTCGACAGCGACCGCCGCGGGGTGTACTGCCTGGCTGGGCGCCCGTACATCATCGTCATCACCCGCGCCGCCCTCGACGCCCTAAACGACGCCCAGCTGGCCGCGGTGCTCGCCCACGAACGCGCCCATCTGAGGGGGCGTCACCACCAGGTCCTCGCCCTCACCGGCGCATTGAGCAAGCTGTTCCCCAGGGTCCGGCTGTTCACCCAAGGGGCCGGCGATGTCGCCCGACTCTTGGAGATGTGCGCCGATGACGTCGCCGCCCGCCGCCACAGCCCCGACACCGTCGTCGACGCACTCCTCGCCCTGAGCCTTCCGACCCCCGCTATCGCCCCGGCAACACCTGCAGCGGCGCTCGGCGCCGCCGGACTGGCCGTCGCCCAACGTGTGGAGCGACTGTTGTTCCGGCCCAACGGGATCACAGCCCGCATCGGTCTCATGGCGGCGACCGTTGCGGCCCTGCTCGGGCCGGTCCTCGCGATCTCGCTGATGATTGCCCAACCGGGGATGGCGTGTATCTAGCGCTTTCGCCGCGCTGTGGCACCACACCGATCCCACCGGGGCCAAGGACTACCTGAGAGGTGGTGAGGATGTCCGACGATCACGATCACGTGGAGGTTGCCGACGGTGGCAGCTGCCGC
This sequence comes from Mycolicibacterium chubuense NBB4, assembly GCF_000266905.1. The sequence continues at coordinate 369,834 of NC_018022.1, read as the reverse complement.
GCCAAAACCACCTGGTTGTCGCGCCTGTCCTGGCGGGCGCGCGAAATTCGTGTTGTCACGGTCGCCGCAGTCCTTGCGGCGGCCGGATGGCTAGTTCGTATTGTCGATCTTGACCTATTCAGCCCGGACAGTGCCGCAGATCTAGAGGTCGACCTCTACGCAGCGGCCGCGCTGACAACTGTGTACGCATTGTTCTCTGCTGGCGGACGACTGTTATAAGCCGCCGCCGGCTAAAAGGGCGAGGTGATGACCCCAGTCCCCTGGCACAACTTTCCCGATGAATCTTGCTGACCTCTGGTCGTCCAACAGACGCAAATACGGCACGGGCCACTAACAGCCAACGGAGGTCTCGAAGCGAAGTCCGCGGACAGGTTGTCGGCCGTCGAGCCGGGAACGAGAGATCCTTCGGGCGCATTCCGACGAGTCGTAGGCTTTGGCGGCCGGTGCCGCCAGGCGAGGTGTCAGCGCTCGGTGGTGAGCCGGTCGAGGAGTGGCCGGAGGTCTTCGGCTAGTAGTGCCATGAGGTACACCGCGGCGACCCTGTGTTGGCGGTCGAGGACCATCGTGGTGGGCACCACGCTGGTCGGGTAGGTGCGTCCCAGGGTGATGAGGCTGCGCATCGCCGGGTCGAAGATGGAGGGGTATTGCACGTTGCGGTCGGTGACGAAGTCGCGTGCTGTGTCGCGGTTGTCGCGGACGTCGATGCCGAGGAACTGCACGCCCCGGTCGCGGTATTCGGCGAACACCTTTTCCAGCTCCGGAGTTTCGGTGCGACATGGCGCACACCAAGAACCCCACACGTTGATCAGGACCACCTTCCCGGTGAAGTCCGACAGCCGGATCGGTTCGTCGGTGAACAAGTCGGGTCCGCTCAGATCGCCGATGGTGCCCCGTGCCGAGGGAGGGTCGTAGAAGATCGCGGTTTGGCCGCCGGGCGAGACGAAGTCGAAGGTGCCGCCTTGGGCGACGGCGTCCTCGCCGGTGGTGCAGCCGGTGACCGAGGCTGTAGCCACGACAAGGGCTGCCATGACGGTGACAGCTCGCCGGAGGCTAGGCACGAGAACTCCTCACGATGACCACGGTCGAGGCGAATTCCGCCGCCGGTGTTCGGGGCTGCCTAGTTCTCAAACGCGAGACCGCTGACCAGGATGAAGATGCCCAGGCCGATCAACACGATCGGGAACAGGACGTGTTCCCAGCGTTCGAGGATCTCGGCGATCGGCCGGCGGGTGGCGACGAATCTGGCGGCGATGACGAGGACCGCGACGAGTACGAGGAAGACCACGCAGTAGGCCACCACGGCCGCAGGTCCCACGCTCAGGAAGACCGGAACGTAGACACCGATGTTGTCCCCGCCATTGGCGAACGTGACTGCTGCAACGGTCCAGACACCGACGTTCTTGCCGGCCACCTGGCCGTCATCGTCATCGTCGCCACGCCAGGCTCCCCACGCCGCCCACAGTCCCAGGGCCAGGGGTATGAGCCCGAAGTACGGGATGACGTCCGGGGGAAGGAACGCTCCCGCGCCCAACGTCACGAGCACCGCCGCGCCCAGAATCCCCGCGAAGCCCAGGTACTGGCCCGCGGTGATCCGAGCCGTCGTCCCGCGTTGCCCCGCGCCGCGGGCGAAGAACAACGACAGCACGATGATGTCGTCGATGTTGGTGACGATGAACAGGCCGATCGCGGGCAGAACGGACGACACGATCATGCGCCGGCCTCCGTGTCTGCGGTGGCGCTGGCGCCCCAACTAGCCGCAACGAGGACGGCTGCGCCGGTGACGACGAAGACGTCAGCGAAGTTGAAGGTGGGAAACCAGCCCGTGTGCAGGTAGTCGGTGACCACCCCATCTCCAGCGCGATCGATCAGGTTTGCCACCGCGCCACCCAGCATCGCGGCCAGCGCCAGCACGACCGGCAGCGCGGCGGTACGAGCGACGCGGAAGGCGAACCCCGCAAGTGCAACCACGATCACGCCGGTGACGCCGAGCAAGACCGCCGGGGGCAGGGTGTCGCCGAGGCTGAATGCCACACCGGGGTTGAAGGCCAGCCGCAGGTTGAGCGGCCCCAAATCTGTTGAGCTGTCGTCGTTCAGCGTCCGGCTGGCCCAAGTCTTCAAGCCCAAATCCAGTGTTGCGACGATGACCGCGGTGGCGGCCAGGGTGGTCCGCGCCCGCATCGCCCTGGCTTCGGGGCCGGTGTGGCCGGCGGTCACGACGGCATGCTCACCGGCACCGTGCGGGTGGGGCTGGGTGCCGGATCGGCTAGTGCGGCCAGTGGTTTGGTGCGCCCGGCCCGCACACCGTTGGCGATGACCACGATTTCGGCGAGTTCGTGGACCAGCACCACGGCGGCCAGTCCGAGCACACCGAACAGCGCCAGCGGCATCAACGCGATGATCAATCCGAGGGACAGGCCGATGTTTTGCAGCATGATCCGCCGCGCCCGCCGTGCGTGGGTGAACGTTTGGGGCAGGTGGCGCAGGTCTTCGCCCATCAGCGCCACGTCGGCGGTTTCGATGGCCACGTCGGTGCCCATCGCGCCCATCGCGATACCCACGTCGGCGGTGGCCAAGGCGGGAGCGTCGTTGACGCCGTCGCCGACCATCGCGGTGGGGCGTTGGGCCCGTAGCTGTTCGATCAGTCGCGCCTTGTCTTCGGGGCGTAGCTCGGCGTGGACGTCCTCGATCCCGACGTCTGCGGCTAGCGCGGCGGCGGTGGCGTGGTTGTCGCCGGTGAGCATGGCGACGTGGTAGCCGTCGCGGCGCAGCTGGGCGACCACCTCGGCGGCCTCGGGGCGCAGCTCGTCGCGCACGGCGATGGCACCGATGACCTGGCCGTCGTCTTCGACGAGGACGGCGGTGGCGCCTGCCTGCTGCATCCGTGCGACGTCACCGGCGAGCGGGCCTGGTTCGAGCCAGCCGGGCCGGCCGAGGCGGAAGGTGCGCCCGTCGCGATGTCCGGTGAGCCCGGCACCGGTGACGGCCTCGACGTCGGTGGCAGCGTTGACGTCACTGACGGCGGCGAGGATCGCTGTGGCCAGCGGGTGCTCGCTGCGCGCCTCCAGGGCCGCCGCCACATCGAGGACCTGCTCGCGGGTGGCGCCGTGGGTGGTGGCCACGTCGATGACGGCGGGCCGGTTCGCAGTCAGCGTGCCGGTCTTGTCCAGGGCGACGCCGCGGATCTTGCCCAGCCCTTCCAGTGCTGCACCGCCCTTGACCAGGGCACCGAGCTTGCTGGCGGCGCCGATGGCGGCCACCACGGTGACGGGCACGGAGATCGCCAGGGCGCATGGTGAGGCGGCGACCAGCACCACCAGCGCACGTTCAATCCAGGTCGCCGGGTCCCCGAGCAGGCTGCCGATCCCCGCGATCAGCGCCGCGGCGATCATGACCCCGGGCACCAGGGGTTTGGCGATGCGGTCGGCCAGGCGTTGGGAGGCGCCCTTGCGGGATTGTTCGGCCTCCACGATGCGCACGATGCGGGCCAGTGAGTTGTCCTCGGCGGTGGTGGTGACCTGCAGCTCGAGTACCCCGGTGCCGTTGATCGACCCGGCGAACACGTCATCACCGGGCCCGGCTTCCACGGGGACCGACTCGCCGGTGATGGCCGAGAGATCGAGTGCGGTGCGGCCGTGGCGGACGATGCCGTCGGTCGCGACGCGCTCACCCGGTTTGACCAGCATCCGGTCACCGATCCGCACATCCGCTGGTGCGACAACGATTTCGGCGCCGTCACGCAGCACGGTGGCCTCGTCGGGGACCAGCGACAATAGTGCGCGCAGTCCGCGGCGCGTGCGCGCCAGCGAGTACTCTTCGAGGCCCTCGCTGATGGAGAACAGGAAGGCCAGCATGGCGGCCTCACCCACCTCGCCGAGGATCACCGCGCCGACAGCGGCGATGGTCATCAGCGTGCCCACCCCGATCTTGCCCTTGGCCAGCCGCGTGAGGGTGGACGGCACGAAGGTGTAGGCGCCGGCCAGCAGCGCCACCGCTTCCAGCGTGAGGACGACCGGCTCGGGGGCGTCGAGGAATCCGGCGATCAGCGCTGCCAGCAGGAACACCCCCGAGAGGGCGGCGAACTGCAGTTCCTTGATCTGCCAGAGCTGCTCGGGCTCACGCTCCTGCTCGTCGGCGCCGCGGGGTTCGTCGTTGCCGCAGCCGCAGGCATCGCTCATCGGTGGGCCTCCTGCGTGTCCGCCGTCGCGTCGGTACGGGAGCGGGTTCCGTAGGTGGGGCACAGCGCCACGGCGTTGCCGGTGGCGGCGAGCAGGGTTTCGGCTGAGGCCAGCAGGTCGAGCAGTTCGGGGCGGGTCAGCGAGTAGAACACCTGCCGACCCTCGGGGCGGCCGGTGACCAGTCCGCAGTCCCGCAGGCATGCCACATGGGCCGACACGGTGGACTGGGCCAGGCCCAGCTCTCCGATCAGGTCGACCACGCGGGCCTCCCCGTCGGCGAGGCGGCGCACGATCGCCAACCGAGCCGAATCGGAGAGGCTGTGAAACAGTGCCACCGCGGCATCCAGATTCGACGTGGTCCCCGAGGTGCCGCCGGGAAGGCAGCCATCCGTCCTATTCATCGCCATACGACGATGATATACGGTCGGCATCGATATGTTGGACGAGGGTCGAGCCGGGCCGCCGCCGAGTCTCCACCGGGAATTTGGGACGGACCACGCGTTAGATCGGCAGCGCTCGGGAGTATGTTGCTTTAGGCAATCCTTACCTTGGAGAAAGGCTGGTCGATGTCAGCCCGTCGTAGTCGTTGGAGGCGCCTCACCGCGCTGGGGGCCGCCGTCGCGTTGGCAGCGGGTCTTACCGCCTGCTCGTCGTCGGAGGAGCAGGACGGCCTGCTGGTCTACAACGCTCAGCACGAGTCGCTGACCAAGGAGTGGATCGAGGCCTTCACCAAGGAGACCGGCATCAAGGTCACCTACCGCCAGGGCGGCGACACCGAACTGGGCAACCAGCTGATCGCCGAGGGCGACTCGTCGCCTGCCGACGTGTTCCTCACCGAGAACTCGCCCGCCATGGCCGCTGTCGAGAAGGACGGCCTGTTCACCGACGTCGACCAGACCACGATCTCCCAGGTGCCGCCGCAGTTCCGCCCCGCCACCAACAAGTGGACCGGCGTCGCCGCGCGCACGACGGTGTTCGCCTACGACAAGACCAAGCTCAGCGAGGCTCAGCTGCCGCGGTCGATCATGGATCTCGAGAAGCCGGAGTGGAAGGGCCGCTGGGGCGCCCCGCCGGTCAAGCCGGACTTCCAGGCGATCGTCGCGGCCATGTTGGAACTCACCGGCGAGCAGGCCACCAGCCAGTGGTTGGCTGCCATGAAGTCAGGCGCCGAGATCTACTCCGACAACGTCGCGACGCTGCGCGCCGTCAACGACGGCCAGGTCGAGGGCGGGATCATCTACCACTACTACTGGTTCCGCGATCAGTCGCAGACCAAGGAGATCTCGGGTAACACCGCGCTGCACTACTTCCGCAACCAGGATCCCGGCGCCTTCGTCTCGATCTCCGGTGGCGGCATCCTGAACTCCAGCAAGATGAAGGAGGACGCTCAGAAGTTCCTCACCTTCATCACCAGCAAGGCCGGCCAGGAAGTGCTCGAGAAGGGCACCTCGTTCGAGTACCCCGTGGCCAGCGGTGTTCCGGCCAACCCCGCGCTGGTGCCTCTGGTGGACCTGCAGGCACCCGCCGTGAACCCGTCGAACCTCGACGCGCAGAAGGTCACCGACCTGATGACGAAGGCGGGCCTGCTCTAGATGGGTGGTTGACGTGGTCACCCCTACCGCGACGGCCGTGGACGCGGCCCTGATCGACGGCCTGCCCCCGGTTGAGACGCCCGGCCGGGCCGCCGCCACGCGGCCGGGGCGGCTCCTCACCGCCGGTGTGGTGCTGCTGGTGGTTGCGACGTTCGTGCCGATCGGGTACGTCGCCTGGTCGGTGGTGTCGCTCGGGCCCGGGCGGGTGTGGGAACTCCTCGCTCGGCCACGCGTGCTCGAATTGTTCGTCAACACAGTTGGTCTCGTGGTCGTCACGGTCCCGATCTGCATCGTGCTCGGCGTCGGCGCGGCGTGGCTGGTGGAGCGCTCCGACGTGCCCGGCCGGGCGGTCTGGCGGCCGATGTTCGTCGCTCCGCTGGCGGTGCCCGCGTTCATCAACAGCTACGCCTGGGTCAGTGTCGTTCCCACCCTGCACGGCTTCTGGGCAGGCATCCTCGTCGCCTCGCTGTCGTACTTCCCGTTCGTCTACGTGCCCGCCGCCGCGACGCTTCGTCGCCTCGACCCGGCGATCGAGGAGTCCGCTCGCACGCTGGGTTCCAGCCCTGCGACGGTGTTCCGGCGCGTGGTGCTGCCGCAGCTGCGCCTCGCGGTCCTCGGCGGCGGGCTGCTGATCGGCGTGCACCTGCTGGCCGAGTACGGCGCGTTCGCGATGTTGCGCTTCTCGACGTTCACCACGGCGATCTTCGAGCAGTTCCAGGCCACGTTCAACGGCGCCGCGGGTAGCACGCTCGCCGGAGTCCTGATGCTGCTGTGCCTCGTGCTGCTCGTCGGCGAGGCGGGGGTCCGCGGCAACGCCCGCTACGCGCGGCTCGGATCCGGCGCCCAGCGCACGTCGCTGCCCCACCGCCTGGGCGGCATGACGCTGCCCGCAGTGGCGGCTCTCGCGGGGCTCGCCGTGCTGTCGCTCGGGGTTCCGGTGTGGACGATCGTGCGGTGGTTGTGGATCGGTGGCAGCGGCGTGTGGGCGCTCGGTGAGATCGTGCCGTCGACGGTGCAGACCGTGGCGCTGGCCGCCGGGGCGGCGGTGCTGACGACGGTGCTGGCCTTCCCCTTCGCCTGGATCGCGGTGCGGCACCGCGGGTTCTTCGCCCGCTTCGTCGAGGGCTCGAACTTCGTGACGAGTTCGATGCCGGGCATCGTGACCGCGCTCGCGCTCGTCACCGTGGCGATCCGCTTCGCGCCACCGCTGTACCAGACGGCGACGCTGGTGCTGGCCGCCTACGTGCTGATGTTCATGCCTCGCGCGATGGTGAACCTGCGCTCGGGTCTGGCCCAGGTGCCGCCGACACTCGAGGAGGCGTCGCGCTCGCTCGGCGTCTCTCCCACCCGTACGCTGCTGCGAGTCACGTTGCGGCTCACCGCACCTGCGGCCGCCGCCGGTGCCTCGCTGGTGTTCGTCGCGGTGGCGACCGAGTTGACCGCCACCCTGCTGTTGGCACCGACGGGCACCAACACCCTCGCGATGGGGTTCTGGTCGCTGTCGAGCGAGCTGGCCTACGCCGGCGCTGCCCCGTATGCGCTGCTGCTCGTCGTGCTCGCGGTCCCGGTCACCGTCGTGCTGTTCCAGCAGTCGAGCAGGGCGGCCGCGCTATGACGAACACGCTCGACGTCAGCGGCCTGGTGAAGTCCTTCGGAAGCCACACCGTGCTGCACGGCATCGACCTCGGCGTGACCGCGGGCACCATCACCGCCGTCGTCGGCGCCTCCGGCTGCGGCAAGACCACGCTGCTCCGCCTCGTCGCCGGCTTCGAGAACCCGGACGGCGGAACGATTTCCATCGCCGGACGTCAGGTGGCCGCCGCCGGACGCAGCACCCCCGCGCACCGCCGCGACGTGGGTTACGTCGCGCAGGACGGCGCGCTGTTCCCGCATCTGACCGTAGGCCAGAACATCGCCTACGGGTTGTCCGGCGGCAAGCGCTCGTCGGAGCAGCGCGTCGCCGAACTCCTCGCCACCGTCTCCCTCGACGAGTCCTACGCCGCGCGCCGCCCGCACGAACTCTCCGGTGGGCAGCAGCAGCGCGTCGCCCTCGCCCGGGCGCTGGCCCGCCAGCCCGCGCTCATGCTGCTCGACGAACCGTTCAGCGCCCTGGACACCGGCTTGCGGGCGGCGACCCGCAAGGCCGTCGCTGCACTGCTCTCCGATGCCGGTGTCACCACGCTGATCGTCACCCACGACCAGGAAGAGGCGCTGTCGATCGCCGACCAGGTCGCGGTCATGCGCGACGGCCGGTTCACCAAAGTCGGTACGCCGCAGTCGGTCTACCGCGAACCCAATGACCGCTTCACCGCCGAGTTCCTGGGAGACTGCGTGCTCCTGCCGTGCACGGTGAGCGACGGGGTCGCCACCTCGGCACTGGGCCGGCTGCCGGTCCGCGGCTCCGTCCCCGACGGCGGCGGCACGCTGATGCTCCGCCCCGAGCAACTGGAGGCGACGGCCGTCTCCGACGACGACCTCGGCGACGGCATGGCGACGGTCCTGGCGTCGGAGTTCCGCGGCCACGACGTCATGCTCACCGTGGACCTCGGCGGCGACGCCGCGCCGATCACCGTCCGCCAGCACAGCGTCGCGCCGCCTGCGGTCGACGCCAAGGTCCGCATCCACGTTACCGGCGCCGCCGTGGTGTTCGGTGACCGCCCACGCGACGGCGGCTGACAGCGCCATGATGTTCGAACGGTTCGTCGACCACCTCGCCTGCCACGGCGACGACGTCGCGGTGATCACGTCCGAGCAGACCGTCAGCTACGCAGAACTCGCGACTCGGGTCGCCGACCGGGCCGCCGAACTGGGCACGCGGCGCAAGCTCGTCCTGCTCGAGACCCGCAACGACCTACCCACGCTGGTGACCTACCTCGGCGCGCTCGCGGGCCACCACGTCGTGCTGCCCATCCCGGCGGGCGGCGACCACCGGTCGGTCGTCGAGACCTACCACCCGGACGTCATCGTCACCGACGGCGTCATCACCGAGGGGCCACGCCACCGTCCCGCTCACGAACTCCACCCGGACCTGGCCCTGCTGCTCTCCACGTCCGGCAGCACCGGTTCCCCCAAGCTGGTACGGCTGTGCCGGTTCAACCTCGCCGCCAACGCCGAGTCCATCGCCACCTACCTCGACATCACCCGAACCGACAGGGCGGCAACGACTCTGCCGATGTCGTACTGCTACGGGCTGTCGGTGATCCACAGTCACCTGCTGCGCGGGGCCGCACTCGTGCTCACCGAACTGTCCGTCGTCGACGACGACTTCTGGGAGTCGTTCCGCACCCACGGCGCAACGTCATTCGCGGGCGTTCCGCACACCTTCGACCTGCTCGACCGGATCGGCTTCGAGGCCATGTCGCTGCCGAACCTGCGCTACGTCACCCAGGCCGGCGGACGGCTCGACCCGGACCGCGTGCGGCGGCTCGCCGGTCTCGGCGCACGCTCGGGGTGGCGGTTCTTCGTGATGTACGGCGCCACCGAGGCCACCGCGCGCATGGCCTACCTGCCGCCGGAACTCGCCCACGACCAACCCGAGTCGATCGGCGTTCCAATCCCCGGCGGCTCGTTCCGCATCGAACCCGTCGACGGCATGCCCGACGGCACGGGCGAACTCATCTACCGCGGACCGAACGTGATGATGGGCTACGCCCACACCACCACCGACCTCGCCGCTGGTGCCGGTGTCGAGGAACTGCGCACCGGCGACGTCGCCCGACGGCGCGCCGACGGCCTCTACGAGGTGGTCGGCCGCAGCGACCGGTTCGTGAAGCTGTACGGGCTGCGCATCGACCTGCAACGCGTCGAGTCGGCCCTGCACGCGTACCGCGTCGACGCGATCTGCACCGACGGCGACGGCCTCTTGATCGTCGGCGCCGCCGAACGTCCCGAAGATTGCGACGTCGCATCCGTGGCGGCCGATGCGTCCGGGCTTCCGCGGGCGGCGATCCGGGTGGTCGACGTCGACGAGATCCCACGGCTGTCCACCGGCAAGCCGGACTACCGCAGCCTGCGGGAGCGCGCTGCCGAGCGGGCCACCGACGACGCCCGCCTGCATCTGCGTGGTCTGTTCGCCGACGTGCTGCAGATCGACGCGGCCGAGATCGACCCGCGCTGCAGCTTCGTCGACCTCGGCGGCAACTCGTTGTCCTACGTCGCCATGTCGGTGCGGCTCGAACGCGCGCTCGGGCACCTGCCCGCGGACTGGCAGCGACTGCCGCTCAGCGAGCTGGAGTCCGCCCGCAAGACCCGCCGGTGGTGGGGAACGACACTCGAGACCAGCGTGGCGCTGCGTGCGGCGGCGATAGTCCTGGTCGCCGGATCGCACGCCGAGCTGTGGGTGCTGTGGGGCGGCGCTCACATCCTGCTGGGCGTGGCCGGATACAACTTCGGCCGCTTCTGCCTCACGCCCCTGCCGCGCGCCACCCGGGTACGCCACCTGGCCAGCACCATCGGCTCGATCGCCGTGCCCGCGATCCTGTGGGTGGCGTTCGCGCTACTCGTCACCGACGACTACGCGGCCTCGAACCTGTTGCTGGCCAACAAGTTCCTCGGCCCCGACGACAGCATGACCGCCGGGCGATTGTGGTTCGTCGAAGTCCTGGTGTGGGTCCTGGCCGGGCTGGCGCTGCTGTGCGCGACGCGGTGGGGCGACCGCGCCGAACGCCGGTGGCCGTTCGGCGTCGCCGCGGCATTCCTCGCCCTCGGCATGGCCCTGCGGTGGGACGTCTTCGGCATCGGGCTGGGCAAGGCGGCGTGGTTCACCATGCTGGCGTTCTGGTTCTTCGCGATCGGCTGGGCCGCCTCGAAGTCGTCGACGGTGTGGCAGCGGCTCGCCGTGACCGCGGTCCTCGCCGTTGGCATCGTCGGGTACTTCGGCCAGCCCAATCGCGAGGCCCTGGTGTTCCTCGGCCTGGCGCTGCTGATCTGGCTGCCCGCCATCCGCTGCCCGTCGGCGTTCACGGTCACCGCCGGTGTGATCGCCGAGGCGTCACTGTTCATCTACCTGACGCACTATCAGGTGTATCCGCTGTTCGGCGAACACAGGCTCGTCGGCGTGCTGGCCGCGATCGTCGTCGGCATCCTGCTCACCCAGGTCGCCAACACCGTCCTCCGTAAATGGATTCACTCGCTCACCGCGGTGTGGTCGAAACGGGGACAAACTGCCACGGCTGTCCTCGAACGACAGCGGGGCGTCTACTGCACCCCGCCATCGGAAAATCGGGGGCCAAAGGCGTGAGTTCAGTACCGGCAGATTGCAACGTATTCTGCGCCCCACCATTGTCAACAATGGCGTGGTTTGGGCTGCATCAAGTCAGGCATCTGCCCGTCCTACGTGCTTTCGCGTGTGGGGCGATAACCTCGCCGGTGCCCTAATTCAAGGTCGGGTTCCGCCGCTGTCGGCGTTTCCGGGTTGTCGTTCGACATCGGACTGGACGGGAGGGTGCAGCCGCCGCCGCGGGTGAACGGGTAAACCATCTGCCGGAGGTAGCTGGTGGGGTAGTCGGGTTTGGCGGCCATGCCGAGTTGGGTGGAGTCGAAGCGGCGGGCGGGGTCATAGGAGTAGGTGCGCAGCAGGTGATCCCACACCAGGGTGAACAGCCCGAAGTTGACGTCACCAACGCCGGCCCACTTGAGGTGGTGGAAGCGGTGGCCCTCGTTGAGGGCCAAGACGTACTTGGCGGGGCCGATGCGGTAATCGGCGTTGGAGTGCTGCAGCAGCAGCTGGATCGCCACCGCCAGCGCCAACACAGAAGCGACGTCGACCGGCAGGCCGATCAGGATCAGGGGCGCGACGCCGGCGGCCATCTCCATGGTCTGGTGCAGGGGGTGTTTCATCAGGCCGTTGAGGCCGTAGAAGCGGGTGATGCTGTGGTGCACCGCGTGGAAGCGCCACAGCACGCCGATCTTGTGGCTGGCCAGATGGACGACGGTGATGCCGAAGTCCGCGACCAGGATCGCAGCGAGGACCTGCGCGACGAAAGGCCAACTGTGGGGCCACAGCTGGGGTGCGGGCACGATCGCGGCCAGCAGCGGGATGGCGGCGACGCTGGCCAGGATGAGGGTTTCATTGACCGCGACGTGGATGCGGTCGCGGCTGCCATCGGCGCGGTCGTGGTTCCACTCGGGGTCATACGGGATGACCCGCTCCACCACAAACGCCGTGGCGATCGCCACCGTCAGAATGGCCAGCAGCCAGTACTTCGGTGCCCCGGCCGCGGCCAGGGCAATACCCGCGCCGTTGAGGCCGATCAGCATGAACGGGACGTAGCCGTACCGGGCCACCACCTTTACCGCGGCGGTAGCCGGCCTCGATGTCGGAGAAACTGTGCTCATGCCGTGAATCGTCGTGGTCACGCCTGTGTCGACGCTTGAATGATTCGGCTACCCGCTGTCGAGGTCCCAGGACACGTGCCGGCTCAGCACCGAGGGCGGTAGGCCGAACATCTCGCGAGTGGTGCGGGTGAGGTGGGCACTATCGGCGAACCCCGCGCCGTGCGCCGCCGCAGTGAGGTCGTCCCCGGCCTGGACGCGAGTGATCGCGATCCGCAGCCGTGACCACAACACGTAACGGCGCAGCGGGATGCCGACCTGCTCGGTGAACAGATGCGTCAGCCGGCTCGCCGACAAGCCGACCTGGGCGGCTAGCCGGCTCGCCGACAAGCCGACCTGGGCGGCTAGTTCCGTACCGCTGACCGGGCCCGCCGCCACCAGGTCGGGCAGCAACCGCAGCCCTTCGTCGATGGCGGGATGACGCGCCGCTGGGCCGTATTCGGCGGTGGCGGGCGTCAGGTGCGCGATCAGCTCGTCGACCACCGCGACCAGCGCCCGTCGACGGGTGACACCCAGTACCGGGGTGACCGTCCACCCGGAGCGGACCGCACGAGTGTGTGCGGCCCGTCCCGGCTGCGATTCCGGCTCCAGAAACATCACCGTTGCCTCGTGGGCACCGGCCTCGATCCGATGGGGCGCGTCGGCGGGCACGACCACCTTTGTGGCCCGGTGTCGCGCGCCGTGCCCGTCAAGCACGCTGAAAGGCGTTGTTGCGGTGATGATCTGCACGGCATGGTGGGCATGCACGTCCGTGGGACCGATCGATCCGGCGAACGCCAACACCCCCGACCGCAGCAGCGCCGCACCGCCCCAACGCGGTGCAACGCTGAGATCAGCACCCAGCTGATTCATCGTCATAAAACGATGATAGCGTTCGAGATAGATCATTTGTCCGCGATGCCATCCGCGGTCGTCGATCATTTCGGACGATGGGCGGCAATCGACCTGTGACTGGAAAGGGCTTCTCTAACCCACAATTGCGGACGAGAGGGAAAGGAGCAACGTCGATGCCCTCAATCAACACGCAGGCTCGACGGTGTATCGCAGCGAGATGGCAGCCGCCAAACCGCCGTCGATCCGTTGACCCGGTGGCGGCATCTGGAGCGGGCTCATATTGTGTCGCAACCAGATCCGTGGCTGCATACCTGCAATCACGCCGCCATGTTGGTGTTGGCGCTGCACCAGCACGACCGCCGGGAAGCAGTGGGACAGGTGCTGCGCTTGATCGTCGCCGCTCCCGGCTCGATGACCGGTCGGTATCCGGTCGGCAACACCGGCCGCGTTGCGGCCGGGCTGATGAATTTCATGCCGATTACAGAAGATCTTGCCGTGGTCCTCACGACCAGATGAACCGCCGCATCACCGGGCCGGCCCCTATCGACCGGCCCTTCTCGGTCCATTTCGATCCACGATTCAATTGCCACCTGGCATGACGCACATATTCGGCCCAGCCCATTACACCGGATGGGTCGACACTGCGGTGGCGATGCGGTCCAAGGCTTCGGCGTTGACGCGGTAGTAGGCCCATTTGCCGCGTTGGTCGCGGCTGACGAGGCCGCTGTCGACGAGCAGCTTCATGTGATGGGACACCGTGGGCTGGGTCAAGCCGAGTGGTTCGGTGAGGTCGCAGATGCAGGCTTCCCCGCCGTCGGATGCGGCGATGAGGGACACCAGCTTGACCCGTGCGGGGTCGGCGAGCGCCTTGAACACCATGGCGAGACGTTCGGCGGCGGGGGTGTCCAACACGCCGCCGGTGAGTGGTGAGCAGCACGCAGCCACGTCGCTGGAGGTCAACGAGACGGTTGCGGTGGTCATGCCATCCATACTGGCACACGCATTGACAAACGTCGATGCGTCGAGCACGATCGATCCCATCGAAGAACGTCGATGAGAGGAGTCTGGGATGTCGGAGCTGCCCGTCGTGGTGATCGGGGCTGGACCGTTGGGTTTGGCGGCGGCCGCGCACCTGTTGGAGCGTGGACTCACCCCGCTGGTGTTGGAGGCCGGCTCGAGTCCTGCTGCGGCGGTCGAGCAGTGGGAGCACGTGCGCACGTTCTCCCCCTGGCCCGAATTGGTCGACCCCGCCGCCGCCACGCTGCTGGAGCCGACCGGGTGGACCGCCCACGACTCGGGGTTCCCAACTGGTCGGGAGTGGATCGACGGCTACCTGGCGCCGGTGGCCGATGCCTTGGGCAAGCGGGTCCAGTACGGCGCGCGGGTGGAGGCGGTGTCGCGGCTGGGCCGTGATCGGCTGGTCAGCCCGGGCCGCGCTGAGACGCCGTTCGTGGTGCACGTGAGCAACGCTGACGGCACAGAATGTCGGGTGCAGGCCCAGGCCGTCATCGATGCGTCGGGCACCTGGGGTCAGCCCAATCCTGCTGGCGCTGATGGTGTTCCGGCGGTAGGGGAACGTGCGGCGGCGGCCTCTGGGGTGCTGACCTACGTTCCGCCGACGCTGGCCCGGGCCTCGACGTTGGCGGGTAAGCATGTGGTGGTGGTCGGCAGCGGGCATTCGGCGATGACCGCGGTGATCCAGCTCGGTGAGGTGGTGCGCAAGGATCCGTCGACGACGGTGACGTGGGTGCTGCGCCGCGGGGTCTCCGAGGACACCTTCGGCGGCGGTGCGGCCGATGAACTCCCCCAGCGTGGTGCTCTGGGTGTGCGATCCAAGGAAGCGGTCGACGACGGCAGGGTGGCGTTGTCGACCGGGTTCCGGACTGAGCGCGTCGATCTGGTGGACGGCCGGGCAGTGCTGACCGCGGAGGATGGGCGGGCGTTGGCGCCGGCTGATCACGTGGTGGTGCTGACCGGGTTCCGACCGGACCTGTCGTTCCTGTCGGAGATGCGCATCGAACTGGATCCGATCTTGCAGGCCCCGGTCAACTTGGCCGGTTCGATCGATCCGAACATGCACTCGTGCGGCAGCGTCCTGCCGCACGGCGCCGCCGAATTGGCCCACCCGGAGCCGAATCTGTACATCGCGGGAATGAAGTCCTACGGGCGGGCACCGACGTTCCTGGCGATGACCGGCTACGAGCAGGTCCGCAGCATCGCCGCCGAACTGGCCGGTGACCACGAGGCCGCCCGTCGGGTAGAACTGACGCTGCCCGACACCGGGGTGTGCAACGGCGCCGGATTGTTCGACGCTCCCGATAGCGAGAACACTGGTGGCGGGTGCTGCGGGCCAGCCCCGGCATCGCAGCCGGTGTCGCTGCAACCGTTGTCGTTGTCGCTCAACCCCATTGGCGGATGACACAGGCGGATACTGCTGCGGCACCCACCATAGCCCACGGGTTGCGGTGGGTGCTGCTGACGTTGTGCGTCACCGAGATCACCAGCTGGGGCGTGCTGTACTACGCCTTCACCGTGCTCTCCGAGCAGATCAGCGCCGACACCGGATGGTCCGCCCCGGCGGTGACCGCCGCGTTCTCCGCCGGGCTGGTCACCTCGGCGGCGGTGGGCATCCCCGTCGGACGGTGGCTGGACTGCGTCGGCCCGCGCTGGATCATGACCGCCGGCTCCGTGCTGGGCCCCCTGGCGGTGGTCGCCGTCGTCGCCGCACCCAACTACGGCCTGTTCGTGGCGGCGTGGGTGCTGGCCGGGGTAGCGATGAGCGCGGTGTTCTACGCACCCGCCTTCGCGGCGCTGACCCGGTTCTTCGGCACCGACGCGGTCCGCGCGCTGACGGCGTTGACGTTGGTAGCGGGTTTCGCCAGCACCGTGTTCGCACCGCTGACCGCGGCGCTGTCCGCTCAGATGAGTTGGCGCCACACCTATCTCGTCCTGGCGGCGACCATGGCGGTGATCACGATTCCGGCGCACTTCTTCGGTTTGCGGCGCCCCTGGCCGCCGGTGATCACTCAGCATCACCATGTCGAGGCGCCGGGTCGCACCGCGCGCAGTGGGCCGTTCCTCGCGTTGGTAGCGGCGTTCGCGCTGGCCGGGTTGGCGTCGTATGCGGTGATCGCGAACCTGGTGCCGTTGATGAGCCAGCGCGGCATCAGCACCGGGGCCGCCGCGGTCGCGCTGGGCCTGGGCGGCGCGGGACAAGTGCTGGGCCGCCTGGGCTATCAGAGGTTGGTGCGTCGCGTCGGCGTCGTGCCCCGCACGGTGATCGTCATGGCCGGTGTCGCGGGCACCACCGCGTTGCTCGGTCTGTTCAGCACCTACGCGGCGCTGGTGGCAGTTGCCGTCGGCGCGGGGGTGATGCGCGGCATCATGACGCTGCTGCAAGCCACCGCCGTCACCGAACGCTGGGGCGCCACCCACTACGGCCATCTCAGCGGAATCCTAACCGCACCGATCATGATCGCCACCGCGGTCGGACCCTTCGTCGGCGCGGCCCTGGCCAGCCTCCTGGGCAGCTACGCCGCCATGTTCGTCGCCCTCGGGGCGATCGCCGGCGCGGGGGCGCTGGTGGCGGCCGCCACCAGACCGCGGGTCCAGACCCCCACGCCGATCGTCGGGGTCAGCTGAACGCTGTGGCCCGAAGGTGGCGGGCCCAGGTCTGGGTGGCCATTTGGGTGGCGTCCCAGGGCGATCCGAGCGGCGGGGTGTAGGACAGGTCCAAATCGGAGAAGCCCTCGACGGTCATGTCGTGGAACAGTGCGGCGGCGTAGGTGTCGACCCGCTTGGACACCTCGGCGCTGCGGTGTCCGACCAACTGCGCCCCGAGCAGCCGGCCGGTGTGTTCGTCACCGGTGATACGGATGTGGATCGGGGTCGCACCCGGGTAGTAGGCCTTGTGGTCATCCGGGGTGGCCGTGGCGGTGACCGGGGTCCAGCCGCGGTCTGCGGCGAGCACTTCGTGCTCACGCAGGCCGGTGCGGGCGGCCACCAGGTCGAAGACCTTGACCACCTGGGTGCCCAGGCTGCCGGCGAACCGGGCTGAGCCGCCGAGGGCGTTCTCCCCGGCGACGCGGCCCTGCTTGTGGGCGGTGGTGCCCAGCGGCAGCCAGGTCACGCCGAGGAGGCGGTGGTGGGTGTGCACGCAGTCACCGGCGGCGAACACGTCCGGCAGGGTGGTGCGCATCGTCTCGTCCACGGCGATCGCACCCTTGATCCCCAGTTCGGCGCCGGCATCGGCGGCCAGCTCCACATCGGGGCGCACGCCGACGACGACGAGGACGAAATCAACGGTCTTTTCGAGTGTTTCGCCGCCTCGGTGGGCGGTCACGGTGAGGGCGCCGGTTTCGGTGCGGGTGACGGCGGAGACGGTGGTGTTGGTGAGGACCCGAACGCCGTGGCGTTCCAGTTCGTCGTGGACCAGGGCGCCCAGCTCGGGGTCGACGGTCGGCAGCACTTCGGGCAGCGCCTCGATCTGGGTGACGGCGATACCGCGGGTGGTGAGCCCTTCGGCCATCTCCAGGCCGATGTAGCCGGCGCCGATGATGACCGCGGTCTTGGGGTCGCGTTGCTCCAGGGAGTCCATGACGGCGAAGGTGTCGCCCATCGAATGCAGCAGGTGCACACCATCGTTCGGGCCGAGGGCGTCCGGTCCGGTCAAACCGTCGATCGGTGGGCGGGCACTGACGGCGCCGGTGCCGACGATCAGGGCGTCATAGGACAGTTCGGTGGGCGCCCCGGTGGGGTCGAGGACGTCGAGGGTGTGGTCAGCGGCGTTGATTCGGGTGGCGCGGGTGTCGGTGAGGACCCGCATGCCGGTGGCAGCCAGGTCGGCGGCGGTGCGGTGGGCGAGGTTGGTCCAGTGCGTGACCTCCCCGGAGACGTAGTAGGGGATGCCGCAGATGGAGAAGTTGGGGTAGGCGTCGGCGACGACCACGGTGACCTCGGTGCTGGGGTCGAGTTCGCGGATGCGCAGGGCGGCGCTGATTCCGGCGTCGCTGCCGCCGATGGCGACGATATGGCGTGCGGTCATGACGAAGTCTCCTCGATGTGTCGAGTGGAAAAGGTGGGTGCTGCCGCGCTGCAGCGGAAAGCGAGCTGAGTGTCAGGCGGTGGCGTTGGTGAGCGTGGTGTGTAGGCGTTGGACGCGGGCGGTGATGTCGTCGCGGACCAGGCGCATGCGTTCGAGGCCGTCGATGCCGCGTTCGGAGGGTTCGTCGGTGTCCCAGTTCTCCACCCGGGTGCCCGGTAGCGGGTCCAGTTGGGCTTCGCGGCCGAGGGTGACCACCAGGTCCACCTCGCGGGCCAACTCGTAGTCCACCGGCTTGGGCTTCTCGCTGGTGATGTCGACGCCGACCTCGAGGAGGGCTTGGGCGGACAGGTCGTTGACCGCGCTGCCGGGTTTGGTGCCGGCCGAATGCACGGTGACGGTGTCACCGGCGAGTTGGCGCATCAGTCCGGCGGCCATCTGGGACTTGCCGCCGTTCTTGACGCAGACGAACAACACCGACGGTGTCGAGGAGGTGTCGGTCATCGCCGTCCGCCTTGGCCGACGGTGACGTCGAGTTCGGACAGCAGCCGCCTCACGCGTTCCTCGATGTCGTCGCGGATCGGGCGGACCGCGTCGACGCCTTGGCCAGCGGGGTCGGGCAGGTCCCAGTTCTCGTAGCGCTTGCCGGGGAAGATCGGGCAGGCGTCCCCGCAGCCCATGGTGATCACCACGTCGGCGGCCGCGACGATCTCGTCGGTCCAGGGTTTCGGGAACTCGCCGGTGATGTCGATGCCGACCTCGGCCATCGCCGCGACCGCGGACGGGTTGATGGCATCACCGGGTTCGGAGCCACCCGACCAGGCCACCGCGTGCTCACCGGCGAGGTGGGTGAAGAAACCCAAGGCCATCTGGGAACGGCCGGCGTTGTGGGTGCACAGGAACAGCACCGTGGGCTTGCCGTCGCTGATCTTGCCTTCCACCCTCGCCAGGGCGAGCAGGCGTTGGCGGGCGAACCGTTCGGCCAGCAGGGGAAGGAAGTTGGGGACGGTGGCGCGGCCGGCGAACTGGTCATAGGAGGTGTGCAGGAATCGTTCGATCGTCTCGACGTTGAAGCTGTCGCCGAAGTCGCGTTCCAACCGGGTGGCCGCGGTGGTGAGGGCGTGCTGTTGATCGATGGACAGGTCGCGGTGCGGGCGCAGGGCGGCGGGGCTCTCGGACATGGTGTCAGGACTCCTGTGTCGTGGACGGGTGGACTGCGGTGGGGGCGGTGGTGTGGTCGCGGAAGCGTCGCCGCAGCGCCAGCGAGACGTAGACCAGGGCGACCAGCACGGGCACCTCGATCAGTGGGCCGACCACTCCGGCGAGGGCTTGCCCGGAGGTGGCGCCGTAGGTGGCGATCGCCACGGCGATGGCGAGTTCGAAGTTGTTGCCCGCCGCGGTGAACGCCAGGGTGGTGGTGCGTTGGTAGCCCAACCCGATGCCGGCACCCAGCAGGTAGCCGCCGCCCCACATGATGGCGAAGTAGGCGAGCAGGGGAAGCGCGATGCGCACCACGTCCAGGGGTCGGGTGGTGATCTGTTCGCCTTGCAGCGCAAAGAGAATGACGATGGTGAACAGCAGCCCGTAGAGCGCCCACGGCGCGATCCGCGGCAGAAACTTGCTCTCGTACCAGTCGCGGCCCTTGGCCTTCTCACCGAGCCGACGCGATAGGTAGCCCGCCAGCAACGGGATGCCGAGGAAGATGAGCACTGATTTGGCGATCTGCCACGGCGAGGTGCTGATCGTGGTCTGCTCCAGGCCCAGCCAGCCGGGCAACACCGAAAGGTAGAACCAGCCCAGGACGGCGAACATGATGACCTGGAAGATCGAGTTCAGCGCCACCAGGACGGCGGCGGCTTCCCGGTCACCGCAGGCGAGGTCATTCCAGATGATCACCATCGCGATGCAGCGGGCCAGGCCCACGATGATCAGGCCGGTCCGGTACTCGGGGAGATCCGGCAGCATCAGCCAGGCCAGGGCGAACATCAACGCCGGTCCGAACACCCAGTTCAAGAACAGTGAGCTCAGCAGCAGCTTGCGGTCCCCGGTCACGGTGTCGAGGCGGTCGTAACGGACCTTGGCCAGCACCGGATACATCATGATCAACAGACCCAGCGCGATCGGCAACGAAATCCCGTCGAGCTGAACGCTTTCCAGCGCGGTATTCAACCCCGGGACCCAGCGACCCAGCAGCAGGCCGGCGACCATGGCGATGCCGATCCACACCGGCAGGAACCGGTCCAGGGTGGACAACTTGCCCACCACCGGCGCTGAGGTACTCGTTACCGTGTTGGTCATGCCGTTACCCCTGCCAGCGCTGCGGTGTTGAGATCCAGCAGCGCCGCGATCTCGCGCAGCGCCTCCGGAACCACGGCGTAGTACACCCACGACGCCCGACGCTCCGAGGTCAACAAACCAGCCGCACGCAAGACCTTGAGGTGGTGCGACACCGTGGGTTGGGAGACGTCGATACCGCCAGAAATGTCACAGACGCACGCCTCGCCACCGGAATGGCTGGCAATCGCGCTGAACAGACGCAGCCGCACCGGATCAGCCAGCGCCTTCAACTTCTTGGCCATCTCGACGGCCGCAAATTCAGTCAGCGGCTCACGCAGCAGCGGCGGCGTCACGCAACACGCATCCACCACCACGTCACCCTCTTGATTCGACATGCATCGATATTGACAGTCATCAAATCGAGATGCAAGCGAACGGCTGGTGAACACCGCCCGGCTGCCCTCACCTATCTCGGTGGCATATCGCGAACAGGGTCAACGCCGTCCGTTCTTCCGCCGAGCGTGGCGGTCGCGCCGCACTCACTCGGGGCTGATCGCGAGGGCTTGTCAGTCGCCGCAGGAGAGCTGTGCAGCAGAGCATCGCGCAACGAACTAGCGTTCTCAGCATGAGAAATCAGGTCGACACCCAGTGGGTGCTCATCGAAGCGATTCGGGCTGATGACGTCCTTTTCGATCAGGACTCGCAGTCGAGCTGGCGGGTCCAAAGTTCCCAACCACATCCGGCGCAGCACTGGCGGCGTCTGGTGGCGGGCGAGCCTGGGTCCGGTCGCCGCCTCGACGCCCAGGTCGGCACGTGGGTTCGCCGAGTAATCCAGTAGGCCGACCACGACAGGCCCGCTGGCCCGCCACGTGGCGGCTCGCGTGATCCCCAGATGAGGTCGACCTGACCGTGTTTGGACATGAAAAAGCCCCGCGCGTCGAAACCGAGATTCGACGACTGCGAGGCGAAAGCCAGCGTGGTGTGCGCATGCGGAACCACTGACGGTGGCCGTCCGGCGCGCAGGCGGTTACGGCGGCATCAGCAGGGTTCTCCCGGCGGGCAGAGTGTTCATCAGAGGAGGGCTAACGCCGCCACTCGCGAAGCGCGACCGCGGCAGCGCCGACGATCTCGGCCAGCCCCTTCAGGAAGGCGATGATGCGTTCCATCGGCTCATCGCGCCGGCAGAACACCGCCCGGTTGACCATCACCAGCACAAGCAGAATCCAGACCAGATTCCACGCGTCCGAGACGACCACATTGACCTCCTTGCGAGGTGTACCAACAGAAAGTGCCCGACCGATGGCCGGGCACAAAAAAAGCCGGGAAGACCCGGCTTCGACGCGCAAATAAGCGCGCCCTCTCATGGGTGAACCATGAAAAGATCACTCCAGCAATACATTTGGATGGCTGGATAAACTTACGGAACTGGCGGTGTGCGCAGTTGCTCGGTGAACCCGTTAACAGGGGCGGGAGTGAAGGTTTCGCGGTAGCGACCGGATGTGGGCACAGTCGTGCTACTGCATCTGCGCGGCAATCTTACCCGTATCGAGGCCAGGCGGGATGAAAGAAAGCCTGGGGAATGTGGTGGCGCTAACCGGATTTTGGGCGCACTAACGGCACCTGATTCACTGTACTCGCAGGTAGACGCGCCCGAATGGAAGCAAGCACTCTGGGCGTGTCGCCCTGCTGGGAGAGCGGGCCCAGTTCCGGCACCAGATGTCCCGACTTCCCTATCCTGGAGGCGTGACGAGCGAGTGCGGTGACACCGGGGCGAAGCTGCCGCCGTCCCCGACTTCCCCGCGCCGTTTCGCTCAACTGCCCGACCTTGCGGTCCCAGATGACTTCGACGACCCACTCCCCGATACGGAGCTGGATACGTGGGAGGGACGCCCCTCCGAGGAGGGTTGAGAATTGGCCCGCGAGGACGAGCCCGCATTTAGATCAGGCGGGGGTCGCCGTCTTCGTCGAGCACGATGTGCCGATCGCCGCGCTGGAGTGCGTCGAGCGCAAGGTCAATTTCGTGGACGGCGAGATCGGCTATGCGGCTAGGTCCCAAGACGACGATTTTATCAGCCCGATCAGCGCCGCCACCGGCCGCCAGGCCGACGAACTCGGGGTTGCCCGCGACGACGAACCGCAGATCCCAGCCGATGTGGCGGCCGACCTCACGGGCTCGTCGGTCGAGAGCTTGCACGTCGTCGTCGGTCAGCACGCGATGCCCCTGCCCTGTCAGGTGTTGTCGGAGTTGTTGCGGCGCAGCGTGTTCAGCTCGTCGACCAGCTTCTCGTAGCGCTGAATGGACATGACGATGGCCGCGGGCTTGCCGGCGGTGTCGGCGAGGACGACGTTGCCGCCGCCGCTGGTGGCCACCTGATTGATCAGGTGCTGGTGCAGTTCGCGGGCCGGGATCAGCTCACTGGGGACGGCTTGCGCGCCGCCGAGGGCTTCAACGGTGGTATGGATCATCGGATTGCCTTTCAGAGGTGGTAGGTCTGGTGTCCTCTCGGCCCGTTTGCCGAGCCGAGAGGACACCGCCGAATTCGGTTCTTACTCAACCGCGTTCGGTGACCGTGGTGTTGGGGTGACGCGCCGCGGTGGAGCCCTTCACGAACTTGCCGGTGATGGCGCTGCGGTGATGGGTTCCACTGCTGTGGTTGGCGCCCCGTTCGGTGACCGTGGTCTTGGGGTTGCGCGCCGCGGTCGACGCCTTGACGAACTTGCCGCTGACGGCGCTGCGGTGATGTCCCTTGGCCATTGTTTTGTCCTTTCGTCTCTTCCGGCCCGGTATTGAGCCGGATACCGGTCTATAAGTGCGCGTGTCGGCCCGATCCCTGAATTTCTCCGAGATGTCTTGCCCGTGCCCACCCTCGGCGGCGCGCCGGGCCAGTGCGTCGCCTTCGGCGGCGGTCACCGACGTGCGTGCTGCACGCGCGGAGCGGGTGCCCAGCGAGCTGGCGTCGATGAGCGCGGTGAGGTGCTTGATGGTGGTCACGACGTCCTCTTTCGGAGTTGGCGGAGTTGGTAGCCGATGAGGTTTTCCACGCTCTTGGCATCAGGCAGGCCCAGCTCGTCGGCGATCTCGCGCTGGGAGAAGCCGTGCTCCTGCATGAACAGCGCTCGACGGGCCCGGTCGGTGCTCAGCAGCGCCATCGCTTCGGCAACCGTGTCGTTGGCGACGATGGTGGCCTCGATGCCCTTGATGATGTCGAACCGGTCTTCGGGTACGTCGTCGATCGGCGTGGTGGCGTGCTCGATGCGTTCGAGTTCGGCTCGCAGTGCGCTGCGGTAGATGTTGGCGAACTGGTAGAGGCACTGCCCGACGAAGAAGGTACCCAGCGACGCGCCTCCCGAGGACTGCCAGCGGTGGGTCATGAGCACCTTGTCGCGGAAGTAGATCAGTGCGGCGACCACGGTGTCAGCGGCGATGTCCTCGACGACCTCGTCGTTGGGCCAGCCGTCGATGCGGCCCAGGCCGTAGCCGGTCAGCGCTTTGGCCTTGCCGTAGATGGTTCCGTAGCGGATCCACGCGCGCAGCACTCCGAGGCCGTAGCGGGCCAGCTCGCGGGAGAACCGGTCCCACGGTCGGCCGGTGAACTGGTGCAGCTGCAGGGTCAGGAGCAGGTCCTCGTCTGCTTGAAGACGCCGGAGTCGTTCCAGTTCGTCGGCGAGTTCGGCGGCGAGGTCGGGGTCGTCGAGCCAGGCAGCGACCAAGCCTTCGTCGATGGGCTGGTCGACGTGCTGGATGTCGGCCTGGTTGTCCGGTTGTAAGCGCGCGGCATCAACGGGCGGGCCGGGGCGGCGTGCCGGTCGATCCATGGCTACATCTCCAGGAGGCGAGAAAGAGACAACCGATCCCTACGGTTGTCGCTTCTTCCTAAGTGCGCGCGTACCGCGAACCCCTGAATCCGGGAAGAAGTTTTTTCCCAGGCACGCGGTCCTCGGGCCGTGCTGCCACCATTGTCCCAGGTTGAGCCGACAAGCCCCGGCATAGAAAGGAGGGGCTAGGTCGGCCCAAGAGCTGTCGTCCGCGGATTCTCTGGGCGCGGTCGCTCGTCGTCGACGTGCAGCTGCCAAGAAATGAAGGTGGCTTTCAGCTGCGGGCAACGCTGTTGAAAGCAAAGAGCCCGGGTCGGTCGCAAGGACCGAATACCGGGCTCTTCCTGGCTTTAACCGGGTACGCGTTACACGTCACACCGGTCTGTATGCACTCAATCGTACGTGGAGCCCTGGTAGAACTCAACAAGTGACGGCACCGGGCCCTTGGGTTGAACAATGGTTGAGCCCCGAAAGATTCCATACGTACGTACGCCTGGCCGGTGGTGACCGCACCCGCGCTCTCGACCTGCACGAATGGAACACCCAGCTCAACGCCGCACTGCTGCACGACTTCGCCCACCTCGAAGTCGGTCTCCGCAACTTCTACGACCGGGCACTCATGAGTGCCATCCAGCCAGGCGAGGCCCACTGGACCGACCCAGCTTCGTTCAGCGCGCTGTTCCCGGCGGTCCCGGGCAACGACGCCCGCACCCACGCCGACCTCGCCTCCGCACGCACCAAGGCCGGCGGCCCGCCCGCACCTCCCGGAAAGATCCTCGCCGAGCTGACCTTCGGGTTCTGGGTCTTGCTGACCAGCTCACGGCACACGACGCTGCTCTGGACCCCGCACTTGGAAGCCCTCTACCCGGCCGGTTCGCAGCGACACAAAATCCACTTCGGCCTCGATGACATGCGCAAGGCGCGCAACCGGGTAGCTCACCACGAGCCCGTCCGCGTCCCCGACGTCAACAACCTGATCCGCCGAATGCGCCGCTATGCCGGTTACATCTCTCCCGATCTCCGGCGCTACATCCGACAGACCAGCACAGTCGACGCGTTGGTGAACTCACGTCCGTGACGTGACGGTGCGAGCCGAGGTCTACCGCGAGTCTGCGAGTTTCTGCACTCGCGCATCAATGGGACGCCCAGTCTTCTTGCTGGCGGTAACGGCCGCGCGGCCAGCGGCCTGACGGATAGCCAAGCTACGACCCGTCTTCGGGTTCGGCTTCGGGGGGTTGTTGCCGCCGGACTGGTCTCGACAGCTTCACGTGCACAACACGTGTGGCGCTTTACTCATAGGCAAGGAACGCGCTGACTAGCGACAAGCGCGTCAGGGACAGAATGACCCCTGGAGAAGACACGTCGGCGCCGTTTCGCGTGAAGATCGTCACCACGTCTTCGACGACGCAGATCCCGCGACTAGTTGACTGAACTTTGGCGAGTTTCGCGAACCGAGCGGGGCTGCGGGCGGAGGATCAAACGATGGTAGTAGAGGGTCGGGTGGAGTCGGCGCCGAGCGGATTGCCGTGGCGGGTGATCTTTCCCGATGTCGAGCACCTTGGCGCCTCGTCGTACCTTCGAGAACTCGCGGCGTCGGATTGCAGTCCGCTCACGCTCCGCAGTTACGCGTTCGATCTCCTGCGGTGGTTCCGTTTCCTGCACGACCGGCTGATCGGATGGGAGCAGGCCGAACGCGTCGATGTTCGCGCGTTCGTAGAGCATCTGCGGGATGCTCCGAATCCGCAGCGCCTGCACCGGCGGCCGGATCGGCCGCCGCCGGGGTCGGTCAACGCGGTGACTGGAAAGGCGGAGTTGTCGTCGAATTACGCGGCTCGCACCATCAATCATCAGTTGTCGGTGCTGTTCGGGTTCTATGAGCATGCGTGCGCCGCCAATGTCGGGCCATTAATTAATCCGGTTCCTGCGCAACGTGTTCGGCGTGGTGGTCGGCCGCACGCACATCACAATCCGATGGAGGACTTCCTCATCGTGCGGCGAGCGAACTATCGGCAGAAGACTCCCCGCCCAGTCTGGCGCGCCATCCCCGATGACGCGGCGGCGGAGTTGTTCGCCGCGTTGCGCAGCAATCGCGACCGGGCGCTAATTAGCTTCTACTTGTCCTCGGGCGTGCGGGCCTCGGAGTTGCTGGGGCTGCGGCACGGTGACCTGGATGCCGGCCGCTACACGATCACGGTGACCAGCAAGGGCAGTCGAGCGCGGGAGACGGTGCCAGCGTCGGTGGACTCGTTCGTGTGGCTGGCGTTGTATCTGGCCGAGCAGCCGCCAACCAGTCCCGGCGGACCGGTGTGGTGGACGCGTCGCTCGAAGGCGGCGCCGTTGACCTATCACGCGATGCGTGCGGTGCTGCGCCGCGCGAATGCGTGCTTGGGCGCGAACTGGTCGCTTCACGATTTCCGCCACACCGCCGCTGCGCGGATGCTGGCCGACCCTGCGTTCACTCTGGTCGACGTGCAAACCGTGCTGCGCCACGCCAGCGTCACGACCACTCAGATCTACACCCAGCCGCGTCTGGAGGATCTGATTGGCAAAGTTCTCGAGCACCACGCCCGGCCTAAGGCCGAGGCAGCAACGATCGAGCCGGCCTACGACGTAGCCGCTGTGCGGGAACTGTTGGGACTGCCGGGGTGAGCGACGAGGACACCCGGTCGCCGGCACGCCAGCAGGCCGCAGCGACGCGCAGCGCGACCAGTCCCGCGGTGCAACTGATGTCGCGGCCTGGGTCACCGCTTTTGCAGGCAATCGCGCCCGACAGCCGGTACGGTCCGGCCGGGAATGCCCGGCTGCTGTCGGGGTATGACGCCAATCTCGCGCCGCCAGCATTGCCTGAGGGCGCACGCGGCGAGGCGATGCAGTTACTGAGCATTGAGGAGCTGTGTCACGTCGTCGCCGACCACCGGCGGGACCTTCATTACAAGCAACGCCAGATGATTGTGGGCGGAACGCAAGTGCTGCTTGGCGTGCTGGAGCGATATCCCGGTGAGACTTGGGAACAGCGCTGGCTGGCCAGCGGCTATGACGCGGCACCGCGTTCCTGGTTTCTCCATGACGCGCTGCCTCACCACGACCGGTGGTCACCGACGTTGATGGCGGTCAACGCGCTGATTCAGGTCCGTGTTTTTCGGCCGTCCTACAGCTGGATACTGGACTCCAAGCAGCGAGTAAATCTGCGAAGGTTTCTGCAGCGCAACGGCGGACCGGACGTGGATCGCCTGCGCGAGCTACCCGCCTACCAGGGCACTGTGCCCAAGTATCAAGCCGACGCCGAAAAGGCGTTGACGCGGGTGATGATGCGCACTGGCAAGGACATCGGTCAAATCTGTGGTGACGATCTGCTGTTCTACGCCGACGTGGTGCGAACTTCGGGGCGGCAGCGCCGCGAACACCTCCTCTGGGAGTTGTTGGTGGCGCTCGGTCCCTTGGCTGGTGAGGCGCCGACGTTGCGAGCGACGTGGTCCGCGCGCGGCAATTCCCGCCAGCACAACGCCGCGACGCTGGTCGACCGCTACGGCATCCCGGCCTCCGGGGTGCGCAACCTGCTGGTCGACTACCTCGAGGAGATCAAGCCCGGCATGGACTACAGCTCCTTGGAAGGGCTGGCCTACCGGCTTGCCCGGTTGTTCTGGTGGGAGATCCTGCAGATCAACCCCGACCAGGCCGACTTGTCGCTGGCCGCGGACGTGGTGGCGGCGTGGCGGGAACGTCTGGCGTTGACCACCAATGGGCGCCCACGCCGCGAGCAGCACTCGATCCTGTTCGCCATCCGCGGCATGTACCGCGACCTGGCCGAGTGGTCGCACGACGACCCGGTCCGCTGGGGCGTGTGGGTGGCGCCATGCCCGGTGCCGCGATCCCTGAGCCGCGCCGCAGCGAAGGAGAAACGCCGCCAGAAGGCCACGATGCAGGACCGCACCCGGATGTTGACACCCCTGCTCCCCGCGCTGATCTCCACCGTGGCCGCCCAAAAGGACCGCACGACAACCTTCCTGCAGGCCGCCCTGGCATGCGCCCACGACGAGCAGTTCGTCGTCGAGGGCGTCACCTTCCTACGCCACAGCCCTCCGCTGCGCCGCGACGGCGACGCACCCGCCCGCATCTGGGCCGTGCTGGCACCGGGTCAACAACAACCGGTGTGGATCCGCGGAACAGCGCAGCGCATCGACGTGACCGCGGTCGAGGAAGAGGGATTCTGGGGCTGGGCAGTAGTGGAGACGCTGCGCCACACAGGTATCCGGATCGAAGAACTGCTGGAACTGACCCAGCTGTCGCTGCGGCACTACACCGCCGCATCCACCTCAACACTGGTGCCACTGCTGCACGTCGTCCCGTCCAAGACGGACTGCGAGCGGCTCATCCCAATGACCCCGGAGCTGGTGCAGGTGCTGTTGGAGGTGCTGCGCCGCGCGAAGGCAGGCCAGGACCGAGTGCCGCTGTCGATCGCCTACGACACCAACGACAAGGTGCACAGTCAGCCGTTCCCGCACCTGTTCGCCCGACCGCTGGGTACCCGCCATGAGGTGCTGGGCCGCAACTATGTACGCCAGATACTGATACATATCGCGCAGGTGGCTGGGCTGACTGATGCCGGTGTGCCGGTGCACTTCACCCCGCACGACTTTCGCCGACTGTTCGCCACCGACGCGGTCAACAACGGCCTGCCGCTGCACATCGCCGCGGCCCTGTTGGGACATCTGAATCTCGACACCACCCGGGGCTACACTGCGGTATTCCCCGAGCACATCGTCACCGCCCACCAGGCGTACATCGAGCGCCGCCGTCACCTGCGGCCGTTTGAGGAGGGGCGCGTCGCCGACGGCGATGAATGGGCAGACTTCGAGCAGCACTTCCTGTTGCGCCGGGTAGCGCTCGGGGAGTGCCACCGCCCTTACGGCACACCCTGCGTCCACGAACACGCCTGCACGCGATGCCGGTTCCTGCGCGTCGACCCCGCCCAGCTAGGACGCATCACCGAGATGACCGAGAACGTCGAAGAGCGCCTCGTCGAAGCCAAGGATCGCGCGTGGCTCGGTGAGGTCGCCGCGTTGGAAGAAAGCCTCAAGCATCTGCGCATCCGACAATCCGAGGCACAGCAACGGCTTTCACACAACACCAATCCGTTTGCCGGGCAGAGACCTCAATGAGCTGAGGTTAGCTCCCGTTATGTCGCCGGTCTGACCGATGTTGACCAGTCGATCTCGACAGCCATCCCCACGTTCCTTTCGCCGACGCCAACTCACGCCAGTGCCATGAACAACTTCTCCAACTCGGCCTCAGTCAACGGCTGCGAACCATCGGCGCTCTCACCTTTCAAGCACTCCCGCATGCCGGTGGCGACGATCTTGAAGCCAGCGCGGTCGAGGGCCCGCGAAACCGCTGCGAGCTGTGTGACCACGTCCTTGCAGTCACGACCTTGTTCGATCATTGAGATCACGCCCGTCAGCTGACCTTGGGCGCGGCGTAGTCGATGAAGAACTGCTACGACGGCGTCTTCGTCCCCAACCATGGTGTCTCTCTTTCGTCGTTGTGGCAGTTGCAACAACTTACCCACGGGGGTATATGCCCCGGCAGCCTTTGGCCGTCAGGCCGCTGTCGTGTCGCCAAGGCATTCGGCGCATCGGGCAGTGTGCTCGTACCACGGTGCCCGCGAATGCCATCCCCATGGCGAGCAGCGTCACGAAGCCGGCAGCGGTGCCCACGGCAGCGTTGGCCTCTAACGCCGGGGTCTGCGATGCCACCGACACGACGAAACCGCCGAATGTTCGCTGGAGCGCCGCCGGATCCACCAGCGACACCAGGCGGCCTCGTCACGCCCCTGATAACAGCAGCGTGACGAGGCCCGCAGCGCGTTAGTCGAGCTGCCCGGTCAACTGACCTTTCCGCTCTACGGACGACCCTGCGAGCTGGGAGATGACGGTGCGGGCGTCGGGGGTGGCGCTGCTGTTGTAGGGCAGCTTGGCCAGCGCCATCCCCATGGCGCAGGTGTTGGTGAGGGATGCGACGGTCAGTCCGCCGCCGATGGCGGCAGCGATCCACTTGAGGCGGGGTGCGGCGATGCTGCTCAGGACGCTGGTCATGACGATGGAGCCGGCCACCAGCCGCACCTGCCGCTCGAGACCCCACCGCTGTCTGCCGCGGTTGACCGTGAAACCGGCGGCCTCCCACGCGGAGACGCCACCGACGAGGACGCGCGCGTGGTCGAAACCCGACGTGCGCAAGCTCTCTTGGGCCTTCATCGCGCGCTGTCCGGAATGGCAGACCAGGACGACGTCGCGCGTGAGATGAGCGACGAGTTCGTCACGGTGCTGCTGTAACAGATCCGTAGGGACGTTCAGTGTGCCAGCGATGTGGGTGGTCTCGAATTCTCCGGGCGACCGAACGTCGATGACCTGGGGCGGACTTGATGAGCCCAACAGCTCGTTGAGGTGATGGGAGTCGATGGCTGCAGCGGTCACGGTGATGGCCTTCCTCTGGGTGGCACCCGGTGGCGAAGGCGACTCAAGTCATAGATACCGCCGGGGGTATATGGGGTGGTTCACGATAGGCATACCCCCATGGGTATTGTCAACAAGTGAGCGATACCCCACCGGGTACCTTGACATACCCCATGGGGTATGTGTCACGATTGGGGACATCGAAGTTCCGAGCTGAAGGAGGAAGAGATGATCTTCCAGCAGTACTACCTCGATTGCCTGTCGCAGGCGTCGTATCTGGTCGGCGACGAATCCACCGGGCGCGCGGTCGTCGTCGACCCGCGACGCGACATCGCCGAGTACGTCGCCGACGCCGAAAGGCACGGACTGCGAATCGAACTGGTCATCGAGACTCACTTCCACGCCGACTTCCTGTCGGGCCATCTGGAACTGGCCGAGGCGACGGGCGCGCGGATCGGCTACTCGACGGTCGCTGAGACCGAGTTCGCGTCGGTGGGTCTGACCGATGGTGAACGCCATGCACTCGGTGAGGTGACGCTGGAGTTTCGGCACACTCCCGGCCACACCCCCGAGTCGATGAGCGTCGTGGTGTATGAGCATCCGGCCGACGAGGTGCCCTACGGCGTGCTGACCGGCGATACCTTGTTCATCGGGGATGTCGGTCGACCCGACCTACTGGCCTCGGTCGGCTTCACCCGCGAGGAGCTGGCCGCCAAGCTCTACGACTCCCTACACGACAGGCTGATGACGCTGCCCGACGCGACTCGGGTGTTCCCCGCGCACGGAGCCGGCTCGTCCTGCGGCAAGAACCTTTCGACTGAGCTGTGGTCGACCATCGGGGAGCAGAAGACGTCGAACTACGCGCTGCGTGCTGCCGACAAGGCGGCGTTCATGGCGCTCGTCTCCGAGGGGCAACCGCCGGCGCCCGGCTACTTCGGCTACGACGCGCTACTCAACGGCAAGGACCGCGGGCTGCTCGACGAGACCCAGATGCCGAAGGCGATGACCTTTCAGCAGGTGCGCGACGGGATGGACCGCGGCGCGATGCTGCTTGACGGCCGTACCGCGGAGGAGTTCGCCCTAGGGCATCTGCGGCACGCGATCAACGTGGGCCTGGCGGGCCGTTACGCCGAGTTCGCCGGTTCCCTGTTCCCGCCCGACGTCGACATCGTGCTCTTCACCGAACCCGGACAGGAACTCGAAGGCAAGAACCGGCTGGCGCGCATCGGATTCGACCGCGTGATCGGCTACCTGTCCGAACCCTACGAGGTGATGTTCGCCCACCAAGACGACGTCGAGACGTCGTCGCGCCTGACCGCCGACGCGTTCGACCATCGGCGCTCCCACATCCTCGACGTGCAGGTCGTCGACGTCCGCAACTCCGGCGAGGTCGCCGCGGGAACG
Source organism: Mycolicibacterium chubuense NBB4 (assembly GCF_000266905.1). The sequence goes on along the minus strand of NC_018022.1, from coordinate 337,913 downwards.
ATCCCGAACGCGTCGACCATCGCGGTTGGCCAACTGCCCGCCCGGCTTGGTGAACTCGACGCCACCAAGCCGACCGTCGTGTACTGCGCAGGCGGATACCGGTCATCGGCCGCAGCAAGCCTGTTGCGCCACCACGGATTCGCCGACGTGAGCGACATCCTGGGCGGCTACGGCGCCTGGTCCGCCACCGCGCACACCACCTGAACACGCCACCCGCCCCCACGATCCAGGAGACCACACATCATGACCATCACGGGAAGACACCAGATCCTCGTCGTCGGCGGCGGCACGGCGGGCATCACCGTCGCGGCGCGCCTGCTTCGCAAGGGCTACACCGACGTCGCGGTCATCGAGCCGTCGACCACCCACTACTACCAACCGCTGTGGACTCTCGTCGGGGGCGGCAAGGCCAAGGCGTCGGCGACCGCGCGCACCGAAGCCTCGGTCATGCCCAAGGGTGCGACCTGGATCATGAGTGCCGCCATCGCCTTCGATCCCCACAACAACACGGTCACCTGCGCTGACGGAGCCACTTTCGAATACGACCTGCTCGTCGTGAGTCCCGGCATCCAACTCGACTGGCAAAGCACCGAGGGGCTCCAGCAGGCCCTGGGCCATGACGGGGTGTCGTCGAACTACCGGTTCGATCTGGCCCCCCGCACCTGGGACTTCATCCGGGGCCTGCGATCGGGCAGCGCGGTGTTCACCGTTCCCTCCGGCGCGATCAAATGTGCCGGCGCACCGCAGAAGATCGCCTACCTTGCCGCTGACTACTGGCGACGAGAAGGTGTCCTCAAGGACATCGACGTGCACCTCGTCATGCCGGGTGCCCGTCCCTTCGGGATCCCATCGATCGCCGACAGTCTCGACGACGTGATCGCCGACTACGGCATCACCCTGCACACCCACTCCGAGGTGACCGCCGTCGATGCCGCCTCACGCAAGGTCGCCGTCACCAGCCTGGCCGCCGGCGGAACAGACACCATGTTGTCCTACGACGTGCTGCACGCGGTGCCGCGCCAATCGGCGCCGGACTGGGTCAAGTCCAGCCCCCTGTCGACCGGGGACGCCGCGGGCTACGTCGACATCGACAAGCACACCATGCAGCACGTCCGGCACCCCAACGTCTTCAGCCTCGGCGACGCCGCATCCTCGCCCAACTCCAAGACCGGTGCCGCCATCCGCAAGCAGGCACCCACCGTCGTCGACAACATCGGCGCCTACCTCGAAAGGCGACCGCTGAGCGCGACCTACGACGGCTACTCGTCGTGCCCGATCGTCACCTCCTCACACGCGATGCTCCTCGCCGAATTCGACTACGACATGGCGCTGAAACCCTCGATCCCCGTCCTCGACCCGACGACACCGCACCGCGCGTACTGGTACCTCAAGAAGTACGGACTGCCATTCATGTACTGGAACCTCATGCTCAAGGGCCGCGTCTAGCAACACGAATTCGTCAGGCAGCACTACCCCACCCGTGATAACGAGGAGCGAAACATGATCGGTGACGAAGAGGCCATCGGCGTAGTGCTCAACCGGCTACGCCGCGCCCACGGTCAGTTGGCAGGCGTCATCTCGATGATCGAACAAGGCCGCGACTGCAAGGACGTCGTCACCCAACTGGCCGCCGTATCCAAGGCATTGGACAAAGCCGGATTCAAGATCGTCGCCACCGGTCTGCGCCAGTGCTTAACCGGGGAGACGCCGGCGAACTCACAGCCGATGACCGAAGCCGAGTTGGAGAAGCTGTTGCTCGCCCTGGCGTGAGGCCCCGAATGAAATCCACGAAACAAGGAGTTGACATGAACTACGCACTGTCGACAACACTGCACACCACCTTCGACGATGCCGTCGAACGCACACGCGAGGCACTGTCGGAGCAGGGTTTCGGCGTGCTCACCGAGATCGACATGAAGGCCACCCTAAAGGCCAAACTCGGTGAAGACATGGAGGACTACCTGATCCTCGGCGCGTGCAACCCGCCGTTGGCGCACCGCGCCATGAACGCCGACCGCCAGATCGGGTTGCTACTGCCGTGCAACGTCGTCGTCCGTGCTGACGCGGCTCATCAGGGTTCGGTGATCATCGACGCCATGGACCCGCAGGTGATGGTGCAGGTGTCCGAGGAACCGAAACTGCGCGGCGTCGCGAACGATGCCGCCGCGAAATTGCAGGCGGCCATCGATTCCCTCAGCGACACGCCCCGCACCCACTAAGACGACCGACAAGGGTCTGCGGCGACGCACCCGGTTACGGACCACGACATGACCATCAGCCTGTCACTACTCTTCGGTGCCATCATCGGCGTCCTGCTCGGACTCCTCGGCGGCGGCGGATCAATCCTGGCCGTACCCGTCCTGGTCTACGCCCTCGGATTGGACGTGGCCCAAGCCATCCCGGTCTCGCTGGTCGTCATCGCGGTCGCCTCGGCGGTGGGTGCGCTGCCCAAGGTGCGGGCCAATCAGGTGCAATGGCGACTGGCCGCCATCTTCGCCGCCGCCGGCATCCCCGCCACCTTCCTCGGAACCGCAGTCGGGAAACACCTTCCACAGCAGGCGATCATGATCGGGTTCGCCGTGGTGATGATCGCCGCCGGGACACGGATGCTGCGCGACAACGGCGACACCGGCACCGCCTGCAAGGTCGACAACGAAGGAATCAACTGGCGCCGCTGTGCACCTCGCTCCATCCCCGCCGGGTTCGTCGTCGGCTTCCTGACCGGACTGTTCGGCGTCGGCGGCGGCTTCCTCATCATCCCCGCGCTGGTGTTGATGCTCGGCGTGGAAATGTCCATCGCCATAGGAACCTCGCTGCTGATCATCACCGCGAACTCCGCAGCAGCACTGTTCTCACATCTACACGGCGCCCACATCGACTGGGGCATCACGACCGCGTTCGTCGGCACCGCCATCGTTGGATCGCTCATCGCCGGGCACCTTGGCAGCAAGGTCGACACCAGCCGACTCCAGCACTGGTTCGCCTACCTCGTCTTCGCCGTCGCCGCCTACGTCCTCGTCGACACCCTTGTTCTGCACTGAACCAACTCCATTCACAACACAGTCCACCAACAGAAGGGAACACCATGAACGTGTCCATCATCGAAACCACCGGACTCGGTGACCGCAGCTACCTGATCACCGAAGGCGATGTCGCCGTGGTCGTAGACCCCCAACGCGACATCGACCGCGTCCTCGACCTCGCCCGCGACCACGACGTCCGCATCACCCACGTCCTGGAAACCCACATCCACAACGACTACGTCACCGGCGGCCTGGAACTCGCCCACGTCACCGGAGCCGAATACGTGGTCCCCGCCGGCGACGACGTCGCCTATCAACGACGCGCCATTCACGATGGCGACGTCATCGACGCCGGACCCATCCAGCTACAGGCCGTTCACACCCCCGGCCACACCCACCACCACGTCAGCTACGTCCTGCACGACGAGAACGGCGCGGCGGTGGGTGTTTTCACCGGAGGGTCCATGCTGCACGGCACCACCGGGCGCACCGACCTGCTGGGCGACGAACACACTCACGACCTGACCCACGCCCAGTTCCACTCGGTGCACCGCCTCGCCGACGAACTTCCCGATGACGCCGAGGTGTATCCCACCCACGGATTCGGCAGCTTCTGCTCCGCCACCCCAGGCAGCGGCGACACCTCCACCATCGCCGAACAACGCACCAACAACCCGGCGCTGACCCAGGACGAGCAGACCTACGTCGACCAACTGATTGCTGGGCTTTCCGCCTACCCGGCCTACTACGCGCACATGGGTGTTATCAACAGCCAAGGACCCGCGCCCGTCAATCTCTCCACACCGACGCCGGTGTACCCCGAGGAGTTGCGTCGTCGCATCGACGCCGGGGAGTGGGTCGTGGACCTGCGCCACCGCACCGCATTCGCCGCGGGACACCTCGAAGGGACCGTTGCGTTCGAGTTATCCATGTCCTTCGTCACCTACCTCGGATGGCTGTATACGTGGGGCGCGCCGCTGACATTGATCGGAGACGACCACGACCAAATCGCTTCCGCGCAGCGCGAACTCGTTCGCATCGGCGTCGACAACGTCACCGGATCAGCAGTCGGTGACGTGTCCCGCTTCGCCAACGGCACACCGCTGCGGTCCTACCGAGTCTCCGACTTCGGCGACCTGGCGGCCGCACTAGCGGTCCATGACGAACTGACCGTTCTGGACGTCCGCCAACAGGGCGAGTACGACGGCGGGCACGTCACCGGATCGATCAACATCCCCTTGCATGAACTCGCCCTTCGGACCGAGGAGGTTCCCGCCGGAGAAGTGTGGGTGCACTGCGGATCGGGATACCGCGCCTCAATCGCCGCATCCATGCTGGACCGCCCCGACCGCACCATCGTGCTCGTCGACGACATGTTCAGCAACGCCGGAGACCGCGGACTGACGGCCGAGGGGCCGGCCTAAGCGAACGCCTCGCCATTGGGCAATTGGCGAGCCGTGATCTGGCCGTCGTTGACAAGTTCAGAGAAGCTGCCCGTCATACTTCACTTCGACTGCGAAATCATCACCAGCCGGCGGACGTCCGAGCGTCGCCAACATCGGCGCCGGAGCCTGCCGGCGCTGCGCTGCTCTACGTGGCCCTTCCACCCCTTCGAGGTTACGCACCTAGCCAGCTGCGGACGGCTGCGCTGGCGGGGCCCACAGCCCGCCGTCTCTCGCGCGGTCACCGGCGCCGGGAGCCCGTTCGAGGCGCATAGCGGCCAGCTCGCAACAGCGGCTTGCCGGTGGGGTTGAGGAACGAGCGTTTGAGATCTGGGATCGGCCAGTGCATGTAATGCGATAGCGGGACCAAGGCGAGCAAGCTGAGCGTCGGATCTGGCGCTGCGGCGATCGGGCGTCCGGCAGTCCGCTTGAGCGTCCGGTACCCACGCACCATGTCGCTCAGCTCGTAGCCGTCCGCCAAATCCGCTGCGCTCCAGCTCAGTTCAAGCTGCGGCAAATCGAGGTCCTCGCGGATGTCGTCGGCGAACAGCCCGACGAGGTAGCGCTCCAGGACGTCGACCTCGGCAACAAAGAGCATCGGGTATTCGGCATCGTGGTCGACGGCTTCGGTGAGTTCGAGCCGGTCCGGGCCGCGGCGCCGGACGAAATACCGGGTCGGGGCACCCGCCTCGGAGCGCAACTGAAGGTCGCCGTCCTCGGCGGCTGCGGCGAGGTAGTGCGCGGTGCGGGCCCAGCCGAGGCAGTCGGCACTGAGCCCTACTGGTCCGTGGGCCCCTGCGGCGTCGTCCGTTCCCACGCGGATGAGGTTACGTAGTCGATCCCCGCGTCGTGGTCGGCGCTACCTCCGCACCGGCCGACCAGGGGGTCAAATGGCGATGTCGGGCTGGTCGCGTTCGCGCTCGATGCCCTGCTGCCGCTTGACGGAGGCATTGACTGTCGTGGCGAGCATGCGTCCGTGTCCGATGACTTGGCGTGCGGCTGCTCGCTCCTCGTCGGTGAGGTCGCTCTGGCGTGCGACCTGGCGCGCCTTGCTGACCGCCGAGCGCGCCAGCTCGCGCCGGCGCCGCGGTTCGGTGCTGCCGCGCGCGTCGGCCAGGGTCGACTGAGCTTCGCGGAGCAGACTCCGGGCGGTGAGGGCGAGGGCGTCCTGCATGACGGCTAGCGCTCGCTCACGGTCTGCGCTGGTTGTCGCGTGGTCTACTGCTACCTCTGCGGCGGTGTCGGCTGCCGACCGGGCGTACTGGCCTTGGCGGTGCGGGTCGGTCTCGGATTGCGCAGTGTGCAGGTCACTTTCGGCGCTCTGCAGACTCGCCGGTACCGGTGTGGTCATGACGCGGACGCTACGGAGGTCCGCGCGGCCACGTCCACCACTAGAGCCAACATCGCCGCCCACTTTCTTTCCGAGGGTGGAGGCCGCTTGCATGCAGGCCCGTCCGCCGTTGGTTGCTTCGTGCGCCGCCGCGCCGCAGCTCTGAGACGGGTTGCCCGACCCGCCGGCAGGTCGGGGGCAGGAAACGAAAGGCCAGGATGAGGGTGCCTCGGTGGGTGGATGCGTTTCGTGTGATGACCGAAAAGTATTGCTAGTCAACGCATTACACGATAGACTGTCAACTATAGATAACACCCACTCGAAAGGTTAGACCCATGAAGACTCGCCTCACCGAAGCCCACCTCACCCCCGCGGCTCTGGTCAGCCACACCATGATTCGCATTCAGGGCGAACAAGACGGCGACCTTGCCGTCTACCACGCGTGCTCACCCAACGCCCGGCTGCGGCTGCAATGGGGCGGCATCCTGATGACGATGCTCAACGCGCAGGCCTGCCAGGGTGTGCTCGAAGGTTTCAGCGCGGCCCGCGCGGCGATGACCTTGATCCCCCGCCAGATCCCGGCACCGGCCCCGGCGGCAGCCGATCCGTTCGCCCTGCCCACCGTGGCCATCGACTGGACCCGGCGACCCGCCTACGCGGTCGTTCCCCGCCAAGAACTCTCCCGGGACCGCAAGCGCCAACTCAAGTGGCTAGACCTTCACATGGGCCCGGTGACTTTCCAGATTCTTGACCAGGCCGGATGCATCGGTGCGGTGGAGATTCTGCAGGCCGCGCATCACACCGCGACCAGTGTCTTCTTGGACGGCCCCGAGCATGCACAGGACCCCGGCGAGAAGGACTACACGCCGCCGCCGAATACGTAGGCGGTTATCCACAACCGACCCGACGCCGGGCCTGTTATCCACAACCACGGATAGCAGGCCCGGCGTTTGGCGTTGCAGGCCGCACAATCGCTGTAGGTCGAGAACTCCCCCACCGATGAGAGGCCCCCACCATGACTGTGCCCTGGTCGCTGACCACCACCGCACCTCAGCGAATCGACACCACAATTGGCACCGCAGATGACCACGACGCGGCAGTGACCGCCGTGCTGTTCGCCGCCCAGGACGCCATTGCCGCCGCCGAGCTATCCGCAGCGCCAGCGGCCCGCTACGAGCTGCGCGCGGCCGACGAACTGGTGGCGCTCCTTCAGACCGGAGCCGACGAAGACGGCAGGCCCGATTACGCGTCGACCAGCCGGCTGATTCAGCGCATCGAGTGGCAGCGCTACCTCAGTGCCGCGCCGTACTGAGCGTCTGGGTCTCCAACAGGGTTGCAGGTTCAACGCCGAGGGCGCGGGCCAGATGCACCAGCACCACCACGGTCGGGCACTTGTTTCCCGCCTCGACAGTGTTCAGATATACCCGGCTGATTCCCGCGAGCTGGGCAAGCCTGGTCTGCGAAAGGCCGGCGGCGGTGCGGTGTTCACGGATGGCCGCACCGAGGGCGGCGATGATCTCCGAACCGTCGTCCGTGGACGCATTGCCGTCCATGCCCAGCTCCCTCCGGCGGTATCTCCTATAGGTTACACCGCCATCGTAGGCGCGAGGGCTCTCAGAACAGCACAGCATCATTGGTCGCCTCCTGCCACCACGCTTCGAACCCCGGACGTGCCTTGTCCTCCACCACGGCGGGACACACCACGAAGAAGTGCTCCAACGCCGGCAGCTGCTCGCCCCGTTCTGTAGGTTCTCAAATCTGACTGCACTTTCTCACGACTGACTGCACCAGCACTGCACTTGTGCAGGTTGGCTGAGACGCGCGCACTCAGGACCAGTGACGGATGCTGTATCCGCGTTGCAACAGGGCACGTCCATTCCGCTGCGGTGGACCGGGAGAAGGCACGCGAGGGTGCCCAACTCCGGGCCCGCTAATTCGGGTGTTCGAACTCCCACTTCAGCATGCAGAGTATCCAACCAAATGGGTTGCTAGCTGGGGGCCTCTTGAGCGCAACAGCCGAGAATACGTCACCGAAAACGACATCACGGCCAGCAACAGCAGGGCGCCGATCTGGTTACTCTGACTCCGGTGTCAATTTGACGGGTTGAGGTGAGGCCACGACCCTCTGTCGCGGGGTGCTCGAAACTAGGGTCTGCTGCCATCCGATAGCGGCGAGTCTTCGCTGGACAGGCCCCCCGGACGCTTCGCTGGACCACCGGTTGACTCCTTGATGCAACGTCTTCGCTACGCAGCACTCGTCGCCGCTGACATCGACGTCGTTAGATGCGCCGCGCCCAGTCCGTCGAAACGTGCCCTGTGAGGGGGCGCGCAGATCTACAATTCGACGTCGATTTAAGAGGGGGAAACGATGGCAATTCGGCAAGTTAACGCGTCGGTCCAGAACGACGGCAACTACTCAATGCTCGACTGTCGTGATACCGATTTCGGGGGACCGCTTATGCGGATCGAGACCTTTCGCGCGAGCCATCCTGCTGGCGGGTTCGGCGTGAACGCGGCCGGTGGTACTGTCGAGAACATCTGCGGCGCAGATCATTTGAGCCCAGACAGCGGGCGGACCTTCCGACACCTCTTCTCGGTCGCCGCCGACGACGACGCTCCCGTATGCACCCTTGAATTCCGTGAGGTTTGGCAACCAGACGGTTCTTGGGAAGTTAGGACGCGCGACGTGGACGCCTCGAGCGACACATTCGGCTACGTCCTTGTGTCGTCAGTTACACCTACCGACGCAGGTACCTACCGGCTGCGCTATGAGATCCGTCGGCCAACGACGGGGGCTGTTGAGAGGCGCGTGATTCCGTCACCCCTGCCGGTACCGGTTTTTGAGTCGACGGGCCTTGCTGATATTGGTGTCTCACTGGCTGACCTGGGTGAGGTTGTTGGGGAATCGGGTGCGGCGTTCGAAGGAACGGCGGGCCTGGGGAGTTCGGACGCCGACATTGATGAACTCACCAGAGACATGGCCGAACTCCTTGCTAGCCAGGAGTATTCGCGTTGGCAGCAGAACGTGGTTCAGTACCTCCGATTTGGAGACTTCCGCGACAAAGCGGTGCACCCAGGTGTGAATCTGACTGGGCCGAACCCGCGGCTAACGTCCGAACTCATGACGGTACGCTCATACCGGTCCTCGATGATTCAACTTGGCAGGGTTTTCGATGTCGACATGACACCGAAGAGAAACAAACTCCTTGACGCTACTGCGCCAATCGAGGTTGACAGTAAGCCAGGCGTCTATGCGATCTTCCTGTCGGCCTACCTAGCCAACATCGACGCCTACAAACTGAGCCTGGACAAGGTACACAGCGACTATAGCGGCGTACCGCTGGCGCTTATGGCGGGTAGCAGGATGGAGAACGGAATTGAACCGCGCGTCAGCGCGGACAACGCAAACAGGGCGTTGGCTGAGCTCGCGTTCGCGTTCTACATCGGCGAAACCGGGCAGGCCTCGATCCGTACCTTTGGGCTCCGCTAGATCGAACGAGTGGGCCGCAATGGAAACAATGCATCGACGACCACCGTCTTCGACTGACGCGCCGACGGCCTGAGCGAAGGCACACAAGCAGTTCGACGTTGCGAGCAGATGCAGCGCAGAGTGAGAGCCAACAGATCTTGTGGAATCCATTGAGCTTGGCCATCTCACTCCGAAGGGCCAAACGACGGCGAGATTCCCATAATTCCAGGTCTGCTCAGTGCTCTGCTGGGGAGCCGTGTAGGAAATGCAGCGCTTCGTGAGACAAACGTCGGTGCGGCGGCTGTGACACGGAACAAAACCGTCCAGGTCAGAGACGCGTGCTCCTGCAGCCAAACTTGAGAACCTACACGTTCGCGGAGCACCTGGCGCGTGATCCCATCGGCCCCGATCCGGCATTCACCGACGCACTCGCGAAGAGCCTTGTTCATCTGCTCCCGGGTGCCGCGTGCCACTGCGCGCACGGAGCGCGCGGTGATCCCCCGGCCATGGGCGCGGACCGACGATCGACGGGTAAGGCGGCGGACCTCGTAGACGGCGTGCTCGGACTCGTCGAGCATCGCGGCGAACTGCGACTGCGCCTGGACGAGGCCGGCGCTGGCCACCAGGTCGGCCACCGTGCTGCCTTCAATGAGGGTCTGGCGCTCGTTGAGGCTGCGCGCGACGGCCTCGAGGAACAGCGCTTGTGCATCGGCCCGCGGCTCCTTGCGGTAACGCTCGATAACCGCCTGGCGGCCCGAGTCTGTGCGCATTGCGAACGGGCAGAAGCCGCAGGCTGATTTTGTCCATTGGCGCGAGGTGAGCTGGGCGATGAAGTCCACGCAACGCGCACGGTCCCAGCCCCACTCGCGAAGCGGATACCAGCCGGTGCGGCGATCGTTGTTGAACAACGCATCCTTGATCGCCCGTGACGATTCGCCGTTCTCAAAGCCGACGACGTGACGATAGCGGCGACCGGCGGTCACGGCGGCAATGACCGGATCCAGACAGTTGCCTTTGGCATGGATGGAGCACATCCGCGTGCCGCCGATCTGAGGAAGCGTTCCGGCCGAGAGCATTTCGTCGGCAACGAGTAGGCGGCAGTGTGTAGACGTTGGGGCTCCGTGGAGTCCTGGAGGACCTCGACGCCTTCGCCGCTGGCGGTGGTCTTGCGCTGTGAGCGGCCCACCTGGATGAAGCGAACGTGGTGGCGGCGCAACGCGGGAAGGACGATCTCCTCGACGTCGCGGATCGTCTGCTCGAACTCTCCCCCGGTGTCGGCCGAGATGACGATGAGGTCTCGTAGGTCGAAGTCGCGGCTCGACGGGTCGGTGAGCCACCGGAGCAATATGGCGGTGGTTATGTAAACAGTCAAGCTGTCGCAGAAGGAACGGTGTCGCAGGGCGGCGGCGCCTCGGTGGAACCTACCTCGGGATTCTCCAAGGGCGGGCCTGGTGTGAATGGCGATTTTCCAGCCGGCCCCTGGTGATCGCTGCGGAGTCGGAGCTCTGTTCGTCGGACTGATGCCAGTGGCCGAGCGTCGTCGCCGGCGCCGAAGTCCTCGCGTCAGCGCCTCTTCTCTTGGTGGTGGCGATGGTCGGTCAGACCGGCTCGGCCGATCAGAGCGGCAGCGACGAGCAGTGCAGCCCCTGCGGCGTAGACGGCGGTGATCCCTGCCGCATCAGCCAGCCACCCACCCAGCCCGAGGGAGGCCAGGCGGCCGAGTTGCCAGATCAGATCGAAGGCGGCGAAGACCCGGCCGCGTGCGGCGGGTGGGGTTTCGGCCTGCAGCAGCGAGTTGAAGGTGACTGCGCCGGCAGAGGTGCCCCCGCCGTAGCCGGCCAGGCTGCCCAACGCCACCACCGGGACGCGGACACTCGCAAGGACGGCATCTACGGCGGCGCGCAACAGATAGGGTCCGAAAATGAACGCGGGTTTGCGAGGATCGGTGATCAGCCGGGTCAGCAGTAACGGGCCTGCTGCGGCGCCCACGCCGATGCAGGCCAGCGCGATTCCGTATCCGGCGGGGCCCCTGCCCAGGCGCTCGCGGATCAACACAACCAGCAGGGCACTGGTCGCTCCGGCCGACAACGCCGCCAGGGCCTGACCAGCGGCCAAGGCTCGCAGCACCCGGTGCCCGGCCAGCACCCTGATGCCGTCTCGGGCCTGATGCCACCAGGCGGCACGGGCCGCATCGGCTGCCGGGCGCAGCAGGTGCAGGCGGGACAGCAGCAGCGCCGAGACGGCGAAGCTCGCTGCGTTCACCCAGAACGCCAGGCCATAGCCGACGGTCGCGACCACGGCACCCGCAGCCGGGGCGAGCACGATCTGGGAGAGCACCGCGGCGGTCCAGATCCCCGAGTTCCCGGCGATCAACTCCTCCTCGTTCACCAGCGCGGGCAGCGCGGCACTGGCGGCCGGATTGAACAACGCCGACGCTGCGGACATGGCGAACGCCACCGCGTAGATGCCCGGCACCGAGCCGGCGACCAGCGGTAGCCCCGCAGCCACCAGCACGCGCGCCAAGTCGGCAACCACCATGACCCGCACCGGCGAGAACCAGTCGACTGCCACCCCAGCGAACGGTGCCAGCAGCAGCACCGGGACGATCTCCGCGACGATCACCCCGGCCACACCGAGCCCGGAGCCGGTGCGGTCCCACACCAGCAGGCCCAACGCCACGGTGGCGAACGCGTCACCCCAGGCAGAAGCGGTGCGCGCCGCCCACAACCGGCGGTAACCAGGATGGGAGAACACCTGGCGCAGCCCGGTGCCCGCACGTCCTGGCTGGCCGCGGCTCAGCGGACTTTCTCCATGGTGTGCCCGCAGCAACAGGTGGGGTTGCGGTCGCGACCGTGGCCTGGGACGGCGCCCTTGGTGACGGTCATCTCACATCCGCGCTCCGGGTCCGGGCGCCGGTACACCTCGCACTCGACTATTGCCATGACCTGCGCCTCCCTTCGGTTTCCGGTCCTACACTGGAGACGCTAAAACCTTCACCCCAGGTGAAGGTCAAGGCGAGCGGCCGGGACGCGAAGGAGGCAGACGATGGCCCAGGCGATGACCGTCGGGCGGGCCGCCCAGGCGGCCGGGCTCACCCGTAAGGCCGTGCGCTTGTATGAGGAGCGCGGCCTGCTGCCGCCCGCCCAGCGCACTGCGGCCGGGTACCGCCTTTACAACCAGGACGACGTCGACACCCTCACCTTCATCCGCCGCGCCCGCGCCCTGGACCTCCCCCTGGACGACATCGGCACCATCCTCACCCTCCGCCGCGCCGGTCCCACCCCGTGCGGAGCCGTACGGGATCTACTCGACGCCCGGATCGCGGAGATCGACAACACCATTACCGAATTGCTGGCGCTGCGTGCGAGCCTCACCGCCAGTCGGGACACCGCCGTGGCAGCCGATACCGAGTCGGAACCGAACAGATCGATCTGCCCGATCATCGAACGGTGAAGTAGCCGCTCAAGGACCCTCATGTCTCACTGAACTCTTGATGGCCGCGTTGCGAACTGGCGGTAGCCGAGCCTTTGCGGAATGGCCACTCGTTGCGGCAAATGTCCAGTCAGACTGGGCCGACCGATCATCGGACGGCTGAGCGGCGTTCGATAAAAGACTGTGTTGTGCCAGACGCCGCCCCGCTGGGCGATGCGTTCGCGGATGCCGACGGTTCAGCAACCGGCGGCGTGGTGCGGGGCGATGCTTGCGCAATTCTCCGTGAAGATGGAGGCATGCAGAGTCCGCAGCCCTGCGTCGTCGACTGTGGTGGTTTGCTTCTACAGCAAGGCTTTGCCGCCTGCCGGACTCCCATGGGGACAATCCGGCCGCCTCGGGCTCGCATCGTAGAGGCCCGCGTGCCAGTTGGATCCCGGCAGGCAGGTCACCTGCTGCCGGGTCCTCCTACCTGGTCCGCATTTTCTTCGGGCTGTGGCCTGGGTGCGCAGCAGTCGTCGGCGGTGTCGGTGGTGGTGTGGCGGCGTTCGCGGCGGGTGAGGGTGGCGATCGCGGTGACGAGGATGAGGCCGAGTGCGGTGATGGCGATCGCAAGTTGGTGTCCGGTGATCCAGGCTGACACGGTGCCGACGACGCCGGTGAGTGCGCCGATGCCGGGGTGCCCGCCGAGTAGTTGTGGCAGCCAGTAAAGGAGTAGGTAGCCGCCGGAAAGGGCAAGCACGGCGCCGGTGATGCGGTTCATGTGGGGCAGCAGCCGTCGGAGGAACCGGTTGATCAGGCCGCTGGCGAATGCGGCGAATAGCGCGAGGGACAGCAGCAGGGTGGCGGAGCCGGCGGCGTAGGCGGCGAATACGACCAGGACGCCGGAGATGTTGGTGCTGGCCAGGGCTTGGGTGACGACCGCGAGCAGCACCGCGAGCGTGCAGGAGGCGGAGGCCAGTGCGTACCCGGCGCCGAAGGCCACCATGCCTCTGGGCCCCTGCCGCGGGGTGCCGGAACGGCGGGTGGGTAGCCGCAGCGGCAGGTGTCCGCCGGCGACCATGGCCAGGCCGCCCACGGCCAGGATCGCGCCGAGCGCGGCGGCCAGCCACGGGATGACACCGGTCAGGGAACGCAAGCCGAGGGCCAGTAGTAGTCCGATGGCGGTGAAGGTGCCGGCGAACCCGGCGGTCAGCGCGAGCCCGGCGCGCAGGCCACCGGCCAGCCGGGACAAAGCGCCGGGCCGCGCGTCCGCCTGGCCGTCGCCGGTGTCGACGGCGTAGGCGAGGAAGGCGGGCAGTACGGCGAAGCCGCAGGGGTTGACCGGGGCGAGCATCCCGGCGCCGAAGGCGAGCGCCAACAGCGGGCCGATCACGCGCTCACCTTGGCCAGTTCGGCACGGATCTGATCGGCGGTGGGCTCGACAGCGCGGAACACCGGTTTGCCGGAGGCGTCCAGCACGACGGCGGTGGACAGCTGAGTGACCTGGTAGGCGCTGATCAGGGTGGCGTTGCTGTCGCTGGCGTAGGCAAGGCTGGTGGCCTGGTTGGCGGTGAGGAAGTCTGTGATGTCCTGCTCGGTTTCGCCGGGGCCGATGTCGACGGCGACGAAGTTCGCCTTCGTGCCGACCGCCTGCTGGACCTGGGCGAGGGTGTGGGTGGCCGGACCGCAACCGCCGCACCCGACGGAGAAGAAGAACAGCACGCTGGGCCGCGAGCCGGGCACCGCGACCTGCACGCCCTGCAGGGTTCGGGCGGTGAACGCTCCCGCAGCGGCAGTGGTCCCGGCCTTTGCGCTGCCGTCGGCAGCGGGTGGGGACGCGGTCTGCTTGCTCGACGGGGAAAACGCCGAATACAGCACGACGGAGATCCCGACGACGGCGATAACGGTCAGCGCGATCGTGACGAGTCGTCGACGAGAGCGCGGCGCGGCAGGTCCGGTCGGGGCGGGTGCGTCAGGCATGGGTCAGGACTCCTGGTTGGGGTGGGAGGACTCGTGTGGCCGATCGGGCTGGTCGCGGGCGGGTGGCACGGGCGGGCAGCACGAGTTGTCTCGGGTGGCGCCGTGTCGGGTGACGCGCCGGCGCGCGAACCGCGTCACCGCGGCGAGGACCACCACGACGGCGGTGCCGATGACCCAGGGGTTGCCCAGTACCGAGCCCACCGCGCCAAGGGCTCCGGCGGCGATCAGCACCGGCAGGCCGCAACACACGATGGGGACCAGGAGGAAACCGGCGGCGGCGAGCGCGGTGCGCTTGCTCTCGGAGCCGGGGTTGGTCGACATGGAGGCGGTCTCCTCGGCTGGTCAGGCGTTCGGGGCGGTGATGCGCATGCACGCGGCGAGGGCGGCGGCGTTGTCCGCGGCCAGCGAGCGCGCCAGCAGCACCAGTTCCGCGACGCGGGGGTCGGTGACCCGGTAGTAGGCGAAGCGGCCTTGGCGGCGCAGCTGCACGTAGCCGCAGTCGGACAGGCAGGCCAAGTGACTGGACACCCGGCCCTGGGACAGGCCGATGTGCGTGACGCATTCGCCCACGGCGTGTTCCTCGTGCAGCAGGAACTCCAGCAGCCGCAGCCGGGCGGGGTCGCCGAGGGCGCGGAAGAATTTCGCCATCATCTCCACCCCGTTCGGCTCGGTGGGCAGCAGCGTGCTGCTGCGTTCGGAAGCGTCGGCCACGGTCGCCGTCCTCACATCGAGTGTCTGTCGTATCCGGATGTACGAATCTTAGGTTAGCATCTATGCATCCGGGAAGACGAATATGTCAGTGGGAGGAGATCGCTGGTGCGGTACGACTTGGCGGTGATCGGTTCGGGTGGGGGTGCGTTCGCGGCGGCGATCGCGGCCCGCGGCAAGGGCAAGAGCGTGGTGATGATCGAGCGCGGCACCGTTGGCGGGACGTGCGTCAACGTCGGCTGTGTGCCGTCGAAGGCACTGCTGGCCGCGGCCGAGGCCCGCCATGTGGCGCTGGACCAGCACTTTCCGGGGATTTCCACCAGCGCGGGCCCGGTGGACGCCGCCGCGCTGATCGGTGGCAAGGACACGCTGGTGGCAGGGTTGCGGGCGGAGAAGTACGTCGACCTGGCCGCCGAGTACGGGTGGGAGATCCTGCCCGGCGAGGCCCGGTTCATCGAGGGACCGGCGCTGGAGGTGAACCTGCATGACGGCGGCCACGTCCGGGTCGAGGCCGAGCACTACCTGATCGCCACCGGCTCCACCCCGCGTACCGACGGCCTCGACGGAGCCGACCGGGTGGACTACCTGACCTCGACCACCGCGATGGAGCAGACCGAACTGCCCGAGTCGTTGGTCGTCGTCGGCGGCGGCTACGTCGGGCTGGAGCAGGCGCAACTGTTCGCCCACCTCGGCGTCCGAGTGAGCATCGTGGGCCGATTCGCCCCGCACACCGAACCGGAACTCGCCGGCCTGCTGGCCGGGGTGTTCGCTGACGACGGCATCGCCGTGATCGCCGAGCGCGCCACTGAGGTTGAGGCCGATGGTTCGGGCGTCGTCGTCACCGCCGGTGGGCAGCGGGTGACTGGGCAGCGGCTGCTGCTCGCGACTGGGCGGAACCCGGTCACCGCCGGGCTCAATCTCGACGCGGTGGGCGTGAAGACCGGGCATCGCGGGGAGGTGGTCGTCGACGAGTATCTGCGCACCGACAACCCGCGCGTCTGGGCGGCCGGGGACGTCACCGGGCACCCGCAGTACGTCTACGTCGCCGGGGCCCATGGCAGCGTCGTGGTCGACAACGCCTTCGGCGACGCCGGGCGCACCCTGGACTACCATCACCTGCCCGCGGTCACCTTCACCACGCCCAGTCTCGCCTCCGCCGGGCTGACCGACGTCCAAGCGGTGGAGCAGGGCTACGCCTGTAAGTGCCGGGTGCTGCCGCTGGAGTACGTGCCGCGGGCGCTGGTCAACCGCGACACCCGCGGCGCGATCAAGCTCGTCGCCGAACAAGGCTCCGGGCGGCTGCTCGGCGCGCACGTGCTCGCCGCGGGCGCCGGGGACGTCATCGCCACCGCTGTCTATGCGCTGGCAAACCAGATGACGGTGCACGAGATGGCCGACCTGTGGTGCCCCTATCTGACGATGGCGGAGGGCATCAAACTCGCCGCCCAAACCTTCACCCGCGACGTGTCCAAACTCTCCTGCTGCGCCTCCTGAAACCCTGCTCTCGGAAGGACAATCCCGATGACGAATGACCTGGACACCGTGGTGTCCACTATGGATAGTGTCTTCTCCCGCCAGGACAGCCCGGCCGGATGGCTATGGCAGCCGCTGTTGCGGCAACTGGCCCGCGGCGAACCCCTCACGATTGCCGACCTCGCGGCCGCCACCGGCCGCGCCGGTGACGAGGTTGCGCAGGCGGTGGGCCGACTGCGCGACACCGAATACGACGACGCCGGACGGATCGTCGGCTACGGCATCACGCTGCGCCCGACCCCGCACCGTTTCACCGTCGACGGCCACCAGCTCTACACCTGGTGTGCCCTGGACACCCTCATCTTCCCCGCCACCCTCGGCCAATCCGCCCAGGTTGAATCCCCCTGCCACAGCACCGGTGCCCCGATACGGCTCACCGTCGAGCCCGACCGAGTCAGGGATGTCGAGCCCCAGACCGCGATGGTCTCCATCGTCACGCCTGACGACTTGGTCTCCGTACGGGCTTCCTTCTGCAACCACGTGCACTTCTTCGCCGACGCCGACGCCGCGGCGCCCTGGCTCGCTGAGCACCCCGGCGGATCGGTCCTCCCAGTCGCCGACGCTTATCAACTCGGCCGGCAGCTGGACGCCGCTCAATCCGAGGAGCCCGAGCCCGGCGGGTGCTGCTGACGCCCACCTGCGCCGCCCGAACCGCCATCACCGAGAAGGGACAGCCACTGTGAGTACGGACTTCGATGTAATCGTGATCGGCGCCGGACCGGGCGGCGAGACCGCCGCCTCGCGCCTGCACGCGGGCGGACGGCGGGTCGCGTTGATCGAGCAGGAACTGATCGGCGGGGAGTGCGCCTACTGGGCGTGTATCCCGTCCAAAACCTTGCTGCGCCCACCCGAGGCCCGCGCCGAAGCCGCCCACGCGGCCGGCCTGTCCACTCCGGCGCAGAACTGGGCGGCACTGCGAGACTACCGCGACTACATGATCCGCCACCTCGACGACACAGAGCAGGTCACCGGATACGAGAAGCAGGGCGTCACGGTTATCAAGGCCACCGCAGCCCTGGTGGGCCGGGACCCGTGGCGGGTACGGGCCGGTGGCCGGGAACTCACCGCCGAGCACGTGGTGATCGCCACCGGCTCCGACGCGATCCACCCACCCATCGAGGGCCTGGACGAGGTCAGCGTATGGACCAACCGGGAAGCTACCACCCTGCGCGAGATCCCCGAGCGGATCGTGATGATCGGCGGCAGCGCCGTCGGGATCGAACTCGGCCAATTCCTCGCTCGCATGGGCGCTCGGGTCACCCTGATCCAGCGCGGCGACCGGCTGCTGGACCGGGAAGACCCCCGTGTCGGGGACATCGTCGCCACCCACCTGCGCGCCGACGGCATCGACGTCCGTCTCGGCCGGCAGGCCACCGCCGCGCGCCGCGACGGCGCCGATACGGTGATCGACCTCGACGACGGCACCACCGTGCGCACCGACGTCGTCGTGCTCGGCACCGGACGCCGCCCCCGCACCCACGGGCTCGGCCTGGAGACTGTCGGGGTCACACCGGACCCGCGCGGCGCGCTGGAGGTCGACGAGCACTGCCGCGTCACCGCCGGCCTCTGGGCGCTCGGCGACGTCACCGGGGTCGCGCTGTTCACCCACGTCGCCATGTACCAAGGACGGGTCGTGGCCGACAACATCCTCGGCACACCCCGCCAAACCACCTACAGCGGCATCCCCCGCGTCGTGTTCGCCCAACCCGAGATCGCCGCTGTCGGCCTGACCACCGACCAAGCCCGCCAGCGTGGCCTCGACATCGCCACCACCGAACTCGACCTCGCCGACTCGATCGCGCGACCCTGGACTTACGAAACCGACCCCGACGGCACCCTCGGTCTCATCGCCGACCGCACCCAGCGGACGCTCATCGGGGCCTGGGCCATCGCACCCCAAGCCGGGGAATGGATCCACACCGCCGCCCTCGCCATCCGCGCCCAGATCTCCATCGACACCCTGCTCGACGGCGTCGCCCAATTCCCGACCTACACCGAGGCGTACCTCGCCGCCCTCGAACAGCTCGCCATCTAGAAACCGCCCGGCCGCTCTCGGTGTCACAGCGTCGGTGGACGGGGGTCACCTCCGGGTGTGAAGCGAGATCACGTCGGGATCGTGGTGCGCCAGATGTCGGATCTGGTCCTCCAACTCCGAGTTGCGCAGGGCGAGGACCTGGATCTGGTTGGCGTAGACCCTGATCGTCTCCTCCAGTTCCCGCACGGTGGCGGCGTGGTCGCTGGCGGTCTGTTTGCGTTCCCGCTTGAGGGCGGTGATCTCCTCGCGCAGCGCGACGAGTTCAGGTTGCTGGGCTTCTCGATTCGCTTGTGCCGCAACAACGGCGTCCTTGAACTCCGGAGGCGAGCGGTAGAACGAGTCGCGGCCCACACCGGCTTCCCGGCACAGGTTGGAGACCGTCAGCTCGCCGTCGGTCACAGTCGGCTGACCGGCGAGCAGCCGGGTCAGCGCCTGCTCCAGGCGGACTTGGGTAGCGACGCGGGTCACGCCTGCGCCTCCTCGCTGTCGAGATCACCGATGAGCTGGTCGAGCTCGGTGATGTAGCCGGTGAGCGCGACCTGCTGGAGTTTCGGGACCGGACCGGCTTTCTCGCAGGACGCCTGGAGATCCAGGGCCTGATTGCGGGCGGCGGCCAGCCGGGGCCGGTGCACTGTGGACCGTCGGGCGTTCGGACAGCGCAGGCACATGTTGTGCTGCGGAACGGGCTGCCCGACGACCTTGGCTCGCTTGACACAGACCGCGGTCGCCGCGTTGAAGAAGCAGTCGTTGAGCACGCCGGGATGCAGCGTCTTGGTGAGATGCCGAAGCATCGTCCGCAGCCGCAGCTCGTCGGACACGACGCCGGGGAGATCACCCAGCTCGCGCCGAATGCGCTGGAACTCGGCGTTGATCCGCTCGGCCGCCCCACCGCCGGACTGGGCGCCGGTGTTCCAATCCCGGTAAAGATCCTCCACGTAGTCGAGCATGGCGACCGCCTCCTCGGCGGCGACCTCGGCGGCGAACCCAGAGGCTGAGGTCCCGGCATAGCCCTCGAACATGGTCACCTTGGCGTGGTGGTACTGCCGGGCACCGGCGACCACACCGAAGGGCTGGTGTGCGATATGCCAGGCCAGACTCCGCCGGAACTGCCGGGTGGTGAACACCCACTGCTGTTCCCCGTCGGCGGGGACGAACGGTTCGGCCACCCCGTCGGACGATTGGGTACCGAACAGCTCGTTGACGTGGTCCCGGAAACCACCGAGGCGCTCGGTGAGCTTGTTCGCCAGCCGTGGCTTGCTGGCGGGCCAGAGCCGGTAACCGAACAGATGCGTGGGGTCGTCGTTGATCTGCAGCAGGACGTCGATCGCCTCGTGAACGGCGTCGAGCACGACCCACTCGGCCTCGTCACCGGTGAGCTTGCGGCCCTTGAAGACCCGGCCGCGCAGCTTGTAGCGGGTCCGGCCGTCAACGGCGGTGGTGGTGGTGACAGCGCAGTCCCGCGCCAGCTCCAGGACTTCCATGTCCCGAAGTCCTGACAAGTAAGCCACCAGCACCCAGCAGGCGGTGCGCAGGTGGTGCAGTTCGTCATGCAGGCTGCGGTGATTCAGCCGCCCTCGCCAGGGTCGCCCGGTGTCCGGCCACGTCGAGATCGGCGTGTCCAGACCACCCTCTTCGTAGCCGATCTCGGCGCCGATCTGCTCCATCAGCCGTGTCGGATGCCCCTGGAAGCTGTTGGTTCCGCTCATCAGGGCGACGAGAGCGGCGTTCGGGGCTTGCACGACGCCGTCGACAACCGGCGCGGTCGGGCGCTGGGCCAGGCAGTACAGCGGCAGTGCGGGAACACCTCGCCCCTCCTGACGGCGGCGGTCCAGGAACGCCTCGATCTTGGTGACAGCCTCGCCATGCCGGCACCGGCCGCCTGCTCGGGCCTGCTCCAGGTCGGCGATTTCCCGCTGGGCGGCCAGGAGGTCCCGGCTGGCGGTCTGGACGTAGAACAGGGCGGCGCGCAGCAGTGGAGCCATGATCGGCTCGGGGATGCGCGGGGTGCTGTTCTCCTCGTCCGGTCGCCGCCCGGCGACCTGGGTGGCCGGGCGGCCCTTCCAGGGCACGACGGTGAGGCGGTCCGCGGTCAGGTACGGGCTGTGCGCCTCCAGGTGCTGGATGACGCCGATCCGGACAGCCAGCGTGTTTGGCACACAGGTCTCACGCCAGACGCGTGCGGTCGCGTCCAGGTGGGATTGGCGGGCCTGCGCCAAGCGCGTCACGCCCTGCTTGCCGAGCTCGGTAAACAGTTGACGCACGATGATGAAGTCCTTGTAGGTGTTGGTGATTTTCATCGGTCGGGCGGTCCGCGATCCGTAGGACAGCGGGACCACGCGGTGGATGCGGGAGTAGATGAACTCCTTGGCCGTGAGCATCGCGATCTCGTCGGGCAGCTCGGTGAAGTCCAGCCGGAGGTAGCCGTTGCTGCGGGGCGCGAACGGTCGGAAATCCCAGATGTCGTCGCTGAACCGGGGGCCGCGGCCAGTTGTCTCGGTGGTCAAGGACTCGGGCAGCACCCAGGGATCGGCCGATGGCTCCGGCGCGGCGGACGGGCGCGGTGCGGGGGCGCGGGTCACGCGACGGCCTCCCAGAACTCGGGCGGCAGCAGCAACCGTGCCCCACCGCTTTCGGCGATCGTCTGGGCGGTGGTGATCTGCTCGTCTCGGAACTTGGCCCGGATGCCGCGCACGATCCGGTCCCACGCCAGGCCGTAGCGCACGTTCCACTCGCTGACGGGGTACTCCTCCCGCTGGCGCTCGATGAAGTCCAGGAAGGTCAGAACCTGCGGCAGGTGCCGGGTGGTGAACACCGCGTTCGGGCACTCCAGGCAGCCCCACAACGACACCGGGCACGGCTTGCCCTTCGCCCCGAAAGGCGAGTCGTAGAAGTCGCGGCAGGAGGCCAGGAACACGTCGCTCTCGCGCGACAGCAGCGCCTGCACCTGCTCGGGTGGCAGGTCCCCTTCTCCGGCATCGAGGCGGGTGCCGTCCTCGTCGAGTACCACCGGCGGCGGCAGCGCGACGTCCAGCGCTTCGCGCAGGCCGTTCTCCACGGCTTGGTCGTGCAGCTCGTCGTGGGCGGGGATGTTTGCGTAGTGGTTTGCGGCGACGTCGGCGGTGTGGCCCTGGGTGAAGTCGGCGAGCACGCCGGTGGCTTTGAGGTATTGCTGGGACTTGTAGGTCTTGCGCAGCCGCCGCAGATCCAGCCGCACCGGCGTTCCGTCAGCGTCGGTCATCTGGTCGATGCCGTGTCGTTTCTGCCAGTTGTCCACGTGACCCCAAGGACCCTGCCCGCCGAGCGGGAAGGAGTCCCGCAGGCCCTTGTCTCCGTAGTCGACCCACAAATCGGTGCTGCCACTAAACTCGCGGGCTCGCGCGGTGAGCCGCAGCGCCAGTCGGATCAGACCGCCGGGATGGTGCAGGGCACCGCCATCGCTGACCCGCATGGACTTAGAGATCCGGCGACCGTGCGCGCGCCGCTTGACATAGTTGACACTCACGAACCCGCGGGCCGGGTTGGTCAAGCAGTCGGCCTGCAACCGCTTGGCGCACTCCGGCTCAAGCCCGGTCATGCAGATCAGCAGGATCAGGAACACGACGTTGTCCTCCCGAGTGAGGATGAGCGCCGCGTTGAGCGGGCGCCCGTTGCCCAGCCTCTTGCCGACCAGGGGCCGCAGGAACTGCATCGTGACAGGCCCGTGACGGGCGATGTGCCACAGCACGTTCTCGATCACATCCCAACCGCCGACGTTCGGGTCCTGGCCCGTCGCGGCTCGGGCTTCGCCATCCTGTATTCGGCGCGCGATCGCGCGGACATCCGCCAGCGCGGCGTTCCTGATCGCCTCGAACACGTTCTGCGGGTAGGCATCCAAGGGTCTCGTCTGACGGGCACGGGTTTCCCGTCCGAGGAACCTCAGCCGGATAGCCAGGTCGGGATCGAACGTCGTGGGGCTGGCGTCGAACGCCACGCGGAGCAGCCGGACCACCACACCGATGCTGATGCGCGGCTGGTCACTGTCCGGTCCGTACTCGGCGATCAGCGCCTGCTCGAACGCGTCGATGTGCTCGGCCTCCAGGTCACTGAACTCGACCTCGGTGGCGTTCTGCGGTTCGGCTCCAGTGATGAACCGCACGAACTTCCGCACCGAGAACAGGTTCACCTTGAACGCCTGGTAACTCGATTCGGGTCCGTCGGCGGCCACCGTGCGCAGCGTCGCGGCAAGCTGGCGGGTCAACCGCGGGCATGGCCACGCGGACATGTCGAACGTGCGGTCGGCGCCATCCAGGTGCAGCCGGAGCACCAGCGGACCGATGTCCGGGACAGGAGCGGGTTGCGCGGGCATCTGCTCCTCGGTCGGGAAAGCCGCCCAGCGGCCACGGCGACCGGAGCCGGCACCCTCGGTGCGGTTCACGCGGCAGCACCATCCTCAAGCCGGACCCTGCTCAGCGCTTCGGCTTGTTCATCCCATTCGCGCAGCGCGGACAGCACGATCTCCTGCGCCTCGTCCAGGACGTCGAGGTAGACGAAGACCGTCTCGCGCTGGCGATGGCCGAGCAGTAGCTGCAACTTGCGCAGCGGGTCGCCGACCAGCAGCCGTTTCACCTGCTGGCTCATCAGGGTCTCGCCGGGCTCCATGCGCAACGCGCGGACGGTCTGGCGCAGCAGCAGCCCGAGCATGTGCACGGCGAATGTGTGACGCAGGGCGTGCGGATGGACCACCAGGTCCAGGCCGAACCGGGCGCACCGTTCGTTGGCTCGCCGAAACACCGCCTGCCACGTCGACCGCGACAGCGGCAAGCCGTCCTCACCGAGCCACAGCCACAACGGACCACCCGGACCGTCGTCGCCGACCCGGCACAGTCGCTGCCGTTCCTCGATCGTCACCCGCGAGTACGGCCGCGAGCGGCCATCCTCGACGAGCGTCAGCGCAGTCTTGCCGGCGGAGCGAACTCCCATCCAGGCGTCCGTACACCCGTAAGCCCCGGCCGCCCGGCGGCGCTCGACCAGTTCGTCGCGTTCGATGTCGACGTAGTGGTGCAGGTCGCGCAGCACGCGGCGCGACACGAAAACCGTCCTCGGCCGGCTGCGCTTGGTGATCGTCGCGGGCAGGTTCAGGTCTCCGGTCAGCCGCCGCTGCGCCAGCGGCGGTACCTCGGTGACCAGGAGGCTCGACGCCTCTCTCAGCCGCATCCCGGTGCAGACCAACAGGTCGGCGAACACCGCGTTGCGCTCGCCGTGCCGACCGCGCCAACTCGGGTCCGGCGAGCCGTCGGGTAGTTGGCCACGCAACCCGACGTCCCGCCACACCAGGTAGTCCTCGTAGGCCAGGAACCGCACCGGCCCGGCGCTGTCCTCGACCTCGCGCTCGGCATTGAACAGCACCCGTACCAGCCCGCGGGGCGTCAACACCGTCTTCTCCACCATGCGGAACGGCTGGGCCTCGATCAGCTCCTCGTGTATCGCCCACTTGACCCACTTGTCTAGCGCCGCGATGAACCTGTTCCAGGTCGACGCGGACACCGTGAAGCCCTTGGTCCGCCGCCGCGCCCGCTTGTAGGCGCGCAGATCGTCCTGGCCGGCGTCCCAGATGGACCGTCCACCACGGTGCTCGTGGAGGAAGCGGCCGAACAACATCAGATCACGCGCGTACGCCTCTCTCGTGTGTTCCGAGCGCACACCCCACCCGTCCAACTCGCGCACGAACCGGTTCAACTCCAGGTCGTACGAGCCGTCGGGGCCGAGTAGGAACGGCAGCCCGTCGCCTACACCGGCACGACGCAGCACCTGGGCTTCGTCACCGCCGAGCCCAGGTGCGCCGAGCGCTCTCACCGGTGACGTCTTGTACATGAGCAAGGTTGAGATCCTCCGGGATCTGAACACGCCAAACACAGCGAAGCTGGCGTTGGCTAGGGACCTCTGCGACAGCAGTGAAGTGTCACCATAACCGTGGAGTCGACGCCCATCCCGTAACTCATCACAACTGTTGACCCACAGTCTGTTTCGGCTATGCCGGGGAGCTGGTCGTTGCCCGCATTCATTGGGATTCGCTCGTTTCGCTGGTTCCGAAGTGTTGCCTATAGTTTACTGGCCGTAAACTATAGGCAACAGGTCAAACCCGAGGAAGGAATCCCAAATGACCACCACCACCTAGGAGCACGGAGTCCTGGCCCCGGCTGCCGGCGCGGTGGTAATCGCGGCGCCGATCATTAGAGCGAGGGTGGCCAAGATCCTTGTCATGGGTGTGCTTCCGCCGGGTTCGAAGGGAGGAGTGGTTGTTGTCGTGTGGGTCGCTGGGGCCACCAGCTGGCTTCGCGTAGGAGTGTGGCGATCGCGGGCACGGTGAGGGTACGTACGACGAAGGTGTCGAGTAGCAGCCCGGCGCCGATGATGAGGCCGGCTTGAATCATGATGGCGACGGAGCCGACCATGAGGCCGAACATGCTGGCGGCGAAGATCAGGCCCGCGGAGGTGATGACGGCGCCGGTGTTGGCGACGGTGCGCAGGACGCCGACACGGATGTTACCGCCGGATTCTTCGCGCAGTCGTGAGACGAGCAGCATGTTGTAGTCGGCGCCGACGGCGACGAGGATGATGAATGCCAATAGTGGTACGGGCCAGGCGATTTCTTGGCCGAATCCCCATTGGAAGACCAGGACGCCGATGCCGAGGGAGGCCAGGTAGTTGAGTAGGACGGTGCCGAGCAGGTAGAGCGGCGCCAGCAGCGCGCGCAGGAGCAGGACCAGGATGAGGCCGACGATGAGGGTGGTGGCGATGGCCAGTTGCGCGAAGTCAGCCCAGAGGAGTCGTTGGATGTCGGAGTTCACGGCGGGGAACCCGGCGACGGAGACAGTGGCTTCTGCCAGTGAGGTGTTGGGTCGTGCGGTGTTGGCGGTATGGGTGATTTGGTTGGCGAGGTCCATGGCTTCGACGCTGTAGGGGTCGTAGCTGGTTTCGATCATGAAGCGCGCGGTCTTGCCGTCGGGTGCGAGGAATTGTTTGGCGACGTCGGTGAACTGTCTGTTCTCGAAGGCGTTGGCGGGTAGGTAGAACCCGCTTGCTGAGTCGGAGTCGGTGGCCGCGCGTGCGGAGTTTTGCAATTGGGTGGCGATTTGGCTCATGCCGGAGAGCATTTCGATGTTGCTGTCGGCGAGGGTGCGCACACCGGTCGCGAGCGCTTGGGCGCCGGAGGCGAGTTGGCCGATTCCGTCTTGGAGGCGGTCGAGGTTGGCGGCGAGGTCGTCGGGGTTGCCGAGGGCGCCGAACGCCTTGTCCAGCGCGGCGACCGCGTTTTCGACGTTGGTGAGGGTGCCGGTGACGGTGGCGTTGGTGGCGGGGTTGTAGCGGTCGCCGAGGGCGGCGATCTGGTCGAAGAATCCGCCGTCACGCAGGGTGGTCAGGATTCGTACTTGGTCGCGGATTTGGGCGCATTGCGGTGTGGTCGCACACCATGGCGAGGTGTTGAGGGCGCCGACGAGCGGGTCGAGCATGGTGATCGCGTTCGCTGCTTGCTCGGCCAGCGGTCGCAGGCCGGGGCCGGATTGGATGGCTTGATCGGCGGCCGGGGCGGTGGCCGAAAGCTGTTGCAGTAGTGGACGGAACTGGTTGATTTGGGTGCCTGCTGATTGTGCTTGGTCGAGAATTCCGGCGAGAGGGGTCAGGGCGGTGCGCACCGTGGTGTCGAGTTGGGCCAGCCCGCCGGCGAGTTGATCGGCGCCGTCGGTGAGTTTGGCGAGATCGCCTTTGCGGGCGTTGCCCTCGGCGACGGCGCCGGCCATTTTGTCTCCGATCTGACCGTTCTGCCAGGCCAGTTCCGCTTGGTCGAGGCGTTCCCCGGTAGGGCGGGTGACTCCGGAAACCTTGGTGACGCCGCTGACTTGGGAGACGCGGGAGGCCATTTCGTCGAGGTCGGCGAGTCCTTTGCCGGTGCGCATGTCGGTAGGGTTTTCGACGACCAGGAATTGGGTGATGACGATGTCTTTGCGGAAGTGGCGGTCCAGCAGCTGGTAGCCCTGGTTGCTCGCGGTGCTGGCTGGTTGACCTTTGCGGTCGTCGTAGCTGATTTTGATGGTTGCCGCGACCGCGGACAGTGCGAGCAAGATGACCAGGCTGACGATCAGTAGCGGCACGGGGCGACGGACCACGGCCACGGCGACGCTGTTCCAGTAGCGGCGGGTGCGATCGGATTTAGGTTCCCCGATGCCGCGTTTGGCGGCGATCGCCAGTACTGGCGGGAGCAGGGTGACGGTGGCCAGGAAGCCGAACAGGACGGCGATGGCGCACGCCGGGCCGAGGGCGGCGAAGACGCTGAGTCGGGCAAAGACCATGGCGAGGAAGGCGAAGGCCACGGTCGCGGCGGAGGCGAGGATGACGCGTCCGATGCTGGCGGTGGCGTGGATGATGGCCTGGTCGGGGGGCACCTGCGCGCGGCGCTGTTCGTGGTAGCGGCTGATCAGGAACACAGTGTAGTCGGTGCCCGCGCCGAGCAGGATCGCGGTCATGAACGCAACCGTGAACTGGGAGACGGGCATGCCCATCTGGCCCAGCGCGGAGAGCACACCGCGTCCGACGGCCAGGCTCAACCCGATCACCAGCAGGGGCAGCAACGCGGTGAACACCGATCGGTAGACGATCAGCAGGATCAGCGCGATAATGCCGACGGTAGCGATCGAGATCAGCAGCAGATCATGCTCGGCGGAGGCGATCATGTCGCTGAACGTCGCTGGCGGACCGGTGACCTGCGCGGTGACCGTTGATCCGGCAAATACTTCTGCGGCGATGCTGCGCACCGCCTTCACCGACGCGGCGGCGGTGGGGTCTCCCAATGTGCCAGTCACCCCTACCGGCAAGTACCAGGCGCTGCGGTCGGGGCTGAGGGCTTGTGCTTCGGTGACCGGATCGGCCAGCAGGTCTTGAACCAGCAGGACGTGGTCGTGTTCGGCCTGCAGCCG
Source organism: Mycolicibacterium chubuense NBB4 (assembly GCF_000266905.1). Next base: position 310,031 of record NC_018022.1, on the reverse strand, counting down.
GGCGACGAGTTCGTCGTAGCGCTGCCGTGCTGCCGGCGTCAGACCGTTGGGGTCTTCCATAGCCACAAAGAGCAGGGTCTTCGACCCTTCTTCGCTGAAGGCGGTGCTCATGCGTTCCACCGTCTGCAGGGAGGGCGCATCGCGGGGAATGAGGTCCACTGACTGCTGTCGCACCACGGTTTCCAATTGCGGAAACAGCAACGCTAACACCACGGCCGCGCCCAGCCAGGCCCCGATAACCAGCGCTTTGCGCCGCAGGGTGAATCGAGCCAGCGCAGCCAACCGGGCGCTGTACTCGCGGTTGTCCGCCGGGTCACCAGAGTCGTTACCGCGGCGCTGAGTTTGCGAGGCGGGGCCGGGGGAATCAGTCATGCCGTCGGTCACCGAACCTCCATGAGTCAACGATACTGTTAGTATCGCTACGCTACATCATGTAGCACAAAGGCGGACCTGGTGCGTCGGACACCAACTCGCCCGAAAAGGCGGCCTACCGCGGGTTGACGATGTTGGCGTTGTCGTCCTCAGGCACGTCGTGGCGCACCACGCGGACCCGGCCGTGGGGTAGGCACGCCATGTAGCCGTGACGTTTGCCGTACAGCTCCCACGCGGTCTGCTCAGCGTCGGGATCAACGTCGATGCGGTGTCCACGTGAAAAGCTCAGGTGCAGTCCCCCTCGTCGTCGGACCAGGCCCGGGTGCAGACCGCGCCAGCCAAATTGAGCAAGGGCCGCTCGTACACCGAGATTCGCAAAGGGTCGATGAGGACGGCCTCGACGGGAAATCGGTCGACAGCGGGCAGGGTCAGCGTCAGGGGGCGCGAGATGACGATTTCGTTGTAGTCATCGAGGTCCAGAACCAAGCCGTCACGCACAGAGACGCGTTATACGACGCAGTCTTCGATCCATTGGGTGTACTTGGCCGTCTCCTTCGACACATCGGTGAGCCACTTCCCCAATATTACTACCGATGGTATCGCTGCGATACTGACAGTATCGTTAGGGTGTAATGCTGCCCGCATTCGCCCGGTAGACGACTCGTCGGGTGGCCCGATCGATGCGGTCGCGGGTTTCGGCCGCGGACACGCGGTCGCTGATGAAGGCAACCAGGTTGGCCAGCCAGATGTCGGCGACGATTCCGGCGACCTGCAGATCAGCCGGGCTGGGCTCACCGCCGGCGAGGGTGCGGGCCAGCAGCGTTTCGATCGCCGCAGCGGCGCGGTCGAGTTCAGCGGCGGCGCGGGTATCGGCCATCACGAAGGCCCGTGTCATCGCGTCGGTCAACAGCGGGTCACGCTGCCAGCGGTCGTGCAGGTGCTCGGTGAGCCGGTCCAGTCGCTGCTGCGGGGTGGAGGCACCGGTGGCCCAGTCACCGGAGGCGTCAAGGCGCTGAAACTCTCGGATCAGCGCCGCCACCAGCAGGTGGGTTTTCGCGGGAAAATAGCGGTAGAGGGTGCCCACGGCGATACCGACCCGCTCGGCAACTGTCCGCATGTGGACCGCGTCGTAGCCGCCGGTGGCAGCAACAGCGAGCGCGGCATCCATAATCGCTTCCCGGCGACGTGCTGAGGCACGTGACCGCAGCCCCCCAGCTGTATTGGCCTGGCCGGCAAGCGAATCCCCCTGAGTCTGTCCGGTTGTGCCGCCCACCCGCGCACTGACGACAGTCATGATGGCTGGTCGTTGTCGTCGCTGTGGCGCGAAAACTGCTCAAGAAGCTTACCGAATCCGCTGATATCGCCGTGAGCGACGAAATGCGCGGTGTCGACCACGACGAACACCGCATTCGCGGTGAACCGAGTAACGCCTTTCTGAATCCCCGTCGCCGCGACATGCAGCGCTCGTCCCTCCCGGGCGGTGATATGCGCGGTGATGCGGTGAGGCTGGTGCAGCGGCACCGGCTGCAAATACTCCACCGTCAGAGCACGCGTGACCGCCGGTGTGCCGGCGATCCACAGGGTGAAGCCCAGCACGTCATCGCATGCCGCCGCCACCGCCCCGCCGTGAGCCAAACCCGGCGCCCCGATGTGGCGCTCATCGAACGTCACATCGGCATACACCACGTCGGCGCTGCGATAGACCTCCAAACCCAGCCCGTGCGGATTGTTCGGGCCGCACCCCATGCACGTCGGGGTGTGAGAAGGCAGCCGTTGTGACGGCGCCGCGTGTTCTGCCACTAACCACTCCCAGTACTATCGGTCTCGCTGCAATACTCTTAGTACCACAACTGTTAGAGTGTCATGCACGAACATCGCCCGACATTCAATCGCCGAGGTGAACCCGTGAGCGACAGAGGCCAACCAGCGCCACCCCCCGATGACGCCATCGACCCACGAAGAATTCGGTCACGCAATCGGCTACTGGATGCTGCGGCAGCACTTCTGAGCACAGGCGGGG